>DASRVB010000001.1:0-2460 GCA_035687725.1 Gemmatimonadota bacterium
GGGCCGGGATCATCGTCAGCCGCCGTGACCGCGAAGGCGCGGTGCTCGCGCTCGGCACAGTCACGGTGATCCTGGCGGTCATCCGCTTCGCGCTCGTTCCCGTGTTCTGGGCGCGCTCCGGGCTCCCGAACTGGGGACCGGTGCGGCTCGGCGCTTCCGCCGACGCGGTGCGCGATTTCTTCGTCGCCTTCGCGCCGGAGCGCCCCGCGTCCCAGGCGCTCCACTTCCTCGCGCTGGCCCTCTGGGTGATCGCCCTATGGCTCCAGTGGGAGCCGCCGCCGGATAGAGGCGGAGCCGAGCCCGCCCCTTAGCGCGCGTCGCCGCTGCCCTCGCGACCGGCCGCGAGCAGCTCGCGTGCGAAGTCGCTGACCGGTCTCGACGCGCGGCCGTAGTTGCTGAGGACGACGACGACGTCCCCGGTCTCGCGGTCGATCATGAGCGCCGCGCTGATTCCTGGAAACCCTCCCGTGTGTCCGAACACCCGACCGTCCTCCCACTGCTGGAAGCCGTACCCGTAGTCGGGCGACGCGGCCTCGGGCTTGGCGGTCGTGATCAGGGCGGCCGTCTCGGGAGCGACGAGACGGCCATCGCCCAGCGCGCGGGAGAACGCCAGGAGATCGGGCGCCGTCGAGTAACCCCCGCCGGCCGGCCCGCCCCGGACCGTGTGCTCGAAGACGTTCGAGCGGTAGGTGACGGCGCCTTCGGTCTCGATCCGCTCGTAGCCCTGCGCGAGATTGGGCACCACCGCGTCGACCTCGTACGCGTCGGTCCCGGTCATCCCCGCGGGCTCGTAGATGTGCTCGCGCACGTAGTCGTAGTATGACTCGCCGCTCGCTTTCTCGACGATCACGCCGAGGAGCAGAAACCCCGTGTTGCTGTACGCCCAGTCGGTGCCCGCCTCGAATGCGAGCGAGTCTTCGGAGACGATCGGCTTCCAGGCGTCGAGGTCGCGGTAGAGCCCGCGGCTCGAGCGCATGAACTCGTCGTTGAAGAAGCTCCCGAGACCGGAGGTGTGGGTCAGGAGGTGGCGGATCGTCGCCTTCTCGCCGACCTCGGGCCGCACCCAGTCCGGGCCCAGCCACTTGCCGATCGGATCGTCCCACGAGAGGACCCCGCGCTCGGCGAGCTGCGCGACGGCGACCGCGGTGAACATCTTGTTCATGGAGCCCAGGTTGAACTTCGTGTCCACGGCGTTGGGGATGCCGTAGCTCTTGCTCGCCTCCCCGTAGGCGCGCTCGAAGATCGGCCGGCCCGCGCGCGCCACGAGCACGGACCCGGAGAAGCCGTCGGCGGCGACGAGCCGATCGAGATACTCGCCGAGCTGCGACGCGATCTCGTCATCGGAAAGGAGGCGCTCGGGCACGGAGGGCACGTCGATGCCATCCGCCGGCGTCAGCGGCCGCATGCCCATGCCATCGATCCGGTGCGGCGGCTCGGCCTCGGTCCGCAGAGTGAGCATGCGGAGCTCGCCGCCATTCCGGGCTCGCACGAGGACCTGGATCGCGAACGGGTCGGAGTCCCGGATCTCGACGGCGTCGTACCCGCCGGACCTGCGCTGCATTTCGGCCTGGATCCGCAGGTGCTCCTCGATCCGGAAGGCGTCGCGGAGAGAGGACGAGAACCCCTCCGCGATCAGGGCCCGCCGCGCCGCGTCGTCGCCCTCGACCGTCAGGCGGAGCATTTCCGCGGCGCGACGACCGGCGGGAGTGTCCGGCAGGTCGATCTGCGCGCGTGCACCGGGTGGAGCCACTGCCGACAGGGCCAAGACGCATGCGGCGATCACCAGCGCGAGCGGAACTCTCATTGCTCCTCCTCGCTCTCCATTCTCCGCTCCGGCGAATCCGGTGGAACGGGCGGGAGGAGACTCCGGCGCCGGATCAGCACCTCATGGCGGCGGGTCTGCATCTCGCGGAATCGCTCGCGTTGATCCTCCGTCAGGAGCGCCTCGATGTCGGCGTTCGTCGAATCCATGAGCGCCTTGAGACGGGGGTGCATCGACTCGAGCAGGGAGTCGGCCTTCTGGCGCTGCACTTCCATCAGGCTGTCGACGCGCACCGCCTGCTCGTCGTCGAGACCGAGCTCCGCGCCGAACTCGTTGCCGAGCCGCTTGTAGAACACCGCGCCGGGGCCGTGCGGAGGTGGCGGGACGTCGGGCAGGGCGATCCGCTCCATCGTGGCGTGATGCGGGAACGCGGGCCGGCGCGCGAAGAGCGAGATCGCCGCACCGGCCAGCCCGCCCGCCAGAAAGACCAGTGCCAGCACCCCGGCCGCGATCCAGATGCTCCTTCGGGATTCGATCGTCATTGATTTCTCTCCTCCATGGCGACCACCAGCTCCTCGATGGTCGGGGTTTGTCCCGTCGACACCCACGTGGTCACGGGCGCGGGGTAGCCGAGCGCGTCGCCGAGCGCGATCGTGGCGCCGGTCTCGGGCTCGCGGCTCCCGGCGGCGAGCGCCCCG
>DASRVB010000002.1:0-2731 GCA_035687725.1 Gemmatimonadota bacterium
GCGATCTTCATTCGCGGAGGGGTGGCCGAGCGGTTTAAGGCACTGGTCTTGAAAACCAGAATGGGGGAAACCCCATCGTGGGTTCGAATCCCACCCCCTCCGCCATTCCCCCGTCCGACGAGTAGCGACGAAGTCGCGGCGATCGACGACGCCGGAAGGAGGTCGAGCTCGCTCGCCGGATTCCGGCGGCGTCGATCGTCCGGTCCGAAGGACCTCGTCGGAACGGGGGGATGGCGGAACGCCCCGCGGTGAGCGAAGGGATGGCGCCGAAGGCGTCCATCCCACCCCGCGAGTTCCCCCCCGCGAGATGGCCTCGCTCCTCAGTCCTCGACGCCGGCCGGTATCCTCCGCACCAGCTCGCTATCGGGATCCGTGCCGCGCCGCACCGATAGCCGGACCTCGCCGCCACGGCGGAGGATGCCGCCGTCGAGCTCGGGATGAAGATAGAGTCCCGTCACGTCCACGGTCTCCACCGCCCGCATGCCAGTGAGGTCTCCGATCTCTCCATAGCGGGGACCGGTGCGGGCCACGGCGTCGTCGTAGACGATCGCTACATCCAGCGGATACGCTGTTCTGTCCCCCATCACGACCTGCCCGCCGACGAGCAGCAGATCGTTCTCGATGTCGACGTTCATCGGAAGGTCGTCATAGGGCGCGGTGGAGGCGATCTCGAGCGACCCGTCGCCGATCGACTGCAGCGCGGCGAGGATCGCCAGCACGTTGAGCCGCCGGAGCTCCTGCTTCTGGGGATCGTCCGGCAGCGCGCCGCTCTCGATCAGCACGGTACTCGTCCCCCAGCGCTGCATGTTGTCGCCGAACGCGCGCGGCGTGAAGGCGTCGTCGTAGCGCGCGATCCGCCCCGGGATCTCCCCCTGGAGGGCGGCCGCGCTGACGCCCGCCAACCGTCGCGCCCGCTGGCGCACGGGCCCCCACGAGCGCTCCTCGTCGGCCGCGGGGGCGAGCAGGGCGATGCCTACCAGCTTCCCCTCCGGGCCGGCCGTGCGCGTGCCCTGGTCGTGGAGGTTGAATCCGAAGTCCGCCTGCAATGAGTCCCGCAAGGCCTTGAGGATCCGCCCCTCCGGCGTGGCGAGCCTGCGCGCGTCGCGGTTCACGTCCACGCCGAGGGCATTGTAGCGGATGAAGCGCTCGGCCCCGTCGGGATTCAGCATGGGGATCATCGTGATCGTGAGCCGGTCGGCGAGGAGGCGGCGTAGCGGGTCGTCATCCGGCGACGCCGCCCACCACCGGATGATGTCGGCCAGCGCCATCGAAGCGGTCGACTCGTCCCCGTGCATCTGCGACCAGAGGAGGACCGACACGGGCCCCTGCCCCAGCGTGACGGCACGGATCGGGCGCCCCTCCACGGACCGTCCCAGCTCGGCCACCTCGACCCGGCCGGCTCGGTCCTCCCCGTCGAGCACGAGGCCGACCGCCTCCCAGTACTCGTCGGGGGAGAATAGCCGATCTTCCAGACCGGGTATCCGGTACTCGTCGGAAATCGCCAGGTAGACCGCCGAAGCTTCAGCCCTCTCCCCCGCGCCCGGGCTGACCTGCCCGAGCAGCCTACCGGGCGACAGGAGCAAGGGCGACAGGAGAACCGCACAGGTCGCGTGGGACCTCCATCCGATCATGGCATTCTCCGATCCGCATTCGGGTTCCTACCCCTCACCCTTCCACTCCTCGTCGTCCCACTCCCAGTACCGCTCCCACTCCTCGGCGCCCAGCGAATGGTCGCCCGGCTCGCCCAGCGCGCGATCCTCGCGCGCGATCCGCGCGTCGATCTCACGCCGCATGCCGCGCCGCCGGAGCCAGTACAGCCCGAGGACCAGGACGGCGAGGACGACCCACAGCCCCTCCTGACCCGTCAGCGCCACCGCCCAGCCGTATTGCCTGCCGAGCTCCGACTCCCATTCGGCGTAGTACTGATCCAGCGTGAGACCGTAGGTTCCGCGCACCGCCTGATCGAACGTAGCGCCCTCGCGCATCCGGCCGATCAGCTGCCCCAGACCCTCCGCACCGCCGCGTCGCTCCAGTCCCCGCACGGCCGCCATCGACTGGACGTACGCGACCGACGGGTCGCCCGGGAAGCTTCCCCCGAGGTCGGCCAGCGGCACGAGCGTCCCCGAGATCCGCGCCCACGCCAGCCGGTAGGGATCCACCCACCGCCACTCATCGGCGTAGAGCGCGGCGAACCCCTCGTGGAACCACCGCGGGATCTGCCCCTCTCCGCTCCCCAGCGCAACGCCCAGGTACACGTGGCCGAGCTCGTGCCGCAGAACGATGGCCGGGTCGACGTCGACCTCGCCCGTGATCCTCGGGGACCGCATGACGATGCGGCGAAGCTGCGGAAACGCCACCGCGAGGCCCCAGTCGGGTGCCCTGCCGCCGGTCATCGCGGAAAATTCGGCCTCGTTCGAAGCGATGACGACGTCGATCGTGTCGGGGGGAAGATCGAGCGGCGCGACGGGCGGCGGCACGAAGCCGCCGGCCCTCTCCGCCAGGAGCGCCACGATCGCGGAGTCCGCGCGGGCGTGGTGGAAGGCGACGGATCGGCCGCCCGGCGCCTCCACGACGAGGCGGCCCCGTGTCCCCCCCACCGCCGGAGGGCTTCCTTCCTGCGCCAGGCTCCCGGCCGCGGCAGATGCCCACGCGAGCGCCACGACCGGGGCTCGAATCGCGACTCGCGCCCTCACGTCAGGCCGGGTGTCGCCGCAGGACCGCGCGCAGCTCC
>DASRVB010000003.1:0-10567 GCA_035687725.1 Gemmatimonadota bacterium
GCGGAGCAGCTCCCCGAGCGCGAGCCGGATCGCCTCCTCGTCATCGACGACGAGGATCCTCATGCGACGCTGCTGCGCGCGCGCGCGTCCGCCATGGGAACACGCAGGCGGAACTCGGCGCCGCCCCCGGCGGCGTCTGCGACCTCGACCCTCCAGCCCGACTCGTCCGCGATCCGGCGCACGACGGCGAGGCCGAGCCCGCTCCCGCCGCGCAGGCTGTAGAGAGGTGCGAAGATCCGCTCGCGATCGGCCGCGGGGACCCCGGGCCCCTGGTCGCGAACTGCGATCACCGCCGATTCGCCGTCGGGCGTCGCGCTCAGGTCGACGCGGCCGCCGGCAGGCGAATGCTCGATGGCGTTGAGGAGCAGGTTGAGCAGGACCTGCGCGAGGATCTCCCGCGAGGCGGAAACACGCAGCTCGCCGGCGTCGGCGCGAACCTCGACCTTCGATCGATCCGCACGTGGCCCGAGGAGGATGCGCAGGTCGTCGAACAGAGGCGCGAGCTCGGTGGGGCCGGTCTCCGGCGGACGCGCCGCGCCTCTCCTGGAGACGCCCAGCAGGTCGGCTACGATCCGCTCCACGCGGCCCACCTCGCGGACGATCACCTCCGCATACCGGCGCCGCGTGGGATCGTCCACCTCGTCCTCGGCGAGCCGCTGCGCCAGCGACCGCACGCCGGTCAGAGGATTCCGGACCTCGTGAGCGAAAGACGCGGTGAGCTCGCCGACCATTGCCTGACGCTGGAGCGAGGTTGCGTCCGTCGCCAGCTCGCCGCGGCGCGCCGAGCGCGCTTCGATGTCGTAGAAGCGGAGCTGGGTCACCCCGACGAACATCGCGATCTGAACCACCACCGTGATCAGCGGCATCGCGTAGATGAAGAACGAGTCGGCGGTCAGAAAGCCGAGGATGATCGAAAGGGGGACGACGACGACGAGGAACCCCAGCACCAGGATGCGCGTCTTCTTGCGCGCGCCCTGGAACGAAGCCGGTACCTCGCGGCGCACATGGAGAATGGACGCCAGGCCCCAGCCTGCTATCTGCCATGCGATGGCGGCGATTTCGTACCCTTGGGGGGCCGCATCCTGGAAAGAGCCCACGGTCAGGGGAGCGGTTACGACAGCAAGCGCGAGCATGCCGACGATCGCGCGGCGCCCGATGTCATAGATGTCGACCAGTGCGTCCAGGACGAACAGTGCGGGAAGCAGATGGACCGACACCGCGTAGGCGAAGCGGATCGCGGGGGTCAAATCGTCGGTCGCAAGGGCCCAGCCCTGGAGCGCCAGCCAAACCATGATGTCGAGCTCGAAGACCGCGTACCACCGCAGCGCACGGTTGTGGGGCTCGAAGAGAAGCAGAAAGGACGTGCCTACGAGGTTGGCTCCGAGCGCGAGGAACGCGATCGCGGCCGGCAGGATGTTGCTCATCGCGCGGTCGCGGTCGCCCGGTCCGTGCTCACAGGATCTCGAGCTCCACGCCAGCAACCAGCATTCGGCCGTCGAACACCGATCCCACCATGCGTGGGTTCTCCCAGTTGGCGTCGTAGACGATCGCCGAGGCGTTCTCGCGATCGAGCACGTTCAGGACCTCCAGGTAGAAGACCGCGAAGCGCCCGCCCACCCGCTGGAACCGCGTGACTCTCGCGTCCAGCCGGAAATAGTCGGGAAGCCGGCTGGACAACGGGTCGCCGTAGACGGGCTCGGGGAACCCCTCGGCGCCCGTCGAACCGACGGCCGGCGTGTGCGGCCGTCCGCTCGCGTAGCGAGCCGTGCTTCCGAGCTGCCAGGATCCGAGCGTGACCATGCCGACCGCGGTCAGCGAGTGCGTGACGTCGACCTCCGACGAGACCCGCCCGACGTCGGCCACGTCGATCGTACCATCGAGGAGCGAGTAGGCGATCCAGCCGCCCCAGCGCTCGGTCTGCGACCAGCGCACGAGCGCGTCTACCCCCAGCGCGCGCCCGGATTCGATGTCGAGCGCTCCGTCCTCCGAGACGTAGCGGTCGTACGACTTGACGTACGATTCGACCTTGACCGCCGGCCGCCCCTCGCGCTCGACCCCGAATGCAGCATGGCGAGCGCGGCGCGGGATCCCCGCGGGGGTGCCGCCGTCCGGCAGGTCGTATCCCACGCGCCAGCGGCCCTGCTGAAACGTGCCGCCAGCGAGCCGCCAGGTCCAGTCGCCCGTCCGGAGGGCGAGCGCGATCCGCGGATCGAGCGTCAGCTCGTTCTCGCCCGGGAGGCGATCGGCGCGCAGGCCAGCCACCAGAGCCACGGTCGGAACCGGTCGGAACTCGGCCTCGACGAACCCGCCGGTGTGCGAGGTGGCATCGGCGGAATCGTCGAGGGGTCTCGATGGCGACCCGGGCGCAACCTTCTCGGTGGTTGGCTCGCGCCCCTCGGCCATCCCGGTCAGGTGCGCGCCTTCGATGCCGAACCGGATCTGGCGGGTCGTGGTGGCGCCGAGATCGGCCTCCAGCCTCACGGCCACGCGCTCGTCCTCCCGCTCCCGATCGAGGACCCCGAATGCGAACGCACTCGACCGTCGCGTCCACGACGCCGTCGCGCGCAGCCCCGCCGCGGCACTTCCCGATAGGGCACGCGCCGAGACCAGCCCCAGGGTGGTCCGCCCGCGGCTCTCGAACGGCCCGCGCCAGCCGATCGCGTCGATCTCGCGCGCGGCCACGTCGCCCTCGGCGAGCGCGAAGGCCTTGAGCCGGAGTCCCGGCCGCGGAGTGAACGTGGCGGCCGCGGCGCCTTCCAGCGCGCGCGGCGAGGTCGGATACTCGTCGCGGTCGCCGTGGAGCACGTCCAGAAGCGAGGTGTCGGTGGCGCGGACGGTGGCCCAGAACCCCGCTCGGCGGCCGAGCGGACTTCGGTAGGTCGTTCCGCCGCCGACGAAGTTGAGCCCGAGGCGTGCCTGATCGAGGGTCGGAGCGCCGTCGGTCTCCAGGTCGACGACGCCGGAGAGCGCGTCACCGTAGCGCGCCGAGAAGCCGCCGCTCGAGAAGTAGGCGCGGCGGAGCACGGACGGATCGAGGATTCCGAAGAGGCCGCCATGCAGCGTCTCGAAGACGCCGGCGTAGGAGAGCCGTGCGCCCTCCAGGAAAACTGGGGCCTCGGCGGGATCCCCGCCTCGCACGTAGAGATCGCTCCCTTCGGAAGCGCGTGTCACGCCCGGCATCATCTGGAAGACCTGGAGGATATCCGCGGTGCCGCCGGGAGCCGTGTAGACGTCGACGCGGCTGAGGGTCGCCTGCGGACGGGCGTCGTCCATCGCGTAGCCGCCCTCCGCGAGCGCGATCAGGGGCTCCATGGAATAATCGACGTCGCGCGAGGCGGTGGAGTCAGCGTCCGTCGAGTCGACCCCTCCGGTGTCCGAAGTATCGGCGTCGCTCGCGCCCGCGAGTCGCTCGCCGAGCCGAGAGTCGTCGGGAAACAGCGTTGCCCCGCGCTCCCAGGTCGCGCGCGCATCCGCAGGCCGCCCGACGCGAAGGTAGAGATCCCCCAGGAACACGTAGGGTCCGGCCATCTCGGGAAAGTCCGCGCGATCGCCCTGCTGCTCCAGAAGGGTCTCGAACTCCACGATCGCATCGTCGGTGAGGCCCATGAACTCGGGGTTGTAGTAGTAATTGAGGCCGAGCGTGTAGCGGGCTTCCCAATGCGTGGCATCGAGCTCGAGCGCGCTCCGCAGGATCTCGCTGGCGCGGGCCGAGAGCGCGCCCTGCTCCATGTAGGGTGCGAATGGGAGGCGACACTGGAGGAGCACGCGGGCTTGCCCGACCAGCGGACTCGGATCCTCGGGCCGGGCTTCGCGCCACGATTCGAGGCCGCTCCACGCGGTATCCGCCGCGGCCGATGCCTCGGGCTGGCGCTTCGCGTCGGCGGCCTCCACGCAGCGTGTGAGCGATTCGAGCGCGGCGAGCGAGTCGGGCGGAACGGGGGGTGTCTGGGCGATCGCGGAAGCGGCGGCGAGGATCGCTGACGCCAGTGCGGCGAAGAGGATCGGTAGTCGTGTGTTCATGGGGCCTCCGGCGGGCGGGAAGATCGACGTTGAATGGTCTCCGCCAGACCGTAAAAGCACCCTTCGTGCCATAAAAGCAATATGTTGCTGCACAACGACTTGCATCTATCGACCTCACCTGCACCCTGCAGCCCCGCGGCTTCGAGGCAGCCGAAGGGCTGCAGGCCCCGCTATCTTGGGGCCGCTCGACTCCCCGATTCCCAGAGGAGGTCCGCCGAAGGTGGTCGCGTCCCAGCCCCCGCCGACGCGAGGGTCCGCCCACGCCACGCTCGTCGTCATGTTCGGGATCGGGGTCAGCCGCGTGTTCGGCCTCGTCCGCGAGCAGGTCGTGGCATTCTACTTCGGGCGCTCGCCTGCGTATTCGGCCTTCATCGCCGCGTACAAGGCGCCGAATCTCGTTCGGGTGCTCCTCGGCGAGGGGAACCTCTCGGCTTCGTTCATTCCGGTCCTCATCGGGAAGTTGGCGGCCGCCGACCGGCAGGGTGCACGGCGGCTGGCGCGCGGGGTCCTGGGGCTCCTGCTGGCGAGCGCGATCGCCCTGACGCTGTTGGGAATGGCGGCCGCCCCCGCGCTCGCGTGGATCGTCGCGCCGGGGTTCGACCCCGAGCTCCGCGATCTCGTGCGGCGCCTGATCGTGATCCTCTTTCCGACGATGGCGTTCATGGTGATCGGCGCCTGGTGCATGGGCGTCCTCCACGCCCGCCGCCGCTTCCTGTGGCCGAACCTCGCGCCCTTGTTCTGGTCGGTGGCATCGGCGGGCGCACTGATCGCGTTCGTCGGGAGGGTGGATCTCGATCCCGTGTACGTGCTCGCATGGGGGGTGGTGGCGGGGAGCGCGCTCCAGCTGCTCGTGCAGCTCCCCGCGACGCGCGCCGCGATCGGCACCCTCGCCCCGGGTGGGGGATGGAGGGAGCCGGCGGTCCGCCGGGTCGTCGCGCTCTTCACGCCCATGCTCGTAGGGACCGGGGTGGCCCAGCTCGCGGCCCTGGTCGACGTCCAGATCGCGAGCTTCCTCGGCGACCGCAGCGTCGCCACGCTGGCGTATGCGCAGCGGATGTACGTGCTGCCGCTCTCGCTGTTCGGCGTGGCGATCGCGCAGGTGGCCCTCCAGACCTTCTCTCACGAGGCCGCACGGTCGGAGGAGGGGATCCTCATCGAGCTGGAGTCCGCATGGCGGCGGATGGCGTTTCTCATGCTCCCCGCCGCGCTCGCCCTGGCCGCGTTCGGCCGCCCGGTCGTAAGCGTGCTCTTCGAGCGCGGCCGGTTCGACGCCGCGGACACGAGCGCGGTGACGTCGGTCCTCGCTGCCTACGCGGTCGGGCTTCTGGCCTTCGGCGCGGTACGGCTGTTCGCGACGGCGTTCTACGCGTTCCAGGACACGCGGACCCCCGTGCGCGTGGCCGTCCTGGCGCTGATCGCGAACGCCGCGCTGGGTGTCGCCCTCGCATGGCTCCTCGGGACGCCGGGCATCGCGTTGGCGACGACGGCGGCGGCCATCGGCAACGCGTGGGCGCTCGGCATCCTCCTGCGCCGGAGGGTGGGCCCGCTGCTGGCAGGGACGATCCGCGCCGACACCGCGCGCATGGCGCTGGCCGCGGCGATCGCCGGCGCGCTCCTCGCGGCGCCCTACCTGTGGGTCCTCGGCCGCTGGCCGGGATGGGGGCTCGTCGGGCGACTGCTCGCGAGCGGCGGGCTCTACGGGGGGCTCGCGCTTTCCTACTTCGGCGCCGCGCAGGCGCTGGGGGTGGACGAGATGCGTCGCGTGCTGGCGCGTATTCGAGGCCGGCGCGGAAGCCGGTAGCGGGCGTTGGTTTTCCGCACAAGTCGCGGTAAATTAAGAGGTTATGAAGAAGATCAAGGAGCGCGCAGCGACCCTGCCCAGGCGGCCGGGCGTGTATCTGTTTCGGGACGCCGGCGGAGGGATCCTCTACGTGGGCAAGGCCCGCGATCTCCGGTCCCGGATGCGCTCTTACCTGCAGCCGGCCGCCGCGCTCCCCGACAAGACGCGCGTTCTCATGAGCCACGTCGAGGACTTCGACTGGATCGTGACCGGCACGGCCGCCGAGGCGCTGCTCCTCGAGTCGAACCTCATCAAGGAGCACGATCCGCGCTTCAACATCGTGCTCCGGGACGACAAGTCCTATCCCTACATCAAGGTGACGCTGAACGAGGACTACCCGCGCGTGTACGTGACGCGCCGTGTGCTGGACGACGGCGCGCGGTACTTCGGGCCGTTCACCCAGGTCAAGCTCCTGAGGCGGAACCTGGCGCTCATCAAGGATCTCTTCCCGGTCCGCTCCTGCCGCTACCGCCTCCTCGACGAAGGCCCGACCCGGCCCTGCCTCGACTATCACATCGACCGCTGCGAGGCGCCGTGCGTAGGGTACGTCTCGAGGGACGAGTACCGGGCGATGATCGACGAGGTCGTGCGCTTCCTCGAGGGCGACACCCGGGCCGCGCGACGGGCGCTCGAGGAACGGATGCGGCGCGCGTCGGAGCGGCTCCAGTTCGAGCGCGCGGCGGGGTACAAGCGGCAGATCGATCAGCTCGAGGAGATCCGCGAAGGGCAGCGCGTGTCGAGCCTGGCGGGAGAGGACCGGGACGTCATCGGTCTGGCGCGCGTAGGCGATGACGCCTGTGGGCTGATCCTCGAGATCCGCGAGGGCCGGATGCTCGGCAAGGAGCACCATCTCCTCGGGAACGTCGAGGGATCCGAGGATGGAGAGATCCTGTCGCTGTTCCTTACGCGCTACTACCTGCGCGGGGACCGGTTTCCGTCGGAGGTCCTGCTGCCGCTCGACTTCGACGATCGGCCGCTCATCGAGGAGGTCGTGCGCGAGCGCGCGGGCCGGGCGGTGCGCCTCTTCGTCCCGGTCCGGGGGGAGAAGGCGCGGCAGGTCCAGCTCGCGAACAGGAACGCGAGCCTTCTCCTCGAGGAGCGGCTCCTCCAGGACGAGCGTCGGACGGAGCGTGCGAGCGACGACGTCCTCGGGCTCCAGGCGGAGCTGGGTCTCACGCGGATCCCGCGCCGGATCGCGTGCATCGACATCTCGACGATCCAGGGCCGGGACTCCGTAGGGTCGGTCGTGACGTTCGAGAACGGCGTGCCGCGCAAGGCGGGATATCGGCGGTTCCGCATCAAGTACGTGGAAGGGCAGGACGACTTCGCGATGATGGCCGAGGTGACCGAACGCTACTTCCGCGGCATCCTGGACCATGGCGAGGAGCCACCGGACCTGCTCGTGATCGACGGCGGCAAGGGCCAGCTGGGGGCGGCGCGGGCTGTCCTCGCGGAGCTGGGTGCGTTGGACGACGTGGACACCCTGGGCCTCGCCAAGCGCGAGGAGGAGATCTACCTCCCCGGTCGCCCCGATCCGCTGTGGCTGCCGCGCCGATCACGCGCGCTCCAGCTGATCCAGCACATTCGCAACGAGGCCCACCGCTTCGCCGTGTCGTACCACCGCACGCTGCGGTCGAAACGCACGATCGCCTCCGAGCTGGACGCCGTGCCCGGGATCGGGCCCAGGCGGCGCGCGGCGCTCCTCCATCACTTCCGGTCGGTCGACAGGATCCGCCGCACGCCCGTCGAAGAGATCGCCAAGGTTCCGGGCTTCTCGTCGGCGCTCGCCGAGCGCGTGAAGGCGGCTCTCGGCGAGCCCGAGGACGTGCAAACGGTAGAGAGCGGAACCGGGTGACACCCGGCGAGCTCAGCCGCGGAGTGAAGGAGGCGGCGTTGGATCTCGGCTTCGACCTGGTCGGAATCGCGCGCGCGGACGCGGTCGACGAAGCCGAGCTGCTGGCGGAGTGGCTGGCCCGCGGACGCCACGGCACGATGCGCTGGATGGAGAGCTGGCGCGAGAAGCGCGTCGACCCCCGGCTGCTGGTCGAGGGGTGCCGATCGATCGTCTCGGTGGGCCTCGTCTACTACCGCCCCGATCGCGACGCGCCCCACCCGGTGGGGACGAAGGTCGCGCGCTACGCATGGGGCGAGGACTATCACCGCGTGGTGAAGGACAAGCTGCAAGCGCTCCTGGCGCGCGGGCGCGAGCTCGATCCCGCGTTCGAGGGCCGCGCCTTCACCGATTCGGGACCCGTCATGGAGCGCTGGTGGGCCGAGCGCGCCGGGCTCGGCTGGCGCGGGAAGAACACGCTCCTCCTCAACAAGCGGTTGGGCTCGTTCCTGTTCCTGGGCGAGCTCCTCGTGCGCGCCGAGCTCGAGCCGGACACCGCAGGGGTCGACCACTGCGGGACCTGCACGCGCTGCATCGAGGCTTGTCCGACGGGAGCGATCGTGGCGCCGCGCCAGCTCGACGCCCGGCGATGCATCTCGTACTGGACGATCGAGCACCGTGCCGAACTCTCGCCCGAGGAAGAGGGGTCGGTGGGAGAGTGGCTCTTCGGCTGCGACATCTGCCAGGATGTCTGCCCCTGGAACCGCGATGCGCCGGAGACCGGCGAGGAGCGCTTCCGCGCCCGCGCGGGCGCGTGGCCTGACTCCCTCGACGATGTCCTGACGATGAGCGAAGAGGAGTTCGACGCGCGATTCGGCGACACCGCGATCGAGCGCGCGCGCAGGAGCGGGCTCGTGCGAAACGCCGCGATCGTGGCCGGGAACACCGGGCGCGGCTCGATCCAGGCGCTCGAAACAGCCACCACGGATGCCGATCCGATGGTCGCGAGGACGGCGCATCGTGCTATCGGCCGGCGGAGGGAACATCCGCCGTCCCTTGGGGCGCTACCTAGTCAGCGGACGGTCCGGCGCTCGGTGCCGTGAACCCGATCGTCTCCTCCAGGGCATAGACCCGATCGCCGAGCGGGGACTCGTCTCCGTTGGCGGCGTTGGCCGCGAGGTGGAAGCGAACGCGAGCCGAGCGCTCGCCGGGCGCGGCCCACTCGATCCGCCAGCGCGCGATACCCGGAGTCGACGGCACCGCTCCCGCGAGAGTCTGATGGACGTAGTCGACGCCGGACTGCGCGGTGATCGCCGTGTCGTCGCCCAGGACGCGGAAAACCCCCGCCTGCCGGCCGCGATCCGGTCCGGCGGCGAAGCGCGCGGAGAGCTGGAATCCGGCGGCCGCCATGTCCGGGCGCGAGAGCTCGACGGTCAGCTCGTAGGTCCGATCGCGCTCGAATGTGGCCGGCAGGCCGCGCAGCACGAGCTCTCCCAGTGTGTCGGGCGTCGTCGCGAAGTGGCAGGAGACGCAGGTCGGCTCGCCGAAGCCGCCCGTCGTCCCCGGCGGCGGCGCGTCCGGATAGACGAAGCCAGGGGCGTCGGGATATGCCGCGAGGTAGCCGGCGGCCACGGCAAGCGGCGTGGCGGCTGCGAGCGCGAGTGCAAGAGCGCCCCTCACCCCGCGCTTCACGACCCTATGCGCGCGCGCCCGATCGTGTTCGCGTCCGTCCCGAACCACAGCGATCCGGTCGGTGCGTGGAACACCATGTGGCGCACCGTCCCGCCGCCGCTAGGTACCGGCGTCGCGTCGAAGAACTCTTCGCTCGTCGGGTCGAAGCCGACGAGGAGGTTGGGCTCGGAGCCGGTCTCGACGAACCACACCCGATCCCGATCGTCCATCGTCATGGCGTATGGGCGCGAGCCGGGGCCGCCCGGAGTGGCCCACTCGACGGCTTCGCCCGTCGCGGGATCCAACCGTCCGATCGTACCGCGCGCGTAGTCGGCGTACCATACACTGCCATCCGAGGACGTCTCGAGTCGCCGGACGCGCGTCTCTGCGTTCGGCAGGCTGTGCTCTGTGAGCTCCATCGTCGACGGATCTACGGTGGCGATCCGGTTCGTTCCGAAGAGCGCGATCCACGGCCGGCCCTCTCCATCCATCACGATTCCGTACGGGCGCGCGTCGGATACCGAGGGCTCGACGACCTGCACGTTTCCGGTCTCGGGGTCCAGGCGGCCGATCCGGTTGGCGCCCTGGGCCGTGAACCACAGCATGCCGTCGGGAGCGAAGTGCAGTGTGTGCGGATCGCGCACCGGAACGTCGAATCGCCGCGTCTCCCCGGTCGCCGGATCGATCCTGCCGATATGGCTGTCGCCGTTCCCGGCGTACCACAGTGCGCCGTCCGGCCCCAGGATCACGTTGTGCGGAAGCGCGTTCGGGGGGAGGTCGGTGCGATCGAACTCGCCGCTCTCGGGGTCGAGAGAGCCGACGTAGTTGCCACGCTGGCCGACGAACCAGACGCGGCCTTCCGCGTCGACGATCGGGTCGCGCGGGCGAGTGTTCGGCCACGGAACATTCCACTCGCGGATCTCGAGCGAGTCCGCCGGCGCGACGGCCGACTGGGAGGATTCGGCGGCCGGCTGCGGGACTTCGGAGCCACAGGAGACGATGCAGCCGGCGGCCACGACGGGGATGAGCAAGGCGATCATCTTCGGGTCCTTTCGATGTCTTCGATGCAATGGTACTTCGGGCACGCGAAACGGTCATCTCGGGAGCACGCCGCACGCGAGGCGGAGTCCGAGTATATTCCACTCTCCGATGTACCCTCGGCCGAGGACCGCGATCCCCACATGCTGACGATACGACGCTTCCCT
>DASRVB010000004.1:0-33262 GCA_035687725.1 Gemmatimonadota bacterium
AGACGACGAAAGAAGACGTCGAGGTGCAGTGCGCCATCCAGTACAACGACAGCTATACGGAGACGCTCTTCACCTACGTGAACAACATCAACACCCACGAGGGCGGCACGCATCTATCGGGGTTCAAGGCCGCGCTCACGCGCACGATCAACGCCTACGCGCACGACCGCGGCCTGTTCAAGAAGGCCGAGTTCACGCTCTCCGGAGACGACGTGCGCGAGGGGCTGACGTCCGTGCTCTCGGTCAAGGTCATGGAGCCCCAGTTCGAGGGGCAGACCAAGACCAAGCTGGGCAACTCCGAGGTGCGCGGCGTGGTCGAGTCGGTGATGAACGAGGCGCTGGGATCGTGGATGCAGGAGAATCCCGGCTCCGCCAAGGCAGTCGTGGAGAAGGCGATGCAGGCGGCGCGCGCGCGCGAGGCGGCGCGCAAGGCGCGGGACCTGACGCGCAAGAAGTCGGCGCTCGAGGGGGGCATCCTTCCGGGCAAGCTGGCGGACTGCTCGATCGACGATCCCATGCTGTCCGAGCTGTATCTGGTCGAGGGGGACTCCGCCGGCGGGTCCGCGAAGCAGGGCCGGGACAGGAACTTCCAGGCCATCCTGCCGCTGTGCGGGAAGATCCTCAACACGATCCGCGCCCGCGTGGACAAGGTCCTTTCCAACGAGGAGGTCCGGACGATCATCACCGCGATCGGCACTGGATTCGGCGAGGACGAATTCAAGCTCGAGCTCAGCCGGTACGGCAAGATCATCATCATGTGCGATGCGGACGTAGACGGGGCACACATCCGCACGCTGCTCCTGACGTTCTTCTTCCAGTGGATGCGCGAGCTCATCGACGCCGGAAAGATCTACATCGCGCAGCCGCCGCTCTATCGCGTGTGGAAGGGGTCCAAGGAGTTCTACGCCTTCGATGAGGAGGAGCGTGAGAAGGCCGTCGAGCGCCTGGGCGGCAACGGCGTCAACGTCCAGCGCTACAAGGGCCTCGGCGAGATGAACCCCGAGCAGCTGTGGAAGACCACCATGGACCCGGAGAGCCGGACGATCCTCAAGGTCCACATGGAGGACCACACGGAGGCCTTCGAGCTGTTCCAGACACTGATGGGCGACGAGGTGGAGCCGCGCCGCGAGTTCATCGAGAAGAACGCGAAGTACGTCCGAAACCTCGACGTATAGCAGAACGAGGAGAGGGCGCAGGCACATCGGTTCGGTTTTTTGGTTTTTCGGTGAGGACCGCTCAAAACGGTCCAGATACAAGGCGCGCGACGAGTGAATTCCGAGGCGTACTGAAAGGTACGCCGCAGGAAGGCACGAGGAGCGGAACGAAGCAGATGGGCCGTTTTCAGCGGTCCCTACAGGAGAGCGATAGATGGCGATAGAGCAAGGCCGCGAGAGAATCCTCGAGCGTCAGATCGTCGACGAGATGAAGGAGTCGTTCATCGATTACTCGATGAGCGTCATCGTCGCGCGGGCGCTCCCGGATGTGCGGGACGGCCTCAAGCCCGTCCACCGCCGCATCCTGTACTCGATGTCGGAGATCGGCCTCGGTCCCGGCCGGCCGTACAAGAAGAGCGCGACCGTGGTGGGGGACGTGCTGGGCAAGTACCACCCCCACGGCGACACCGCCGTCTACGACGCGATGGTCCGCATGGTGCAGCCGTTCTCGCTGCGCTATCCGCTGGTCGACGGGCAGGGGAACTTCGGTTCGATCGACGGCGACTCCGCGGCGGCCTACCGGTACACCGAGGCCCGCATGGCGGCGATCGCGTCCGAGATGCTTGCCGACATCGACAAGGACACGGTCGATTACGTCCCCAACTACGACGACCGGCTCCAGGAGCCGTCCGTCCTGCCGGCGCGGATCCCGAACCTCCTCGTCAACGGGGCCAGCGGGATCGCGGTCGGCATGGCGACCAACATTCCGCCCCACAACCTGCGCGAGGTCGTCAGCGGCCTCATCGCTCTGATCGACGACCCGGAGATCGATCTCCCCGCCCTCAGGAAGCACATCAGGGGCCCGGACTTCCCGACCGGCGGCTACATCTACGGCACCGCGGGGATCCAGGAGGCGTACGAGACCGGCCGTGGCAAGGTGATCATGCGAGCCCGGGCCAGCACGGAGATCAAGGACAACGGTCGCGAGCGGATCGTCATCACGGAGATCCCCTACCAGGTCAACAAGACGCGGGTCATCGAGCAGATCGCCGAGCTCGTGCGGAACAAGAAGATCACCGACATCTCGGACCTGCGCGACGAGTCCGACCGCGACGGGATGCGGGTGGTGATCGAGCTCAAGTCGACCGCGCAGAACGCCGAGGTGGTGCTCAACCAGCTCTACAGCCACACGCAGCTCCAGCAGACATTCGGCATCATCAACCTCGCGCTGGTCGACAACGTCCCCAAGGAGATGCCGCTCAAGGAGATGCTCGAGCGGTTCCTCGAGCACCGTCACGAGGTCGTCGTGCGGCGCTCGAACTTCGAGCTCCGGCAGGCCGAGGAGCGGCTCCACATCGTCGAGGGACTGCGGATCGCGGTCGACAACATCGACGAGGTGGTGGCGCTGATCAGGAAGAGCGGCGACACCGACACCGCGCGCGCGGGTCTGATGGAGCGGTTCGATCTCTCCGAGCGGCAGGCGCAGGCGATCCTCGACATGCGGCTCGCGCGCCTGACGGGCCTCGAGCGCGACAAGCTCGAGGAGGAGTACCGCTCGCTCCTGAAGACGATCGCCGGCCTGCAGGAGCTGCTGGGCTCAAAGCGGCTCCGGATGGAGAAGATCAAGGAGGAGCTGCGCGAGATCGCCGACAAGTACGGCGACGCGCGGCGCACGGAGATCCAGGCCGGCGGGGCCGACATCTCGATGGAGGACCTGATCGCCGAAGAGGACATGGTCGTCACGATCAGCCACACGGGCTACATCAAGCGGATCGCGGCGTCGACATATCGGCGGCAGCGGCGCGGCGGCAGAGGCGTGACGGGCATGGGAACGAAGGAGGACGACTGGATCGAGCGCCTCTACGTGGCCAGCACCCACGACTACCTGCTGGTCCTGACCGAGCAGGGGAAGTGCCACTGGCTCAAGGTGTACGACATCCCGCAGGGCGGACGCGCCAGCCGCGGTCGTCCGATCGTCAACGTCCTCGAGACGGACGCGAACGACCAGGTCGCCGACGTCCTCCCGGTGCGGGAGTTCGACGACCAGCATTACCTGATCACGGCCACCCAGCAGGGGCAGGTGAAGAAGACCGTGATGTCGGCCTACAGCAACCCCCGCCGCGGCGGCATCATCGGGATGAAGCTGGAGCCCGGCGACCGGGTGATCGGCGCGGCGCTGACGGACGGCACCAACGACATCGTGCTCGCGACCCGCAAGGGGCAGGCGATCCGCTTTTCCGAGGACGAGGTGCGCGACATGGGCCGCGACACCATGGGCGTCAGGGGCATCACGCTGCAGGGCAAGAACGACGGCGTGCTGGACATGGTGGTCGTCAAGAACGAGAGCAACGCGCTTCTGTCTGTCACCGAGAACGGCTACGGCAAGCGCACGCTGATCTCCGACTATCGGGTGACCCACCGCGGCGGCAAGGGGATCAAGACGCTGAACCCGACCGCCAAGACGGGGGCCCTGGTGGCGGTCAAGGAGGTCGTCGAGCAGGACGAGCTGATGATCGTGACGACCGGCGGGATCATCATCCGGCTCCCCATCCAGGGCATCCGGATCATGGGGCGCGCCACGCAGGGCGTGCGGCTCATCAACCTCGAGGAAGGCCACAAGGTAGGGGACGTGGCACGAGTCGTGCTGGAGGAGGAAGAGGAGGGGGCTTCGTCCGAAGGGGTGGAAGACGCCGCCCTGCCGGAAGGCGAGCAGCTGGAGCTGTCCCCGGAAGAGGAGTGAGCACAGAGCTGAAGGTCTCCGTCGAACCCCGCGTCCCCCGGGCGGCCTCGGACGGGTACATCCTGGTCGTGGACGACGATCCCTCGATTTGCGACACGCTGGCCACGATGTTGCAATTCAAGGGCTATCGGACGGATATCGCGCACAGCGGCCCCGTCGCCCTCCAGCTTGCCCGCCGCGAGCCTCCCGACCTCGTTCTGCTGGACGTCATGATGCCGGAGATGGACGGGCTCGCCGTCTGCCGCGAGTTCCGGTCCGATCCGCGCCTGGCGGACTCGCGAGTCGTGATGCTGACCGCCCGCGACGCCCGCAAGGACGTCGTCCACGCTCTCGAGGCCGGCGCCAGCGACTACGTCACCAAGCCGTTCTACATCGACGAGCTCGTCGCGCGCGTGCGGACGAACCTCGAGGTCAAGCGCTACCACGACGACCTCGCGGCCATGCTCCGCATCTCCCAGGCTGTGTCTTCGTCGCTGGAGATCGAGAAGGTCCTGTACACGATCGTCAGCGAGCTCGCCCAGGTCGTGCAGTCCGATCGCGCCTCGCTCATCAAGATCGTGGACCGCCACACCGGCTACGTGGTGGCCACCCAGGACGACCCCAACCTCCACAACCTGAGCATCGATCTCGACGGGTACCCGGAGATCCAGAAGGCCTCGGCGGAAGGCGACGTCGTGGTCGTCGACGACACGCACAGCGATCCGCTGATCGGACCGGTGGTGCACACGCTGCCGGCCCGGAAGTCGATCATGATCGTGCCGCTCCGGGTCCAGCGCGCCGATCTGGGCGAGTACGTCCTTCAGTCTTCGCGGCGCTACTGGCCGTACACGGAGCACGAGGTCAAGTTCGCGCGCGTGGTGGCGAACGCGGCAGCCAACGGCCTCGCCAACGCCGCGCTCTACGAGCAGGCGGAGATCGACAACCAGCGCCTGACCCGCCTGGCCAATACCGACGACCAGACCGGCCTGTACAACCACCGCTACTTCTATCTGCGGCTCGAAGAGGAGTTCAAGCGCGCCGACCGCTACCGCTCGGACCTGTCGCTGATCCTGCTCGACATCGACCACTTCAAGCAGGTCAACGACACCTACGGCCATCAGCAGGGCGATGCGGTGCTGCGCGAGCTGGCGGCGGTGCTGCACCGGACGATCCGCGAGACCGACCAGCTGGCGCGCTACGGCGGCGAGGAGTTCGCGGTGCTGCTTCCCGAGACGAATCTCGCCGGTGCGTACCAGCAGGCCGAGCGCCTGCGCCGTCAGGTGAAGGCGCACTACTTCGAGGCCCTGTCCGGGAAGCCGCTGACGATCTCCTGCGGGGTCGCGTGCCTGCCGTTCAGCTCCGAGGAATTCGCCGCCCCTCGCCATCGCCAGGACGCGCTGATCAGCTGGGCCGACCAGGCGCTGTATACCGCCAAGCGCGGCGGCCGAGACCGCACGATCACGTTCGAGGGTCGCCCCCCCCACGAGTGACACCCGAGGCCTGGATCGCCGGGTTCGTGGCGGGACTCGCGCTCCTCGCTGCGCTCTCGTGGCTGGCGATCGGGTGGCTCGGCCACTGGCGACTCAACCGGGCGCCGCGCTCCACACGTCCTCCCGAATTCACGTTCACGCCCTGGGAAACCGACGCCGCGCACGAGATCGTCGAGTTCACGACATCGGACGGCGTCCGCCTGCACGGATGGTTCCTGAGGCACGAGAACGAGTCGCGGGTCGTCGTCGTCATGCATGGCTATCGGGGCGAGAAGTCCGACGTGCTGGGGATGTCGACGGGGCTGTGGCGCGCGGGCTTCGACGTGCTCCTGTTCGACTTCCGCGGCCGCGGGCGGAGCGCGCGCGCGCCGATCACGATGGGCTTCTGGGAGACCGCGGATCTGGCGGCCGCGCTCGACTGGGTTGCCGGGCAGATACCGGGCGCGCGGGTCGGGCTTCTGGGGTTCTCGATGGGGGGCGTGGTGGCGATCCTCGGCGGCGCGGACGCACGCGTGCGGGCGATCGTCGCCGACAGCGTGTTCGGGAGCCAGCGCGAGGTTCTCGCGCACGCGGCCGAGCGGGACGCCCGGAGGTTCTTCCGGGGATGGATTCCGGGGGGAGCGTTCCTGCCCGCCATGGAGTGGTGGCACCGGCGAAGCGGGAGGCCGGGATTCGACGAGATCGCACCCGTCCGGCGCCTCGCCGCGATGGCGGGGACGCCGATCCTGTTCATCCACGGGACGCGCGACCATTGGATTCCCGTCGACCATGCCCGCCGCCTGATCGAAGCCGCGCCGGAGACGAGCGAGTCGTGGATCGTAGACGGCGCGCTCCACTGCGGCGCATACTTCGTGGACAGGCCGGCGTATTGCGAACGCGTGGCGAGTTTCTTCGCGCGCCATCTGGGAGAAGGATGAAGAATGGCCGATCCGTGCGATCCGAGCGGATGCGGATGAGTGACGGGTCGCGAGTCTTGGTGCGGCTCTTCGGGCCGGCGCGCGAGGCGGCCGGGGCCGAGTCGGTCGAGCTCGAGCTGCCGTCGGCGGCCACCGCCGGCGACGCCGTATCCGAGCTCGCCCGGACGCATCCCGAGCTGGCGCCTCTCCTCCCCCGCTCGCGCGTGGCCGTCAACCTGGAGTACGTCGACGTCGGGACGCCGGTGGCGTCCGGTGACGAGATCGCGATCCTGCCTCCAGTCGGGGGCGGGTGATCCGTGGGCCCGTGGCCGCACAGGCGGCGCGATCAGCAGCCGCGGGCGAACGCTGCTGACAGCGGAAAACCGAGGGCGATGCGCACGTTCTATCAGATCACCGATGCCCCGATCGACCCGGAAGGGCTGCGGGATGCCATCGCGGACCCGGCCTCCGGGGCCATTGCGACGTTCGTCGGAGTCACCCGCAACTCCTTCGCCGGCAAGCGCGTGGTCCATCTGGAGTACGAGGCGTACGGGCCGATGGCGGAACAGGAGATGCAGAGGATCGGTATGGAAATTGCCGGCTCATGGCCGGCGGTGACGGGGGTCGCGATCGCCCATCGCATCGGTCGCGTCGAGGTCGGAGAAGCCAGCGTGGCGATCGCGATCTCGGCGCCTCACCGACGCGAAGCGCTCGCGGCCTGCGCGCACGGGATCGATCGGCTGAAGGCGACGCTGCCGGTCTGGAAGAAGGAAGTCTTCGCCGACGGATCCGAGTGGCGCGAGAATCGGGGGGAGGAGGAGGAACTCGACGGCGGGAGGTGAGTCGGCTTGATCACAGCGAGTTGTCGGACGCGAATCACCCGTGAGGATCTGCGGTTTCTGATCGCGGCGCTCGAGCGGAGCGACCGCCAGCACGCTCCTCTTCGCTCGCTGGCCGAAGACCCCGACGCGCTCGACCGACTGCTCGACAGCCCGCTCCTGTTCCAGCGGCTGCTCGAGGCGCCCAGGCTCCTCGACGTTTCCCCCTATTTCTTCTATTACGTCGTCGTGCGCCGGGCATTCCTCGATCACGGGATCGAGGACCGGCGCGTGGCGGACTACGTCGGCGCGCTCCTCTCCCAACACGTGCACGGCCGCGTCGACGGCGTTGCGCATCAGGGCGTGTACCTGGTGGATCTCGTGCGCGAGATCGCCGAGGCGCGCACCTCGGAGCACGCCTTCTCGCTCCAGACGGAAGTGGGAGACCGCGCGCTCTATCTGGCAGGCGTCTTCCCCGACTGGATCTACCATCGCCATCGCTACGGCGGCCGGCCCGTCGACCTCGAATACTACGAGGAGATGGGCAGCCGCTACTACGCGGTCGCAGCCCGCCACGAGGCCGCGGCGCGGCTCGAGATCGCCGACGTGCTCGCCTTCCTGGCCGAGGCGTTCGTCGCCCTGCGGCAGGCGCTGAACGACCTGGTCGACGACCATCTCCACCTGGCTCCCCGGCCGGAGACGGTCGAGCGGCTCTGCCGGCAGGCCCTTTACCGTCAGGGGCGCTAGTGGCGCTCCTCGGACAGGTCCAGCGGATCTTCGAGCGGACCTACGGCCGGCCGGCGGGCGTGGATCTCGAGGCGTGCGTCGTCGGCCCGCGCCGCTGCGCGGAGCTCGCGTCGCGGAGCGAGGGCCATCCCGAGATGTGCGACTGGGCGCGCTTCTTCTTCTACGTGGAGGACGCGAACCTGCGCCTCGCGCTCTTCTACGCCGACGAGATGATCGAGACACTCGAGGAGCGCGACCCGCGGCGCGGGCTTTCCGAATCGAACGTGCTCCCGCTCCTCGTCTTCACCGAGGAGGCAAGCCACGCCCTCCATACGACCTATGCGTTCGGCGAGGGTGGGCCGGCCCGCGTCTCGGGAGAGGAGTTTCTGGCCGAGCTGGAGCTCATGGCTCGGATCGACGCCTACCTGCTCCTGCGCCACTTCGTGCGCGCGCTGTCGCACTCGATCGAGCCTTCCGACCTCGCCTGGGTGCGGCATCAGGCACTGACCCGCTGGGATGTCTCCTACGAGGATCCCTACATGGCGGAGCGGTACCGTGGCGCCGCGCGCCTCGCCACCGCGTTCGTCGATCGGCTGGAGGCGGCGCCGTCGAACCGCCGGCTGAGGGAGCTGCGCGTCTTTCGCGCCCTGCCGATGCCGGAGAAGCGCTCGCGCGTCCGAGCGGGCGACTAGTTCCCGGACCGCCGATTCTCGAGGAAGCGCGGAAGGCCGCGTGAGGGCAAGGTCGCCGGCACGAGGCCGCCCGCGGCCGTCAGCGTGACGCCGGGGAGGCCGGCGATCGACACGCGCGGAAACGAGGCCCCGTAGCGGGCTTCGATCGCGTCGATCAGCGCGTTGGCGATCACGCCCTGCCCCTTGCACGTCGGATGGACGCCGTCGAGGCTGAACAGTCCGCCCACCAGGTACCCGGTCGTCAGCGTCTCGTCCCCGACGACGAGGCCGTTCTCGTCGATGTCGGAAACGATCCCGTGGATGTCCACCACCGACAGGCCGTGGAGCGCGCCGGTCTGGGAGATCGCCTGGTTGTACGCGGCGACGGCCGCCCGCGCGACCGCCTGCTCGCCGGCGTCGAGGATGACGCTGCCGGGAAGCGGCTCGCCTGTGCCTCCCATGTCGACGGGGATTCCGTCGCCCTCGAGGATCCGCTCGATCGCGTCGAACGTGACGAGAGCGTCCGGCTCCAGCGGTCCGTCGGGACCGAGGAGGGGGACCGGGTCTCCGCCGGGCCCGGGGATCGGCTCGAGCGTCGCGGTGTCGACGACGACGTTTGGGACGAGCGTCAGGTAGGGCACGATCGTCACGGGAGGGACGTTCAGGAGGACGATACGATCGGTCGTGACGAGGAGCTGACCGATCAGCGCCTCGTAGGTCGAGCCGAACTCGCCGGCGGGCGTCGGGAAGTCGGCATTCTCGCCGCCGCTCAGCACGTACCCCAGCACGTCGTTGTTTCCGAGCCAGACGGTGACGAACGTCGCGTCTCGATCGGCAACCTGATCGGCCCAGGTCCCCATCCCGCGCAGGACGAAGTCGAAGAACGGGTTGTCGGTCAGCGACGTGACGCGGCTCCTCGCCACGAGCGCCTCGGCTCCAAGCGCCCCGGGGACGCCCAGGTTGCCGTAGGGCCCCGGCTGGTCGGGGTTGAGAGGGACGCCGGCCGGCGCCGCGCGCTCGATCGTCGGGGGCGTCAGGCTCAGGAGCTCGATCCGCCCCTCGTTCGTGCCCGGCTCGGAGATTCCCGGCGCGCCGACGAGCGGCTGGGTGAAGGTCCCGCCCACCCCCGCCTGGCCCGCGAGGAGCCGCGGGTAGGAGCACGACTGGCCTTCCAGCCCCAACGCCCCGTTCATGAAACCGGCGGTCAGGCTGTTGCCGATCGCGACGTAACGCGACAGATCGAGCTCGTCCTCGCCGGGCCCGGAGGGGGCGCCCTCCTCGCAACCGGTCAGGGTCGCTACCAGATACAACGCCGCGGCGGTCGCGGCCAGGCGGGAGCTTCGCGATCGGGCGAGCGGGCTCCTCCCCCTGCCCCTGGCGCTCACAGACCGAGGAGCGGGATCCCGGGAAGCGTGCCGGTCCGGAGGTGGGGGACGGATCCGCCGTACCGCGCGTCGAGCGCGTCGATCACGAGGTTGGCGATCACGCCGTAGCCCTTGGGTGTGAAGCGGGCCCCGTCCAGGCTGAACGCCTGGCCGGTCGCGTAGTCGGCGCTCAGCAGCACCCCGTCCGAGACCATACCTCCTTCGGCCAGCGTCTCGACGAGCGCGTGCACGTCGACGAGCGGCAGGGCGCGATCGGCCGCCAGCGCGACGATCGCCTGGTTGTAGCCGGCGACGGTCGCGGCGACCTGGGACTGCTCGCCGGCGTCGAGCACCGCGCGGTCGGGCAGCGGTTGGCCCGAGCCGCCCACGGGCTCGGGGATCCCCATTCCCTCCTCGAGGAGCGGGAGCGCGTCGAGGAGCACGAGATCCATCGGGGCGAGCGGTCCCAGCGGTCCGAGCAGCGGCACGGTCGACTGCCGAGCGGCCTGCAGCGTGTCGCCAGTGACCGGGTCCACCACCGGCTGACCAGTCTCGGGGTCGATGACCGGCTCGATGACCGTGATGATCACCGGCTCGCCGGTCTCGGCGTCGAGGACGAACCCGGGCACCGCGTGCACGAGCGGCATCGAACGCGGATCCGGTATCGTGAACAGGACCACCTGATCGGTGGTCTCGAGGACGGCGTCGAGCAGCTCCTCGTACGCGTTGGCGAACGTGCCGACCGGTGTCGGGAGCCCCGGCGCGAGATCGGAATCGCCGCCCACCGCCACGTAGCGGAGGACATCGCTGGTTCCGATCCAGAATAGCACGAGAGTGGGATCGAGTTCGGCTACTTGTTCGGCGAACGTGCCCTGTCCGCGGAGCACCAGATCATAGAACGGGTTTCCAAACGTCGACGTCGCGGAGCTTTCGGTGGCGAGGGCCTCGGTCACCAGGGCGCCGGGGACGCCCAGGTTGTCGAACGGGCGGCCGGGAGACGGGAGGAGCGGGACGCCCTCGGGCGCGCGCTCGAGCTCGAGCGGGGTCAAGCTGACGAGCTCGAGCCGACCTCCGTCTTCGTCGTCGAGAGCGAGGCCCGCCCCCGAGACCAGCGGCTGGAGGAGCGGGTCGCCGGCGAGGTGGAGGGCGAGGAGCGCTGGCAGGGAGAGGGCTTGGGCATCCTCGTAGAGCGCGCCGTCGGCCGCGCCGGCCGCGAAGTCGTCCCCGATCGCCACGATCCGCTCGGGATCGATCCCGCCGAGCCGGTCCTCGACCTCGAGCGGGACGCTCTCGTCGAGCCGGCACCCGGCCGCGGCGAGGAGCGCGACGACGAGCGCAGGTAGCGCACGGCGGACGGCCCCGTCACATCTCGGCTTCCGGCTCATCCTCCAGCCCCTCGCGGATCCGCTCGTTCTGATCGGCGACCCGCTCCAGACAGGTTCGACACGTGAACAGATCGGGCACGTTCTCGTCGGTCACGAGATCGTTTCGCCCGCCGCAGACGCAGCATTCCGGATCGGCGCGCTCCGCGCTCAACGGCGCTCCACCGGGAGGCTGTCCCGCTCCCACGCCGCAATGCCCCCGCCGAGGACGCGCAGATTCGGGAAGCCGTAGCCCGCCAGAATCCGGGCGGCCCGGGCGGCGCGCGCCTCGTCGTCGGCATAGACGAGGACGATCTGGTCCGACCGGACGTGCAGATCGGACACGTTCGCTTCCAGGACCTCGAGCGGAACGAGCGCGGCCCCGCGCAGATGCCCCCGCGTGGCGAACGCGCGCGAGTCCCGCACGTCGATCACGTACCACGCCGGCGTGGCGGCCTGCATGAGCGACCAGGCCGCGCGGGGATCGATCACGCGCCAGGCGTCGGGAGCGCCGGGGTCTCCCGCTCCGGCTCGCGGGTGCACCTCTCGGGGCAGGAGGTGCGCGGTGCGCTTGGAGACGATCATGAGCTCGTTCCCGAGCGAGTCGACGATCATCTGCGTGTCGGCGATGAAGCGCGGCACGCTGTCCGCCGCTCCGGCCGCGGGCTCGGGCGCGTCGGCCCCGCGTCCGCAGGCCACCCCCGAGAGGCCGGCGGCGACCAGAACGAGGACCGCGGCCGCCGAGAGCGACCGGACGACGGAAGCCCGCGCGCTCATTCCGAGCCGCGCATCCACGCGCCGCTCCGGCCGCCTTCCTTGGACTCGAGCCGGATCTCGCCGATCGTCATCCCGCGATCCAGCGACTTCGCCATGTCGTAGATGGAAAGGAGCGCGCCCGCCACAGCGGCGAGCGCCTCCATCTCGGCGCCCGTCCGCGCGGTGACGACGACCTCGGACCGGGCCCGCACGCCGGGAAGCGCTTCATCCGCGTCGAGCTCGATGGAGACGTGGTCGAGGGGCAGGGGATGGCAGAGGGGCACGAGGTCCGAGGTACGCTTGGCGGCCTGGATGCCGGCCACCCGCGCGACCGCGAGCGCGTCTCCCTTGGGCAGCTCGCCCCCCGCGATGGCCGCGAGCGCGGCCGGGCTCATCGAGATGGCGCCGCTCGCCCGCGCGGTCCGGCGGGTCGGCTCCTTGCCCGACACGTCGACCATGCGCGCCCGGCCGGAGGCGTCGAGGTGGGTCGGGAAGGTCACGACCTCCGGCCGGCCTCGCCTGCGGGTACCGGGTCGCCGGGACCGGTGTGCGCCCCTTCGGGCCCCTTCCAGGCACCCATCGCGCGGTACTTCTCTCGCCGGCGCCGGATCCGGTCGTCGACGCTCCATGCCGAGATCTCGCCCAGGTGGCGCCGGACCGCCTCCGCGATGGCGCGCGCGGTGGACGCGTAGTCGGCATGTGCGCCGCCCAGGGGCTCCGGGATGATCTCGTCGACCACCCCCAGGCGCTCCAGGTCCTCGGCCGTGATCTTCATGGCGCGCGCGGCGAGCTCGCGCTTCTCGCCGTCCTTCCACAGGATGGCGGCGCACCCCTCCGGGCTGATCACCGAATAGAAGGCGTTCTCGAGGATCAGGATCCGGTCGGTGACCCCGATCCCCAGGGCGCCGCCCGACGCGCCCTCACCGGTGACCACCGAAAGCGTGGGCACGCGCAGGCCCGCCATCTCCCGTAGGTTGTGGGCGATCGCCTCGGCCTGCCCGCGCTCCTCCGCCCCGATGCCAGGATAGGCGCCCGGCGTGTCGATGAACGCGAGGATGGGATGGCCGAACTTCTCCGCGGTCTTCATCAGCCGCATCGCCTTGCGGTACCCCTCGGGGTGCGGCATGCCGAAGTTGCGGCGCAGGTTCTCCTTCGTGTCGCGGCCCTTCTGCTGGCCGACGATCGCCACCGGCTGGCCGTCGAAGCGCGCCAGCCCTGCGATCATCGCGTGGTCGTCCGCGTAAGCGCGATCGCCGTGGATCTCGAGCCAGTCGGTGAAGCACCTCTCGACGAAGTCCAGGGGGTACGGCCGCCGGGGATGCCGAGCGAGCTGCACGCGCTGGATCGGCGTCAGGTGGGTGAAGATCTCTTCCTTGAGCCGCGCCAGCTTGGCCTGCAGCGTCGCGAGCTCGGCGGACACATCCATTCCCGCCTTGTCGGCCAGCCGCTCCATGTCCTCGATCTCTTCTTCGAGCTCGACGATGGGCCGCTCGAAGTCGAGATAGCCGCCCTTGGCCATCAGCGTCGCCCCCCGTTGGCGCCCGTCGGCGCGCGCCGCGCCGCGCCGTTGGCCTCGGACAGCCGGACGCTGTTCTCGCCGAGGAGTCCGCCGAGAGTCTCCAGGAGCGAGTCGCTCAGTGCGACCGCGAGTCCCGTGGCGAGCTCGGCGACGCTGCTCCCGGTGTCGACAGTGAGCCGCACGGGCAGCGAGCCCGAGTGCTGGATCAGGAGCCCCCGCACCGCGGCCAGCGTCTGGTTGTCGCACTTCTCGCGCGGGACGCGCACCTCGAGGCGGTGGTCGCCGGCGAGCGCGGCCTCGGCCAGCGGGACCACGCTCGAGACGATCACCTTGCCGGGCTCTTCGTCGCGGCGATCCACGCGACCGCGCAAGAGGAGCGGAATGTCGGAGAGGATCAGCGGGCGGGCGGTCTCGTACACGGTGCTGAACGCGATCGCCTCCACCGTGCCGCTGTAGTCCTCGAGCGTGAAGAATGCCACCTCGTCTCCCCGGCGGTCGCGCTTGGACTGGACGGCGGTCACCACGCCGCCGAGGCAAACGTCGCTCCCATGCGGGGAGGCGGCCACCTCGGCGGCCGTGGCGCGGGCGAACGCCTGGAGCTGGGCGCGGACCTTGTCGAGGGGATGCCCGGAGATGTAGAAGCCGAGCACCTCCTTCTCCTGTCGCAGCCGGTCCCCGGGCTGCCAGGGGTCGATGTCGGGCATCGGCGGGAGCGACCGGCTCGTGTTCTCGGGCGCGCCGGAGAACAACGTGAACTGGCCACGCTCGCGCTCGTCGGCCTTGCGCTGCCCGTAGGCGATCGCCAGGTCGAGGACGGCGATCTGCTGCGCGCGGTGGCCGTCCAGGCTGTCGCACGCGCCCGCCGCCACTAGGCTCTCGACTACGCGTTTGTTGGCCTGCCGCAGGTCGATCCGCTCCGCGAGCTCGAAGAGGTTCCCGAACCTCCCGTGGCGCTCGCGCGCGGCGATGATCGATTCGACGGCCCCGCGGCCGACGTTCTTGATGCCGCCGAGGCCGAAGCGGATTCCCCGCTCGACGGTGGTGAACGACCAGCCGGACTCGTTGACGTCCGGCGAGAGGATCTCGATCCCCATGCGCCGGCAGGCGTCGATGTAGCGGACGACCTTGTCGCTGTTCCCCATCTCCGCGGTCAGCAGCGCGGCCATGAACTGCCGCGGATGGTGCGCCTTGAGCCACGCGGTCTGATACGAGAGCAGGGCGTAGGCGGCGGAGTGCGACTTGTTGAAGCCGTAGCGCCCGAAGGTCACAATGTCCTTCGCCAGCCGCTCGACCACGCCCTGGGCGTAGCCGCGCTCCACCGCGCCCGTCCGGAAGCGCTCGAGCTGCTCCTCGATCAGCGACTGGATCTTCTTGCCCATCGCCTTCCTGAGGACGTCCGCCTCGGCCAGCGAGAAGCCCGCCACCCGGTTGGCGATCTGCATGACCTGCTCCTGATAGGTGATGACCCCGTAGGTCTCGGCCAGGAGCTCCTCGATGTCCGGGTGGTAGAAGTCGACCGGCTCCTCGCCGCGCTTCCGGCGGATGTACCGCTCGGTCATCTTCGTATCGAGCGGACCCGGACGGATCAGGGCGTTGATCGCGATCAAGTCCTCGAAGCGGTCGGGATGCATGCGCTGGCAGATGTCGGCCGCCAGCGTCGACTCGAACTGGAAGATCCCGTCGGTCCGGCCCTCCGAGAGCAGGCGGTAGGGGGCGGGATCGTCGAGCGGGATTTCGTCGATCTCGATGCGCTCGCCACCGGCGGCGACCGCCGCCACGGCGTCGTCGATGACGGTCAGGGTGCGAAGCCCCAGCAGGTCGATCTTGAGGAGCCCGACCTTCTCCACGCTCGTCATGTCCCACTGCGTGGTTAGCTCGCCCTTCTCCGAGCGATAGAGCGGCACGTGCTCGACCAGCCGGTCGGGGGCGATGACGATCCCGGCGGCGTGGACGGAGGCGTGGCGCGCGAGCCCCTGGAGCTTCTTCGCGTCGTCGAGGAGCCGGCGGGTCCGCTCGCTGGCGCGGTACGCCTCGGCGATCTCCGGCACCTGCTCGATCGCCTCCTCCACGCGGACAGGCTGGGGAGAGCCGGGGGCGTTGGGGATCAGCTTGGCGATGCGATCGGTCTCGGCCAGCGGCAGCTGCAGCACGCGGCCGACGTCGCGGACGGCCGCCTTCGACTTCATCGTGCCGAACGTGATGATCTGCGCGACCGACTGGTCGCCGTATTTCTCCTTCACGTACTCGATGACCTCGCCCCGGCGGTCGTCGCGGAAATCGATGTCGATGTCGGGCATCGAGATCCGCTCGGGGTTGAGGAAGCGCTCGAACAGCAGTCCGTAGCGCAGTGGATCCAGGTTCGTGATGCCGAGCGAGTAGGCCACGAGGCTCCCGGCCGCGGAGCCGCGCCCGGGACCGACCGCGATCCCGCGCTCGCGCGCGTGACGGATGAAGTCGGCCACGATCAGGAAGTAGCCCGCGTAGCCCGTCCGGCGGATGACGTCGATCTCGTAGTCGAGCCGCTGGCGGGCCTCTTCGGAGATGGGATCGTAGCGCCGCGCGAGGCCGGCGCGGGCCTCGGCTTCCAGCAGATCCTCGAGCGTGTCGTGCTCCGGGGGCAGGGGAAAGGCCGGCAGGTGCGGGGTATCGAAGTCGAGCTCGACTTCGCACCGCTCGGCGATCCAGCCGGTGTTCGCCAGCGCTTCGGAGTGGTCCGGGAAGGCGGCCGCCATCTCCTGCGGGCTCTTGAAGTAGAACTCGTCGGAGTGGAAGCGCATGCGGTCCGCCTGGTCCACGAGCTTGCCGGTCTGGATGCAGAGCAGGACGTCGTGGGACGACGCGTCGGCGCGGGTCTCGTAGTGGACATCGTTGGTCGCCACCAGCGGAAGCCCCAGCTCCGCGGCGAGCTCGAGCACGCCCGTGTTGACCGTCCGCTGCTGGGGTATGCCGTGGTCCTGGAGCTCGAGGAAGAAGCGGCCCTCGCCGAACACGCGCGCCATCCGCGTGGCGCACTCCCGCGCGGCCTCGTAGTTCTCGCGGTCCAGGAACGTGGCGACCTCGCCCTTGAGGCACGCGGAGAGCGCGATCAGCCCCTCGGAGTGCGCGGCCAGCGACTCGTGGTCGATCCGCGGCTTGTAGTAGAAACCCTCGACGTATCCGATCGAGCTGAGCTTGATCAGGTTCCGCCAGCCGGTCTGGTTCTCGGCCAGGAGCACCAGGTGGAAGTAGTTGCCGCCCCGCCCGCCGCGCTCGTGGCGGCTCCCCGGCGCGAGGTACGCCTCCATCCCGAGGATCGGCTTGATGCCGGCCTTGCGCGCCGTCTCGTAGAACTCGACCGCGCCGAAGAGATTGCCGTGGTCGGTGAGGGCGAGGGCGCCCATGCCCATCTCCGCCGCCGTACGCACCAGCGTGTCGAAGCGGTTCGCCCCGTCGAGGAGCGAGTACTGCGAGTGCGTATGGAGGTGCACGAAGGACATCAGCGGCGGGGTGGGGGTACGGGGTCTTCGGGCGATCCTCTCCGGGGGACGATATGCCCGCGGGTGCACCCGGCGCGTCGAACGTCGAAGGTAACACCGGCGCATGACCGCACCCATCCGGATGGGCGGCTCGCACTCACGAGAACTCCGCCGCCCCGGCAGCGGGCCACCCGGTCTGGCGCAGGGCCTCGTAGGCCACGATCCCGACCGCGATCGCGAGGTTGATCGAGCGCGCGGCTGGCCGCATGGGGATCGTCAGGCACCGGTCCGGATGGTCCTCCCATAGTTCCTGCGGCAACCCCACGGTCTCCTTGCCGAAGAACAGCCAGTCTCCACGCCGGAAACGGGCCTGCCCGTAGGGCTGCCCCGCGCGCGTGGTCGCGTACCAGGACCGCTCCTGCGGCGGCGCCGCGGCGGCGAGGAAGGTCGCAAGATCGGGATAGCTCTCCCAGTCGAGCGACGGCCAGTAGTCGAGCCCCGCGCGGCGCCGGCGTGAGTCGTCGAGATCGAATCCGAGCGGGCCGACGAGGTGGAGTCTGGCGCCAGCCGCCACGCAGAGCCGTCCGATCGTCCCCGTGTTCTGCGGAATGAGCGGCTCGACGAGGACGACGTGCAGAGCCGGTCCGCCGTCGTCGGACATGGACGCAATCTATGGCACGTGTCGGGGCACCGTCGCGCTTGACTTTCCCCGTCTGGACGACGTACTTCCCGCAGCCGACCGGATGCGCACTCCCCTCCAACTCCGACACGCGATCGCCGGAGCCGCCGCGCTCCTTGCGCTTGCGGCGCCCTGCGCTTCGGTCCGCGCGCAGTCGGGGCTCGAGCTGCGGATCTCCGTCGACCGCGCGGAGCTCCGCTGGAGCTCGACCGGCCGCCGCCTGGGCTGGCTCGGACGCGGAGTGACGGTCGAGCGGTTGGGAGGCAGGGCGGGGTGGGCGCGGGTCGGCGTCCACGGGTGGATGTGGTCGGCGTCCCTGGAGCGGGCGGGCGACGCGTACCGGGTGGCGCCCGAGAGCGAGAACCTGCGCGCGGCTCCGAACGGTCGGATCCTCGGGCAGCTCGTCGAGGGCGTCGGGGTCCGCCGGGTCGGCACCGAGGGTCGCTGGCTCGAGATCGAGCTCGTGGGCTGGCTGCCGGAGTCCTCGGTGGCCCAGCCGGCCCCCCAGGCGGAGGCGGCGTCCGACACGGCGCGCGCCGCCCCGCCGCCTCCGCGACCGGTCGCGGAAGAGTCCGAGCCGGCCGTCGCCCCCAGCGCCATGGGTACTCTGTCTCGGAGCGTCGAGATGCGAAACGCGCCGGAGGGCGAAGCGGTCGCCCAGGTACCGGCGGAGACGCCGATCCGCGTCCTGGAATCCCGCGGCGGTTGGACGCGGGTCCGCGTAGACGGCTGGGTGCCCACTTCGGCCGTGCGCGCGGGGTCGCTCAGCGAGGTGGACCCCGACGTCGTCGCCGCGGCGCCCCCGGGCACGTTCATCGGCCGCACGGTTCGCTGGACCCTCGAGCACGTCGCGCTCCAGCAGGCCGACGCCTGGCGCCCGGACTTCACGCCCGGGGAGTGGTACGACCTCGCCCGGGTTCCGGGATCCGACGGCCGCTACGTGTATCTGGTGATCCCCGAGCGGATGCTCGAGGAATTCCGCGGGATGAGCCCCTTCCGGACGGTTCGCGTGGAGGGAACCGTCCGAACCGGCCAGAGCGCCCTCACCGGCACCCCGATCGTCGAGATCACCCGCCTCCTGCCCTGAACCCCCGTGCGCGACGCCAACGGATGCGGCGGTAGCGTGGTGGTTCGAAGGAGCGCCGAGCGGTCAAAACGGCCCAGATTCGGCGGCGCGCGACGAGGGGATTCCGAGGCGTACGTCCGTACGCCGCAGGAAGACACGAGGAGCGGAACGCCGAAGATGGGCCGTTTTCACCGCTCGGCCAACTAAGGGCGCCAGGCGGCGCCAATCGCCGTCCTCGCCTGCCGCATATACTCTGGCACCCCCGGCTTGAGGCTCTCGCCCACCCAGACCGAGACCGTGATCGCCGCCTCGTCGTCGCCCTTCTCGTAGATCATGATCTCCTCGGCCAGGACGCGGCTCCACTCCGGGGGGCCGAGCTGGGAGTCGTACCAGGCGACGACCGTGGTCCACTCGTCGGGAGTGTACGCCTCGAAGGATCGCATCTCGGAGGTCTGCTGCCGGGAGGTGCGCACGCTGGCGCCCTCATAGGGAGGGATGCCCCCCGCGCTCGACGCCGGAGGCATGGGACCGCCGTCGGGCAGCGCTCCGACGAGAGTCACCGCCGTGTCGGCCGCGGCTGCCGGTGCCGCGGTATCGGCCGGTGATCCGGCATCGGGCTCGTCCCCGACGCCGCATGCCAGCGTGGCGATCAGGAGACCGATGGCGATCGGACGAGCGGAAAGGATCAGAAGTTCTCGACGGTGAAGGAGACCCACTTCTCCACGGTCTCGTCCTTCAGCGAGACGAACTGTCGATCGGCGAACCTCACTTCCCACCGCTTCAGCTCGCCTACCTGGGGATGCCAGCTGTAGAACGATATCAGGTAGTCGCCGGGACTCTCGGACTCCACGCGGGGAGGCGTGACCAGGCCGTGCACCCGCTGCGGGATCTTACCGTAGAGGAGCGCCTCGGCGTTGTCGGCGTCGAAGCGCCGCAACCCCTGAGGGATCTCGTCCGTGGAGCTCAGCACGCGCACGAGATTGAGCTCCGCGAACGTCAGCGAGTCCACGCTCGAGGGGACGTACCGGTAGTCGAAGTTATAGAACACTTCGACCACGAATCTCGCCAGCGCGAGTGCGTCCTCCGCCGTATCCGGCGCCACCTGTTCGCGCTGCAGGAGCGCGTTGACGGCGTCGACGTAGTCGTTGTTCATCTCCTGTCCGAACGCCGCGGGATCGACGCGGTTGATGAGCGGCCAGGCGCGATCGCGCTCGCTCAGGACGAAGAGGGCCTGGAACAGCTCGCCCTCGGTGGTGACGCTGTACAGGGCCACGTCGCCGAGGGGGGGATGGATGACCCGGCCGAGGATCTCGATCTCCCAGTAGAACCTGTCCGGGTTCGGCTCGGGAATCGCGATCCGGCCGGCGTCGGGCGGCGTGTTGTGGCGGAACTGCCGCATCAGCCGCTCGTACTCGGGCCACCACAGCGTGAACGCCGCCTGCCGGACGAGCTGGGTCTCCGCCGCCGGTGTGACGGGCGACACGTCCTGGGCCGCGGCCGCGGGAATGCCGCCGAAGGCCAGGGCGATCACGAGGAGGGCGCCACCCGTGCGAATGCGCCGTGCGCGACGTGGGGAAGTACGTTGCGGCATGAGGGTTATTCGAATCTATCCTCCGCGCGGGGCGTCCGGCAACCCGGACCGCGGCGTTTGCGCGGCCCCCGGTGCCCCGTAGCTTAATGCGCCGTGTCGACCCCCTTCCGGTACGAGAACGGCGAGATGCGGGTCGGGGGCGTCCCGCTCGCGCGGCTCGCCGCCGAGCACGGAACCCCGCTGTACGTCTACCACCGGCCGACGATCGGCGCCCGCCTGGAGGAGGTGCGCCTGGCGTTCGGCGATCACCCCACCACGATTTGCTACAGCGTCAAGGCGAACTCCAACCTCCGCCTGATAAAGTGGCTCTCTGGCCAGGGAGTTGGGTTCGACGTCGTGTCGGGAGGAGAGATCGCGCGCACCGCGGCTTGCGGGGTGACTCCGGATCGGGTGGTCTTCGCCGGCGTCGGGAAGACGCGCGCGGAGCTCGAACAGGGCGTCGAAGCCGGACTCTGGATGATCAACGTCGAATCGGTCGACGAGGCGCTGGTCCTGGCGGAGATCGCCGAGCGCTCCGAGGCGCCGGTCAGGATCAGCCTCAGGATCAACCCCGACGTCGACCCCGGCACGCACCGGCACATCGCCACCGGCCGCGGCGCCGACAAGTTCGGAATCGCGCCCTCGGAGTACCGCACGCTCCTGCCCTGGCTCGCCGGGCAGCACGCGCTGCGGCTGGTCGGCCTCCACATGCACCTGGGCAGCCAGATCACCGATCCCGCGCCCTACGGCCGGGGGTTCGACGTGCTGCTCGAGTGCGGGCGCGAGGCTCGTGCCGCCGGACTCGAGCCGCGCTGGATGAACGCCGGCGGCGGCTTCGGGATCGCATACGACGGCGGGGACGTGCCGCCGCCCGCGGCGTACGCCGCCGAGCTCCTCCCGCGTGCCCGGGAGTTCGGGGCCGAGCTCCTGCTCGAGCTCGGGCGCTATTTCGTTGGCCCTGCCGGATGTCTCCTGACGGAGGTCCAGTACCGGAAGACGCGTGGCGGGCGCGAGCTCGTCATCGCCGACGCCGGAATGACCGACCTCCTGCGCCCGGCCCTGTACGAGGCGGTGCACCGGATCCTCCCCGTCGTGGAAGCCGATCCGGCGGAGACCCGGCCCACGGACGTGGCGGGCCCCATCTGCGAGTCTACCGACTTTCTCGGCCGCGAGCGGCCGCTTCCTCCGCTCGCGCGGGGAGACCTGCTGGCGATCCTCGAGGCCGGGGCGTATGGCATGTCGATGGCGAGCCAGTACAACACCCACCCCCGGCCGGCCGAGGTCTGGGTCGACGAGGCGGGCGCTGTGGAGGTGATCCGGCGCCGGGAGACGGTCGCCGACCTGCTCGCCCTGGAGCGCGAGTCCCTCACCGCCGGTTGAAGGCGTCCCGATGACGATCCGCGCGGCGGCGATCGCACGCGGGGTGACGACGGGCGCCGCACTCCTCGCGGCGGGGATCGCAGCCTGGCGCTTCGCCGGCCCGGCGATCGAGCTCGCAGCCTGGCAAGCGGAGCTCCTGGCGGCCGATCCGCCCACGGTGCTCCCCGTTCCGGTCGAGGGAGTGGCCGCCACGGATCTGGCGGACACCTGGGGCGATCCGCGAAGTGGCGGGGCGCGCGAACATCAGGGGATCGACATCTTCGCGCGGCGAAGAACCCCGGTCCGGGCCACGACCCGCGGCATCGTCGCCCGCAGGGGGGAAAACGCGCTCGGGGGACGCACGGTGACGATCCTCGGTCCGGCCGGCTGGCGCCATTACTATGCGCATCTCCAGGGGTACGCCGGGCACTCGGAAGGCGACCGCGTGGCGGCGGGGGAGGTGATCGGATTCGTGGGCACGACCGGGAACGCGCCGCCGGACGCCCCGCACCTCCACTACGGGATCTATACCGGCGCCGGCCCGATGAACCCGTATCCGCTGCTGTCGCGCGGCGCGGAATCGCCCGTATACTCCCCGTGATGCTGCGCACGCTCCTTCTCGCCGTTTCGCTCCTCGGCCTCGCCGCGCCCGTGGTTGCGACCGCGCAGATGGTGCTCGTCGGCCTCGAGTCCGAGGACGCGGTCGCGGTCGTCGACCCGATCGCGGGAACGGTCGAGCGGAAGATCCCCGTGGGGATCTCTGGGGAGGACGTCGAGGGAGTCCACGCGCTCACGGTCTCGCCGGACGGCCGACACTACTACCTCGCGATCGCCCACGGCTGGCCCAACGGCTCGGTATGGAAGCTCACTACCGCGAAGGACTCGCTCGCGGGACGCGTGAACGTGGGCCTCTTCCCGGCGACCATGGCTCTCACGCCGGATGGCACGTGGCTCTTCGTCGCCAACTACAACCTGCACGGCGACCCCGCGCTGGACACCGTCTCGGCGGTCCACACGCCCACGATGACGGAGGTCGCGCGGATCCCGGTGTGCACCAAGCCGCACGGCATGGTCGCCTCGCACGACGGGAAGTCGGTCTACGCCTCGTGCACGCGGGACAACGTGGTGCGGAAGATCGACGTGGCATCGCTGTCGGTCGTCGACTCGACGAACATGCTGACGGAGCGGGATCGGGCGGATGGCCGGACCTGCTACCCGGCCGGTCTCGCGCTGTCCGCCGACGACGCCAGGCTCTACGTGGCCTGCCACCGGCACGCGGAGATCCGCGTCGTCTCCACCGAAGAACTGGACACGATCACGAACACGATCCCGACCGGCGACGGACCGTACCTGATCCGCGTGGATCCGGACGGCAGGCGCCTCTGGGTCCCCAACCGCAACGACGGAACGTTCACCGTGATCGGCCTGTCCGACGAGCGGCCCGTGGCCACGCGGCAGGCGAGCGCCACCCATCCCCACACGTTCGCCTTCGGCCCCGACGGAACCGCATACCTCTCGCTCGAGAGCCATGGCGTCGTGCCGGGCGCGATCGACGTCATCGATCCGGAGACATTGGAGATCCGCCGGTCGATCGAGGTCGGGCTGCAGGCGACCGGCGTGGGCGTGATTCGTTAGCGCCGGAACCGCGCCAGGGCGGCGACGATCGAATCCTGGACGGCGCGCCGCGGCGCCGAGCTCCCCGTGTAGAACTCCATCATCAGGCTGAATGCGAGTCGCTCGCCGTCGGCCGAGGGGACGTATCCGGACAGGGCGGTAACGCCGTTCAGCGTGCCGGTCTTCGCGCCGGCGCGGCCCTCGGCCGCGGTGCCCCGCATCCGGTTCTCGAGCGTGCCGTCCACGCCGGCGACCGGCAGGGCCGCCCGATAGGAAGGGAACAGGTCGTCACGCGTCGTCATGTATCGGAGAAGGGCGACGATCTGCCGCGCGGTCACGAGGTTGTAACGCGAAACCCCCGAGCCGTCGGCGAGCAGCTGCGCGGTCGTATCGATCCCCACTTCCCGCGCCAGGAACGCGCGCTCGGCCGCGAGGCCCTTGTCGTACGTGCCCGGCGGGTCAGCGACCGAAGCCCCGACCGCCTTGACCAGGAGCTCTCCCGTCAGGTTGTCGCTGATCTTCAGGAAGTTCCGGACGCTTTCCGAAAGCGGATCCGACACGTGCACGGCGATCGTGTCCGCCACCTCGTTGGCGGCCGCCAGGTCCCCATGCCGCGCGGAGCCCAGAACCTCCACGCCGCGCGCCTCGAGAAGCTCCAGCAGGAGCGTCGCGGCGTAGAGCGCAGGATCCTCGACCGTGCGCTGCGCGACGACCGGATCGGCGTCGAGGGCGAGCGCTCCTGTAACGTCGATGACGTTCTCCTTGGGATCCCAGCGCCGATCGACGATGAGATCCGCGTCGACGGCGGGCGCGGCGGTGACGGCGGAGACGTTCACGATCATGTAGTCGGTGGGCGGATCGATCGAGACCGCCACGGGTTCGCCGACACGCGGGCCCGGCCGCACCGTCACGGTGACGACGTTGTCGGCGACCGTGAGCGCGGTCACGTACGGCCATTCCCAGTATGGTCCGTCGTCCCACATCCAGCCCGCTCCCCACTCCACGTCGTCGAACCACGCGTCGTCGGCGCGCACGTCGCCCGCGACAACGCGCGTCCCGCCGGCCGCGACAGTGTCGGCGAGCGCGGCCAGATGCGCAGGCAGAAGATCCGGATCACCACGGCCGATCAGGACCAGGTCGCCGCGCAGCGTATCGGCCTCGACCGGGCCGATGGCGACGAGCGTGGTGCGGAACCTGTGGTCCGGTCCCAGCCAGTGGAGTGCGCTGGCGGCGGTGAACAGCTTGCGGTTCGAAGCCGGCGTGTAGAGCCGGTCCGGTTCGCGCGCGAACAGCGTGTCGCCGCGGTCCAGCGAGACGGCGAGGAACGCGATGCCGGAATGGGCGAGGGAGCGATCGGAGAGAGCACGCGCGACGGCCTCCACGAACGCGCTGCTCCCGGATCCCCGCACGGTACGGGGGGCGCAGGCCGGCGAGAGCAGCGGCAACGACAGCAGCGCCAAAACGAAAGCCCGCGGTAGCGGGCTTTCGTGTGGTGCGCGTCGACGTGGTCTTCGAAATCGGTCGGTCAGCGCTTGTTTACTTCTTCTTTCTCTTCTTGCCGCCCTTCTTCTTGCTCGACTTCTTTGAAGCCTTCTTCTTGGTCGACTTCTTGGCTGCCTTCTTCTTTCGCATTGCCATTGTCGTTTCCTCCTGGTCTGAGCAACAACCGACGTTCAGACCACGCGACGAGCACAGTTTATCACATTCGCGTAAAACAATGCAACAGTTTTGTAAATGAAAATCGAGTTTTTTCTGCCGCCTGTTTTCTAGCCGGCGAGTTCGTTCACGAGATCGAGAAGCGTTCGATCGATCTGCTTCTCTTCCGCGAGCGCGATCTCGAATGGTGTCTCGCGCACCGAGTTTCCACGCACGCCGAACAGCAGTCCGCGCTTTCCTTCGAGCGCCGCACGCGCGGCGTACGTCGACAGTCGACTGGCGAGAACGCGGTCGCGAACCGTGGGATTGCCTCCGCGCTGAATGTGTCCGAGGATCGTGACGCGCGCGTCGGCGGACCCCGGAAGGCCGAGCCGTGCGAGCGGCGCCTCGATCTCCAATAACAGTCCGCGAGCGCCTCCGGGGTGAGCGCCTTCGGCGACCACGACGATGCACGACACCTTGCCGCGCTGCTGATTGGAGCGGATGACATCGACCAGCCATTCGGTGTCGAGGTCCACTTCGGGAAGCAGAACCGCCTCGGCTCCGCCGCCGACCGCCACTTCGAGCGCGATGAATCCCGCGCGCCTTCCCATGACCTCGATGAAGAACAGCCGATCCAGGGAATGCGCCGTGTCGCGAATGCGGTCGATCGCCTCGAGGGCGGTGTTGCACGCCGTATCGAACCCGATCGAGGTGTCCGTGCCGCCCAGGTCGTTGTCGATGGTGGACGCCACGCCGAGAACCGCCCCCTGCCACTCCTGCTGGATCAGGAGCGCCCCGCGCTGCGTGCCGTTGCCGCCGATGGCGATGAGCGCGTCCAGTCGCTCGCGATCGAGGGCCTCGATGGCCGTGCGTCGCATGGCGGGATCCAGGAAGCGCGGCTCGCGGCTGGTGTCGAGGATCGACCCGCCGCGTTGGAGGATATTGGCCACGTCGCGTGGCCCGAGCGGTTCGAACGTCCCGTCGATGAGCCCGCAAAATCCGCGGCGGATGCCGATCACCTCGCCGTTCCCCGCGGACACGGCCCGCACGACCCCGCGGATCGCCGCGTTCATGCCTGGGGCGTCTCCGCCGCTCGTCAGGACTCCGATCCGACGCGCCATGGGCGGGAACCTAGGGATGGAATTCGCCGGTGTCATGGGACGGGGACGGCGGCGTCCGCGACCGAGGACGATTTCGGCCCAGCGAACCCCCCTTTCCGTCGCGGGCCGGCGGACCCCCGACGTGGGAACTTTTGGGCACGCCGGATGCTACAAGACCAGACGGATCCAATTATCGATTCCCGTCCGAGGAGGCAGAAGCCATGCGCTCGTACAGCCGTTCCATGATCGCCGCGATTGCGGCGCTGATCGCGGGGGCGACCCTCGCTTGTCAGGGGGAAACGGCCGAAGAGGATACCCCCATCGTCGTCGAGGAGGGTGGTCCGATCGCGTTGGGCGAATCGCTGCCCTCAGGGCCCACGGAAGAGGAGATCCAACTCGCGGAGGAGCCCCGGGTCGTGACCCGCACGGTCGTCGTTCGTGAGCGACCCGAGCCGGTGCGCGATACGGAGCCCGAGACCCGCGCGCCGGTCGCACCTGCCCGGCCGTCGGCGATTCCCGCCGGGACGTCCGTTCCTGTGACGCTCCTGGCCCAGGTGGACAGCGAGCACAACGAAGTCGGCCAGTCCTGGACCGGCCGCGTGACGCGGGACGTCGTGGTCGGCGGGCAGGTCGTCATTCCCGCAGGCGCGGCCGTCAGCGGCGTCGTCGTGGCGATGGACGAGGGCGATCGCAACGAGGGTAACGGCTCGATCACGCTCGAGGCACGCTCGATCGAAACCACTTCGGGCACCCGGTCGATCGCCAGCGCTCCGGTTTCGGGCGGCCATTCGTACGCCGAGGAGAGCTTCCCCGCGAAGGAGACCGCCATCGGCGCGGGCGCCGGAGCGGCGATCGGGGCCATCGTCGGCGGCAAGAAGGGCGCAGCCATAGGCGCGGCCGCCGGAGGCATGGGCGGCGCGGCGATGGGCTCGGCGCGGGCGGACTACGAGGTCGCGATGCCGGCCGGCACCGACCTGACGATCCGCATAACGAGCGCGGTGGCCCTCTAGTCGGGCGGGCAAGGAACGCGCGGCGCGAGCCGCGTCCCGGGGTCCATTCGGTTGCGCGAATGGGCCCCGGATTTTTTTGCCCCGGCACGCCGATCGGGCCGCCGGTCCTGAACGCGGCCAGGGTCGGGGTCGTCTACCCCGGGGGAGTCCCGCGAGCGATACTCAGCCTTTTATTTTTGGGCCAATGGAACACGGAGGCGATACATGAATTCACGAATGTGGGGTCCGGCCGCGCTTCTCGTCGCCACCCCGCTGGCGGCGCAGGACGAGTTGCCGATCCGCACGACGACGCTCGACAACGGCATGGAAGTCATCGTGATCGAAAACCATGCGGTGCCGCTGGTCACGATCGAGCTCGACGTGAAGAACGGCTCCTACACGGAGAGCCCCGACTACAACGGTCTGTCCCACCTCTACGAGCACATGTTCTTCAAGGCCAATCGCACGATCCCAAGCCAGGAAGAATACCTCGAGCGCGTGAACGAGCTCGGCGCCGTCTGGAACGGCACGACCACGACCGAGCGCGTCAACTACTACATCACGGTCGGTATCGACAGCCTGGAGCCGGGACTCCAGTTCATGGAGGATGCGATCCGCTATCCGCTCTTCGAGCAGGCGGAGCTCGAGCGCGAGCGGCCGGTCGTCCTCGGGGAGTACGATCGCGCCGAGTCCAATCCATTCTTCCATCTTGGCCGCGCCACCGACACGCTGCTCTGGTCCCCCGAATACTACTCGCGCAAGAACGTGATCGGGAACCGCGAGATCATCAGCACGACCACCCAGGAGAAGATGCGGACGATCCAGCAGCGGTTCTACGTCCCGAACAACACCGCGCTGATCCTCTCCGGCGACATCACCGCCGAGCGCGGGTTCGAGCTCGCCCGGCAGGTGTTCGGCGACTGGCCGCGCGGAGGCGACCCCTTCGCTGAGCCGATCCCCGATCCGCCACCCCTGATCGAGCCGAGGGCCGTCGTCGTCGAGCAGCCGGTCAACACCGTGACCGTGTCCGTGAACTGGCAGGGGCCGAGTGTAACGACGGATCCGAAGTCGACGTACGTCGCCGACCTCCTGGCCACGGCGCTCGGGAACCCGACCAGCAAGTTCTACAAGGCGCTGGTCGAGAGCGGCCTCGCCTTCGGGGTCAACTTCTCGTACTTCACGCAGATGCACGTGGGGCCGATCGCGATCCAGGCGCAGACGACGCCGGACAAGGCGCTGGAGCTCCACCGCGAGATCCTCGCCGAGGTCGACAAGCTCGGCGATCCGAGCTACGTGACCGAGGAGGAACTGAATGCTGCCAAGACCCAGGTCGAGGTTGCCCAGACCTACGGTCGCGAGCAGGCCAGCTCGTTCGCGCACACCGTGGGCTTCTGGTGGGCGATCGCGGGGCTCGACTACTACCTGGGCTACGTGGACGGGATGCAGGCGGTGACCCAGGCCGACATCGCGGAGTTCGCCCGGACCTACATGATCGGCAAGCCGCACGTCAGCGGCGCCCTGATCGATCCCGAGTCGCGCGCCGCCATCGACTTGACGGCCAGCGACCTGCTGGCGCAGGAGGTGGTCCAGTGATGCGCATCGTGATGGCGGGTCTCGCCGCGCTGGCGCTCGCGCTGCCGGCCGCGGCGCCCGCGCAGGAGCCCGCCGAAGTGACCGAGTTCACGGTCGCCGGGATGCCGGTCATCTACAAACCGATCCGAGCCAACGAGGTGATCGCCGTCCGTCTCTACATAAAGGGCGGCAGCGCGAATCTCACTCCCGAGACGGCGGGGATCGAGAACTTGATGACGGCCGCGGCGACGCACGGCACCGAGAAGTACTCGCGCGACGAGTTCGCGGCCCTTTCCTCCTCGACCGGGACGGCGATCGGCGCCACGGCGAACCCCGATTACACCTTCCTGTCGCTGCAGGCGGTGAGCGAGCACTGGGACCAGGCGTGGGACCTGTTCGCCGAGGCCGCGCTCCATCCGACGTTCCCGGACGAGGAGGTGGCGCTCGTGCGCGACCAGATCGTCAACCAGCTCAAGGGCCGGCTCGACAATCCGGACGCGTACCTCGCGCTCCTCGCCAACGACCAGTTCTATGCAGGTCACCCCTACGCCGTCGATCCCCTGGGCACCGTGGAAGCGGTCGAGTCGATGACCGCGGAGGATCTGCGCGCGTGGCACGCCGAGCGGATGGCGAAGGAGAACCTCCTCATCGTCGTGGTGGGGAACGTCCCGCGCGCGGACCTCGAGCGGAAGATCGAGGAATCGTTCGGCGCTCTGCCCGCGACCGGAGGCGCCGCGAACCCGGTTCCGGAGGTGGCCCCTTCCGCCCCAGAGGTGGAGGTGACCGAGCGAGAGCTCCCCACCAACTACATCCGCGGGCAGTTCCTGGCCCCCGATCCGGGGCATCCGGATTTCCCGGCCATGCAGGTGGCCACCGACATCCTCTCCGACCGGTTGTTCGAGGAGGTGCGTACCAAACGGAACCTGTCCTATGCGGTGTTTTCGGGCCTCTCGCAGCGGCGGGCCAACTACGGTCTCCTGTACGTGACCGCGGTCCAGCCGGACACTACCCTCGGCGTCATGCTCCACGAGGTCGACCGGCTGAAGACCGAGCCGATCAGTGAAGAGCGGCTGGCCGAGAACGTCAACGTCTTCCTGACCCAGTACTGGCTCGCGCAGGAGACGAACATGGGCCAGGCCGGGACGCTCGGCGTGTTCGAGCTGGTAGGTGGTGGCTGGGAGAATGCGGCGGAGTTCGTCGAAGGCGTGCGCCGGGTGACGCCGGCGGACATTCAGCGGGTGGCCGGGACGTACATGAAGGACTTCCACTTCGTCGTGATCGGCAATCCTTCCACGATAGACGACGAGCTGTTCACCTCGTTGTGATCGAGCCGGGTGAGCTGGCCGAGCTGCGCGCGTTCGCGATCGACGCGGCGCGCGCGGCCGGCCGGATCACCCTGGAGACCTTCGGTTCGGCGCTCGGATTCGACACCAAACCCGACGGATCGCCCGTCACCGACGCCGACCGGCGTGCGGAGGAGTTGCTGCGGCAGCGGATCGCGGAGCGGTGCCCGCGAGACGGGATCCTCGGCGAGGAGTTCGGCACCGCCGAGGGCGACAGCGGCCGCCAATGGACCGTCGATCCGATCGACGGCACCGCGTCGTTCGTCCACGGCGTTCCCCTCTACGGAGTGCTGATCGGCCTCCTGGACGGCGACGAGGCGGTGCTGGGGGTGATCCATTTCCCGGCGCTCGACGAGACGGTCGCGGCCGCTCGCGGCGCGGGCTGCGGATGGTGGCAGCGGGGAGTCGACCGGTCGCCGGCGCGCGTCCGGCCGACCGCGACGCTCGATCGCGCGCTCGTCCTCTGCACGGACTTTACGCGGCTGGAATCGGGAGCGGCGTGGGAGCGACTCGCCGGGCGCGCGGGGCGGCTCCGCACCTGGGGGGACTGCTACGGCCACGCGCTCGTGGCGACGGGCCGCGCCGACGCCATGATCGACCCGCGCATGAGCCCCTGGGACTCGGCCCCGCTCCTCCCCGTCGTCGAGGAGGCCGGCGGGCGGTTCACCACGCTCGCCGGGGAGCGCCGGGCGGTCGGCGGGAGCGCGCTCTCGACCAACGGCGCCCTCCACGGGCAGCTACTCGAGCTGCTCGGGTGATGGTGCGCGCCGGGCCGCGAAGCTCAGTGGCCGTGGGCGCCCGTCGGAGCGGCTCGGATCGATCCGTTCCGCACGATCGCTTCGACCGATGGGAACGCGGCCAGCGAGGCGTGTGACGGCGGCCGGAGTCCCCGGATGGCTTCGGGCTCCTGGAATTCGGCGCCCGAGGCGCCCGCGGGCATCACGACGATCCGGCCGATCATCCCGGCCATCTCGTGGGGAATGCAGTAGTAGTCGTAGACGCCCGGGACATCGAGCCGCCGCTCGAACGTCTGCCCCGGCTCCGTCAGCATTCCGGAGTCCCAGGGCTCGGCACCCGCCGGGATCCGGGACGCCCAATCCCCGTTGTCCGGGTGGTACGCGGTCGCCGAATGGACATTCGCCTCGAGCACCCACCGGACGGTGGTTCCGGGGGCGATCCGCAGCCCCAGCGGATCGAACCAAACCCGAGAGCCCAGGGCGTCGCTTCGCATGCGGATCTCCACGACGCGCCCCATGGTCGCCGCCTGGAGCGATCCGAGCCTCGCGCCGACCAGCCGGGGTGCGACCCCGGCGGCGGCGAGGCCGGCGAGCGTCCACCCGCCGGCCCGCAGGAAGTCCCGCCTCGTCGCCATGTTACCGGAGCGCCGTCGCCTCGTCCGGCGACACGTACCACAACACTACGTGGTAGTGCGGCTCGGCGACACCGGGGTGCCCGGCGTTGAACTGGATGTCGACGTGGTCGACGTCGCCGTCTCCCACGGCCAGGCCGTCGAAGTTCTTCTGCTCGTTCATCGCCGCGAGCGGGATCATGTAGATCGAGCTCACCAGCTTCCCGTCATGGTCGTACGCCAGGAACGGGCCGGCCGGAAGGGTGGCCGGATCGACGAACAGACTCCCCATGCCGGGGATGAAGTCCGGCAGGTCGACCAGCGCCGACACGGGCTGGAAGGGCGCAGCCGGGGCCTGCGGGGCGTGCGTCTGGGCGAGGCCGGGGACCGAGAAGGCGAGGATGGCCGCTGCGGCCACCACGAAGGAAGAGCGCTTGCGCATGGTACGTCTCCTGGATGAAGGGTTCGGGCTTTTCAGACGCCCGTGTTTCCCGTATACTATCCGAGATTGAGCGCAATTGCAAGGCATAACTTATGAAACTAGGAATCCATGAGCCCTGAACGACTTCCAGAAGGCACCAAGCGCGCCCTACTCGATCTCGTGGTCCGGCAGGAGCAGACGGCGGAGCAGCTGGCGGAACAGCTGGGCGTGAGCGCCACCGCGGTCCGGCAGCACCTGGGGACGCTGGCCGGGCTCGGGCTGGTGGAGCGCCGGAAAGCAGGGACCCGGGGCGGCCGCCCGGCGTTCCTCTACCGGCTCAGCGATCTCGGCCGGCGCGCCTACCCCAAGCGCCACGACCTCCTCGTCCTGGAGCTCGTGTCGACCCTGATGGCCCGCGAGGGGGAGGAACGGACGCTGGAGATCGTCACCGAAGCCGCGCAGCAGCTGGCGCGGAAGGTCGAGGGCGAGGTCGGATCCGACTCGACGGAGCGGCTCGCGGCGATCGCCGCCTGGCTGGAGGAGGAGTTCGCGTGGGAGGCGGACGTCGAGAGGACCCCGGGCGGGGGCCTCCGGTTCGTGGTCCATCGCTGCCCGTTCCAGGCGGTCTCGGCCGTCCACCCGTCGGTCTGCGGGGCGTTCTTCCGCGCGCTGCTCGAGGGCGTGACCCACGCGGGGCCGTTCGGCCACCGCCCGCTCGGGGACGGCGTCTGCTGCTGCGCGCTGGAGACTCTCTCCGAGAAGACCTCGGACTAGGCCGGCGGACGAGCGGACCGCCGACTACGCCCGACCGGGCCCCCGCTCGCGCTTCCGCCGCGCGAGGGGAATGCCGGCCGCCTCCGCCGCCTGCCGGTAGAGTGCGGCCAGCTCGTCCAGGCGGTAGTGGGCGTTGAGACCGCTGGGGTTCGGCAACGCCCAGATCTCGGCGCCGGCCCAGCGCTCCTCCTGGCGCCCGAGGGCAGCCAGCCGCCGGCCGAACGCCGTGCGGTAGGCGCCGATCCCGACCACCGCCACCACCCGCGGCTTCCAGGCGCGGACCTTGGCCTCGAGGCACGCCGCCCCCGCGCGCAGCTCGTTCGCGCCCAGCTCGTCGGCGCGCGCGGTGGCGCGCTCGACCAGGTTCGTGATCCCGATCCCGCGCCCGACGAGCGCCGCGCGCGAGCGCTCGTTGAACCCCGCCGAGACGTCGAGCGCCCGCCGCGTGATGCCGGCTGCGTGCAGCGCCTTGAAGAAGCGGTTGCCCGGATGGGCGAAGTGGGCCTGCGCCGCAGCCGTCCAGAGCCCGGGGTTGATGCCCACGAACAACAGCCGGAGCGCGGCTGGGTCGTCGGGCACGAGGTCCGGCACCGAGCGGCCGGCGCAGGCCGCCAGCTGCGCACGGGTGAACCCCATCCGGCCTACGCGGCGCCGCGGATCGCGACCTCAGAGGCTCTTGAGGTACTCGACCAGGTTCTCCTCGTCGGCGGCGGACAGCGAGAGGCCGAGGGCGGCGATGTAGTGGTCGACGACCTCTTCCAGGGTCTGCGCGCTGCCGTCGTGGAAATAGGGGGGATGCTGCCACAGCGCGCGCAACGGCGTGGCGCGGTACTGCCCGGTCGTCCCGCGCGTCGCGTACA
>DASRVB010000005.1:0-12313 GCA_035687725.1 Gemmatimonadota bacterium
TCGGTCACGCCGGATCTCGTCCGCCGGATCTTCGACGAAGAGAGCCTGCGGATCGAGCTGGAGGTGCGGGCCGCAATGAACGGCGTGGGGAACGGTGTCGAGGAGCAGCTCAAGCGCTTCGCGGACGCCCGCGAGGACGCCGAGGCGATCTTCACCGAGACGACATTCCGTCCGTTTCTCACCTGCCGCTCGGATCCGGCCGGCTTGGATCTCGATTCGCGGCGCGCGCGGCTGCGCGCCGAAGGAACCCACACCAGCGGAACTCAGGCCCCGCTGTAACCGCCCCCGAACGGGTCAGGAGGAAGCATGCGCGTAGTCAACGGAAGCAACGGCAATGGCCTGTGCCTGGCGCGCTGGACGGGCGTCCGGCGGCCCTTCACGCCGCAGGACGTCATGCGGCTCAGGAATACGTTCGAGATCAAGCATTCGATCGCCGAGCGCGGCGCGGTGCGGCTGTGGGACCTCCTGACCACCCAGCCCTACGTGGCGGCACTCGGCGCGCTGACCGGCAATCAGGCGATGCAGCAGGTCAAAGCGGGCCTCAAGGCGATCTATCTCAGCGGCTGGCAGGTGGCGGCCGACGCCAATTGCGCCGGGCAGATGTACCCGGACCAGAGCCTCTACCCGTGCGACAGCGTTCCCGAGGTGGTGCGGCGGATCAACCGCGCGCTCCTCCGCGCGGACCAGATCCACCACGCCGAGGGCGACCACAGCATTCACTGGATGGCGCCGATCGTGGCCGACGCCGAGGCGGGCTTCGGCGGCCCGGTCCACGCGTTCGAGCTCATGAAGGCGATGATCGAGGCGGGCGCCTCGGGCGTCCACTTCGAGGATCAGCTGGCATCGGAGAAGAAGTGCGGGCACATGGGCGGGAAGGTCCTCCTGCCGACCTCGCAGTTCATCCAGACCCTGATCGCTGCGCGGCTCGCCGCCGACGTCATGGCCGTCCCGACGATCCTGGTCGCGCGGACGGACGCCCACAGCGCGGGCCTCATCACGAGCGACATCGATGAGCTGGACCATGCGTTCCTGAAGCGGAAGAGCAAGCGGACGAGCGAGGGGTTCTTCCACTTTCGCGGCGGGCTCGAGGCCGCCATCGCGCGCGGGATCGCCTACGCGCCCTACGCCGATCTCGTGTGGTGCGAAACGTCGACGCCGGATCTCGGCGAGGCGCGCGAGTTCGCCGAGGCGATCCACGCCGAATACCCGTGCAAGCTCCTCGCCTACAACTGCTCACCGTCGTTCAACTGGCGGAAGAAGCTGGACGTGCCGACGATCGCGCGGTTCCAGGAGGAGCTCGGCGAGATGGGGTACAAGTTCCAGTTCGTCACGCTGGCCGGCTTCCACGCGCTCAACCACAGCATGTTCACGCTGGCGAGCGCGTATCGCGACAACGGCATGGTCGCGTACTCCGAGCTCCAGGAAGCCGAGTTCGCCAGCGAGGAGATGGGCTACACCGCGACCCGCCACCAGCGCGAGGTCGGCACCGGCTACTTCGATCTCGTGCGCGCGGTGATCTCCGGCGGGACGGCGAGCACGGCGGCGCTGGCGGAGTCGACGGAGGCGCAGCAGTTCCACCACGCGACGACGCAGTAAGTCAGGCGGGTTCGAGTCACGGAGGCGTAACGGTGGGCTCGCCCATGGCGCGCAGCCCTTCGTCCTCGCGTTCCATCCCCTTATCGATAGGGTCTCTCATGATGCCAGTATGATTCGACCCGCGTCCTCTTTATGACCCGCTCATCCGGACCCACCCCATGAGCGGCACGTGGTCCGAGCCGTAGCTTTCGGCCAGGATCTCGTAGTGCCCCGACCAGCCTCGGGGGAGACGCAGGAAGAGGTGGTCCAGTCGGAGCCCCGGGAGGAACAGGGGAAGATCCATGGTTTCGCCTTCCGGGTGGACGCCGAGCGACGGGTAGCGGATCCGCAGTGGATCGAGCGCTCCGGAAGCTCCGCCGCGAAACCAGGTGTTGAAGTCACCACCGACCGCGCTGGCGGGGACCGGCGACAGCCTTTCGAGGCCCGCGACCAGCGCGCGAGCCTGGTTCGACTGGGCGGCACCGAAGGCTCGGTGCAGGCGCGTCCAGCGCGCGCGGTTCTCGAGGTGCGCGCTCACGAACCGCAGCTTCCACGGAATCCCCGCGCTGTTCCTTGCCTCGATCGTGGCCGCGACCGCAACCCGGCGTTGGCGCTCGACGGGTAACTCGATCGCCGCGAGATCGTCCAAAGGGAACGTCGAGAGGACAGCGTTGCCGCGATCCTCCGGCGCGCTTCCGTCGTTCGGAGATCCGTTCCGCATCGAGGGAACGTAGAAGAGATGGAGTCCCTCCCGCCGGGCGAGCTCCACGACGTCAATTCGCGCATCGCCGCCGATCCGACCTGCCCAGCTCGCCTTCACGGATGGTGCTGGCGGCACGTCCGGGCCCGCCCGATGTACCTCCTGCAGAAGAAGGACGAAGTGCTCGACAGGCTCGCCCCCCGAGAGCTCGCCGCTTCGGAGTTCGCGCAGGAACCGGCCGATCTCCGCCGAGCCGACGTTCGTGTTCCAAACGACCACTGCAAGCGAGTCGACGGTTGCGGAGATGTTCGTTCCGGCAGGCGCGTGATGCGCGGGAGGTCCGACGGCCGCGCACCACGAATCCAACCGCACCCGGTCCGCGGGATCGGCGGGACGAATCCACTCGGGATCGGACGAGCGCGTCTCCACCCGGCACCATGCATCCACAGTCGAACCGGGTGAGGCGATCCGCTCCGCGGTGAAGGGCCCCGTCACGAGAGGAGCCAGCACGAAAGCGAGGATGTGGAGGAGGTCGTCGGGGCGCATGCGCTCTTCTCGGGGATCATCATCGGTCGGGGGCCCATCCCGGGGAAGGGACGAGATGGGACGCGCAGAATATACGACGCATGGGAAAAAGAGGCACGGAACAGGGGAATTCCTTTGGAACGGATCATCCTCACGTTGCGAACCGCTCGATATCCGGAGTCCACGGAGATGGCCCAGTTGGTCCGCTGCGTGGGAATTCCTCCGGGCTTTTCCCCAGGCAAGGTGTATCAGCCTCGATCCGTCTGCCCATCGACCCCGCAGAAGGGAACGCGAGCGCTTGACCCGAAGGAGCGTTTCGGGTTTACTGGAGACGACACTCCCTCGACTGAACACCAACGACCATGGTCGAGGAGGGTCGCATGTACCGCCATTTCCGCATTGCCGTTTCCCTGGTCGGTCTCGCTTTCGTGCTCGCTCGCTGCGGTCCCGCGCCAACCGAGCCGATCGTTCCCATACCCGTCGACCCGCGCGGAATGACCCTCGCGGCTGTCGACTGCGAGACGGCCGAGGACATCGCCGCCCTGATCGACCTTCTCGAGGAGGAGGGCGTCCTCAACCACGGGCGGGGGACCGCTCTGAAGACTCGCCTCGCTCAGGCCATGCGCCACGAAGCCGCAGGTCGCGCCGGCCAAGCCGCCGATGCGTACGCCCACCTCGTCGCACAGGTCCAAGGATGGGTAGCCGACGGCGCGCTGGATGGAGACGACGTGGCGGACCTCCTGCTGTGCACCGAGGACTTCCTCGACGGGCCCGATCCCGATCCCGACCCTGACCCCGATCCTGATCCCGTTCCCGTAGTCGACGGGATCAGGAGCTCCGGCGAGTGGGACGCGGCGACGTCGGTCGCGGTGTTCCCCGGCGGCACGTTCTATTTCACCAACGACGAGACTACCCTCTACCTGGCGCTGGAGATGGCCGACGCGGTTCCACAAGCTGCGGACGGGTTCCGAATCCGTTTCGACGACACGCTGGACGGCCTCGCCACGACCGGCGACAACGAGGTCCGGCTGCGGATGGACACCTACGACGACATGCACCGCACCCTGTTCGGGTGGGGCGTGTTCGACACACAGGAGGACGGCACGGGGGAGGCGGGCTCGAGCGGGGGCGTGAACTTCTTCGAGGTCGCGTTTCCACTGAGCAGCGGGGATGCGAACGACTTCGCGCTTTCGGCCGGCGACCAGGTCGGCTTCTGCATCCAGTATCTCGCCAACGGCCTGGCGAGCGACGCGTCCGTCTATCCTCGGGTGGGCGCCTTCGACAACTGCATGCTGGACTCCGACCAGGGCAACTACGCGGTGCTCACTACGAGTCCGTGACGGCCGGGGGCTCCGCCTAACTTCGGCGAAGGACGCGCGTCAGGCCCGACGGGTGGGCGCCACTCCTGCGAGGGTCGCGATCTCCTCGACGGTGCGTTGGAGCTCTTCGGGCAGCCAGACCGGCTTCCGGATGCGTTCGGCGAAGGCCTCCGCGAGGGCGCGGTAGTACCAGAGCTGCTCGACGGGATCGGTCTGGTTGAAGCGATCCCAGACCACCGCCTTCTCCTGGATCAGATCCCGGAGAAGAGACCGCGCGTTATGGAGCTTGTCGGCGCAGGAGACGAGGAGAGCGTCGCGCGAGGCCTCCCGGAGGCCTTGGACGTAGGCCTTTTTGCGGTCGTGCCAGTTGTCGGCTGTTCCCTTGACGCCGTGCTCCCGATCCGAGCACTCGACGACGACGGCGGCGACCCGGTCGCCGAACTCCTCGCGGATCGCCTCGGGCGATGCGTCATCGGGCTGGTCCTCGATCGCGTCGTGCAGCATGGCCGCGATCGCCAGCTCCTCGTCGCCACCCGCCTCGAGCACGAGTCCCGCGACAGCGAGGAGGTGGGAGACGTAGGGCACCTCCGTGCCCTTCCGCACCTGCCCGTCGTGCCACTGGCACGCGCGCTCGACGGCCTTCACGAAGCGGCTTCCGACCATTCCTTCTCCTCCTGAGCGGCGACGATCTGCTCGATCCGCTGGCGCATGAGGTCGCGCATCTCAGGCGGCCCGACGACCTCGGCGTCGGCACCGTGGTAGAGCACGTGCCGGACGAGCCAGCCGGGATCGGCGACCCGGTGGACGACATCGACGCTGCCGTCCTGCTGCCTGGCGATCGCGGATCCGCCCCCCGCCTCGGACGCTTCCTCGATCCAGCGCGCGATTCGCGGGGAGTAGCGCACGGTCACGTCTACGGTCTGATCCGCACGAAATATGCCGCCGGGGACCGTTCCGCTCCGGTCGAGGTAGTCCCGCGGATCGAAGTCGGCAGGCACTTCGAAGGAACCGTCGATCGGCGATATGGCGAGGATCCGATCGAGCCGGAAGGCGCGGACTCCGCCCGACTCGGGACTGTACCCGAGCGCGTACCAGCGACCTCCCGCGTGGACGAGCGCGTAGGGTTGGAGCTCGCGCGGCTCGGGCTCGACGTCGGCGGGCTTGAGGTAGCGGAGCCGGCACGGGCGTCGTTCGCGCGCCGCCTCCTGAAGGATCGCGAGGTGTCCCTCACCCGAGGCGTCGCCTGCGCCCAGCGCGAAGTCCTCGGCGAGCGCGGCCGCCTTGTCGTGGGCCAGTACCTGGTCCATGCGCGCGGCAAGAGCGCGGAGGGCATCTGCCCGTTCGGCAGCCGCCCCTTCCGCCAGGAGCCGGAGTCCCAGCGTGAGCGCGAGCGCCTCGCGCGGCGATAGCTTGACCGGACGGCGGAACTCGCCCGTCGTCCAGACCGTGACGCGGCCTTCCTCGATCAGGATGTCGATGTCCAGGGGAGGCTCGAGGTAGTTCGCCCGTGCGGTGACCTCCGCGATGTCGCGAAGCAGGCGCTCTTCGGTGACACGCAGGTCGGACGCGAGCTCCGCCAACGACGCGCCGTTCGAACGCGCGGCGATCGGGAGAATATGCAGGACCCGTTCGAGCTGTCGCTCGGTGGGCTCCCGGGGCGTCATCCGAACCCCCGACAGGGGCGGCCCGGCGTCTTGTCGTGACGCGCTCGGTCGCTAGCCTCGCCGATAGAGCGCCGCCACCTCCGCGGCCATGTCGCGGTATGCGGTCGCGAGCTCGGCGGGGCCGAGGATCCGCGCCTCGCCGTCCTGGGACAGGATCCAGCGGAGGAACGGATCGACCTGATGGACTCGGAACGCGCGCACGGACGAGCCGTCGGGTCGGGCGTTGACCAGCTCGCCGAAGCGGTTCCGATCGACCCACAGCGAGCGCGGGAAGCGGAATGCGACGCGTGCCTCGAGAGGCGCCTCCTCCCCACCCAGCTCCCACGCCTCGCGCTGGCGCCAGTCGACCAGCTCGAAGGATTCAGGGATGTCGTAGTCCGGGGTCTCGGGGCTCTTCGCATTCGGCTCGACATCCTCCATCCGCTCGATGCGGAAGATCCGCAGATCGTCCCGCAGGTGATCGTGGCCGATCAGGTACCAGTTTCCGTGTCGGAACAACATGCCATATCCGTCGACTCCACGCTCGGTCCTCTCGCCGCGATAGATCCCATGGTATGCGAAGCGAACTCGCTTCCGGGCGAGAAGCGCGTCGGTGAGCTGCGCCAGACGGGCGCGTAGCTCCTCCACCTCCGGACGCCCCGCAAAGAGGGTCGGCGCGGTGTTCCCGGCCGGCAAGTCGAAGGCGAGCTTCCGGAGCGCGGAGCTCACCTCGCGGACGAACGGCGAACCCTCGAGTCCGGCGATGAGGTCGAGGGCCTCGCGCGCGTCCCGCGCCTCCTCGGGGTGGATCTCGAGCGTGGGCACGCCGGCCATACGCCCCTCCCGGCCGCCCGTGCCGTACGCCGGTCCTGCCTCTTCCATCAGGCGCAGGTACGGCAGGTAGAAATCCTTCCGGGTGAGCCGATATCCCTCCTGCGCCTCGCTGGCGTCGACCGTGAACGAGACCGTCTCGATCGGGATCCCGAACGCACGCAGCTCGCGCTTGTCGCGCTCGAACATCTTGCGCGTGGCGTCGAGCGTCTTCGGGTCGTCGGTCTCGAGCGGCGAGGCGTAGGCCGGCACGTGCTCCAGCACCTCGTCGACCGACACCGGGTGTTTGCGCCCGACGAGGTAGGCGATCAGGTCGAGCCAGCGCTGGAGCTTGGTGGGATCAGTTGTAGGCACCGGACCTAAGAATACCCCCAACCGTGGACTGCTTCCGGCATCATCCCTGATCTACGGGCAAACGCGGGAGCTCGCTGATGTCAATCATCGTCTGAGCGTCTCGCACCTGTCGCTTTCGCGAACCGGTGCGCCATGTGCCAGACAACGTTGGGCTTCTCCAGCGCCTGGACCCACTCCTGCGGAATCGTGCCCTCGCCCAACATCACCCCGGCTAGCCCTCCCGCAACGGCTCCCGTCGTGTCCGCGTCGTCCCCGAGATTGACCGCCTCCAGCACGATCGAACGATGCGGCTCTCGGAACTCGGGCCACGGCTACGGAGACGATTCAGGACCAAGCGATCCATCGCAGATCGAGCACTCACCACTGCCCATCGACCACCTTCTTCCCGCCGATTCCGACGACCTGACCCGCGGCGACGTCCACGGTCGCATCTTCGGGGTCCGGCGGCAGGCCCTTCTCCGCGTCGATCTCCGCGATCGACGCGACACCTTTCAGGACGCCCGAAGACGCCAGGTCGCCCTTTTTCTCGTCGTACAGGTCGAACCAGGGGAAGCCGTAGCGGGTGTAGAGCTCGGCCGAGATCGGAGTCGGGGGCAGCGGCTCGCCCGTGATCGCCGTCCAGGCCGCGCTATTCGCGATGTGCACGTAGACGCGTCCCGCGTTCGATTCGTCCCACGTGCGCGCTCCGTGCGGGTCCGGGTAGATCTTCTGCCGCATGCGGCCGCCGGCGCCCAGACCCATCGAGGTTTCCGCCACCATGCAGCACAGGAGGTCGGCGGGACCGGCCCACTCGCGGTCGAGATGCTCCTTCGGCGGCTTCTCGGGGAATCGCCCCGGGCGGGGCTCGACGACGCGGATCTGGACGCCGCCGAACTTCTCTTCGCCGGTCAGCTGTCCCTCGACGGTGTACCCCTGCCCCAGCGGCATGGCGACAAACTGGCGAATGAAGCCATCGCCAGCGTTGATGCCGTCGAGCCAGGGCTGGTCGGGGCAGACCACGTAGTTCTGCCGCGCGGGCGTGCGATTCAGCCGCTCGCGCCAGGCGCGGCCGGTGATCGCGCACACCTTGCCGATCCCGACCTGGACAGCGACCGCCCGCCACCAGTCGCAGTGGAACGCGAGCCACATCGCCTCGCGCTGGTACATCGGCAGGAACACCCCGCCCCGCTCGCGCCACTCCGCAGGCACACGATCGGCGTAGTCGGCGACACGCCGGATCGGGAAATTCCCGAGGCCCGGTGGTAGCGGATACGTCTGGCCGTCGTCGGGGATCCGAAGCGTGCGCTGGAACGAGACCCTGAAGTGCGGGCCGATCCGGAGAGAGTCGCCCTCCACGACGACGTCGAGCGCGGGATTCCGCACGACGCTTCTACGCCGCCGCGGCTCTTTGTCGACCCACAACGTCATTCGTCCTCCTCCGCGCTCGTGTAGGACATCGAGCCCAGGCGATGGGTGGTCGCGGAGATTCCGTCTCCGCTGGTGTAGCTGAAGTCTCCGACGTGCTGCGTCGTGTAGCTCGAGCCGTCGTCGAAGGATGTGTACTCGAAGGATCCGATACGCTGTGTCGTGGCGCTCCGGCCGTTGCTCCAATCCGTGTACGTGAAGCTTCCGATCCGCTGACTCGTGGCGTCGAGTGACCTGTCCCCGACCTGGAAGCTCGAATATTCGAACGGCCCGATCGCTTGCGACGAGCCGCTGACCGGTTCCCCGTCGTGGTTGCCACTATAGAACGTGAAGTCCCCGATCCGCTGCGACGTGATGTCGGTCTGAGCGAAACCGGGAGTCGTGATCAAGGCGAACGCGGCAAGTAAGAGGAGGGGTCTCATCGCACTCTCCGTTCGGTGGGTTGAATCGCGCTCTACGCCTTCATGGTATTCGCGGCCTCGGACAACCTCAGACCTCTAGTCTGGCGTAGTATACCGTTGAAACGTATACTACACTAATGCCCGGACACGAACCTCGCCATCCCGCCGACGTTCTGCTCCAGAAATTCCTGGAACCCAAAGGTCTGACCCAGACCGAGCTCGCCCGGCGGCTCGGGGTCCCGTTCCAACGGGTCAATCAGATCGTGAATCGAAAGCGGGCGATCACTCCCGATACGGCCGTCCGGCTCGCCCGGGTTCTCGGCACGACCGCCGAGTACTGGCTCGAGCTCCAGTCACGTTGGGAGCTAAGTCAGGTCGACGACCCAGAAACCGGCAGGACTCGGAGGACGCGCTCCCCTCAGGCGATGATGGTGCGCGAGTCCGCTGGCCTGTTTGCCTCTACCGCAATCCTCGACGAGATCGTGGAACGGATCGTCGAGGCGGTCGATCCTGAGACGATCGTCCTGTTCGGGAGCTCGGTGGAACGCCCTGACGCCGGTTCCGACATCGATCTCCTCGTCGTCGAGCGGGATCCCTTCGGGCCGGAGCGGAGCCGGAGGCAGGAGCTCCGGCGGATCCGTCAGGCGCTCGCGGGACTCGGGATCGCCAAGGACATCCTCCTCTTCAGCACCGAGGAGGTCGAACGCTGGCGAGGATCTCCCAACCACATCGTCGCCCGGGCGCTCCGGCAGGGCCGCGTCCTCCATGCGCGATCCTGATCACGCGCGAGCGCTCCTCTCGCAGGCGCGAAAGGACCTGCGCGCCCTGGCGGCCATGCTCGATCGCGACGCGTTCGCCGAGGAGATCTTCGGGTTTCACGCCCAGCAGGCGGTGGAGAAATCGCTCAAGGCGTGGCTGAGCTTTCTCGGCTTGACGTATCCCCGCACGCACGACCTCGGCGCGCTTCTCGAACTGGCTGAAGGGTCGGAATCCGCTCCCTACGTTGCATGGGACCTCGTCGACCTGACCGACTTCGCCGTACAGCTACGGTACGAGGCGTACGATTCGTCCGATGAAGAATTCCTCGATCGCGCCTCGGTGATCGAGCAGGTGCGGGCGATGATCGATCACGTTGAGCGGACGATCGCGGCGGACGAATGATCCGGGTAGAAACTTGCAACGTGCTACGTTGCTTCTGGCGCGACTCGGGCGGGATAAAGAGGCCATCCGAGTGAAGCGCATCGAGAGCGCCTGACTATCGGACCGATCAGACTGAAACCTCACCTCCTTCTGACATCATCGATCGCTTCGCCCTCTGGCTTTCGTGAGCCAAGAAGCGCTCAGCGACGTCCGTCCCGAGTGGTGTTTGCTTCTCGATCTGCGTCCGAACCCAGACGCCCAGCTTCAGGATGATCTGGAATTCCTTCTCGGAATAGTCCCACCGATAGGAATTGCAGAGCCTGTGGGCTGGCAGATAGTTGTCGACGTGATGCTTCCCGCCGGTGCTGTGCGCGAGAACGTGGTCCGCATGCCAGTCCCTAGTGATCTTCCCGCCACACATGTGACAACGTCGGCCGGTCTTCTTGAGGACACGCTTTCGATCCCCAGGAGATAGCGATCGGCGCGGTGCTCGTCCTTCCGCCTTCATTTCCGCCTTCTTCTTGCGTCGCCTTGTCCTGTATCGCGCCAGGCGCCGAGCGAACTTTTCCACCTCCGTGAGCCTGGTCATGGCTCCTCCACTGTACGGTTGAGGTTCTTCGAGATGCAGTGAACTTTTGAATCTGGGCGGCTACCGGTACCCTGCCGCCTGGAGCTCGAACAGTTCCGCGTAGCGGCCGCCCTGCGCGAGGAGCTCCGCGTGGGTACCCATTGCCTCGATCACGCCCTCCCCCAGCACCAGGATCCGGTCCGCCATCCGGACGCTGGAGAACCGGTGCGAGATGAGGACCGCGGTCTTCCCCGCGCTGAGCTCCTTGAACCGCTGGAACACCTCGAACTCCGCGCGCGCGTCGAGGGCGGCCGTCGGCTCGTCGAGGATCAGGAGCTGGGCGTCCCGCATGTACGCGCGCGCGATGGCGATCTTCTGCCATTCGCCGCCCGACAGGTCGACGCCCGACTGGAAGCGCTTGCCGATCATCTGGTCGTAGCCGGCCGGGAGCTTCCGGATCACGTCAGCGGCGAGGCTCCGGCGGGCCGCCTCCTCGATCCGCGCGCGGTCGTCGGCGGCGTCGATGCGACCGATAGCTATGTTCTCGGCCGCCGTCAGGTGGTAGCGCATGAAGTCCTGGAAGATGACGCCCAGGTTCGCACGCAGCTCCGTGAGGTCGTACTCCCTGAGATCGTGCCCGTCGAGCAGGATCCGGCCCTCGTCGGGATCGTAGAGCCGGGCCAGGAGCTTGACGATCGTGGTCTTCCCCGCGCCGTTCTCCCCGACCAGCGCGAGCACCTCGCCCGCGTGGAGCGAGAACGTCAGGTGTCGCACCGCCCACCGCTCGGCGCCCGGATAGCGGAACCCCACGTCCTCGAAGTCGAAGCCGCGCGCGATCGGCTTCGGGAACGGCCAGGGATTGTCGGGCGAGAGAATCTCGGGGCGGATCTCGAAGAACGAGAACAGATCGTCGAGATAGAGGGCCTGCCCCGCCGTCTGCGAGAACCCGATCAGGAGGCCTTCGAGCAGGTTCCGGAGCCGTCGGAACGACCCCGCCAAAAACGTCAGATCGCCGATAGAGAACTGCCCGCGGACCGTGCTCCAGGCGAGCCATGCATAGGCCGCGTAGTACCCGGCAGTGCCGAGGGACGTCAGGACGCTGCCCCAACCGGCGCGCCGGAGCGCGAGCGCGCGGGTCGCCTGGAAGAGGTTCTCCGAGAGCAGGCGATAGCGCTCGACCAGGAAGGGGCTGAGGCCGAAGATCTTGACCTCCTTCGCGCTCTCCACGCTGGCGGCCATCTGCCGCACGTAGTCGAGCTCGCGGCGCTCGGGCGTCCGCGAGTAGGCGAGCGAATAGCTCTGCGCGTTGAAGTGCGCCTCACCGGCGAATGCCGGCACCAGCGCCACCACGAGGAGGAGGATCAGCCAGGGGGCGTAGATCACGAGCCCCGCGGCGAAGCTCACGATCGTGACGATGTCCTGCGCCTGACCGAAGAGCTGGGGCATCAGCATCATGCGCCCCGACGTCTGGCGGCGCGCCCGCTCGAGCTGGTCCTGGAGCTCGCTGTCCTCGAAGTCCTCGAGGTCGAGCGTCGCGGCGTGATCCATCAGCCGGATGCTGCTCGCGTTGGCGAACCGCTCGGTGAGGAGCGAGTCGAGCAGCGACACCGATCGACCGAGGACGTCGGACAGGACCGCCAGCGCGAACTCGAGGGCGAGGAGCGTGGCCAGCGTGTTCAGGAGCCCGCTCGATAGCCATGCGCCGAGCGTGCCGGGTGCGCCGGGAATCCCCGCCAGCCGGATCACCTCGTCGATGATCAGCTTGCCGACGTAGAGGGTCGCCACCGGGAGGAGCGCCCGGACGAGGCGGAGCGAGAGCGTGAGCGCGGTGTAGAGACGGCTCGTATCCCAGA
>DASRVB010000006.1:0-2927 GCA_035687725.1 Gemmatimonadota bacterium
CAGGATCCGCCGCCAGCAGAGGACGAACACGCTGTAGGCGAGAAGCACGCAGACGGTGGCAAGCGCCATGCGCGTCCAGTCGATCCTCCAGGGGTGCGCGGTCACCTCCGACCAGTTGCGCGCCAGATAGACGGCGAGGAAGGTCACGACGAGCCCTCCGGCGACGCGCTCGAACCACCGCAGCATCCGCCGGCCTTTCGCGTGGCCGGGATCGCTCACGCTACCGTCTCCTCCGGGTACGCTGTCTCGCCCGATCGCGCCAGGTGTCTGCGGCCGCGGGTCGCCACCAGGAGCACCACCAGGATCGCGATTCCGACCGCGCTCCCCCAGGCGCCCCACGCGACGTGCGGGTCGCGGAACTCGAGCTCGACCGTATGGCGGCCGGCGGTCACGGGAATGCCCCTCAGCGCGACGTCGACCTGCAGCACGTCGGCGGGCTCTCCGTCGACGCGGGCGCTCCAATACGGATGCCAGATCTCGGAGAGGACGAGGATCCCGTCGGCCGCCGCCTCGACCTCGAGCGCGAGCCTATCGGGCTCGCGGATCGACCAGGCGGGAGCCGGCTCCGGGGCCGAAGCGGGCGCCGTGCGGGGGAGCGAGATCCCGGGCTCGAGCAGGGCCGTCCGGAGCGGGTCGAAGGCCTCGTCCAGCACCGCCGAAGCCGGCACCTCCCCCGCCGGCCGCGCGCGCGCTGCGTGGACCAGCCACGCGCCGCCCGCGGTCCCGTCGTAGCGGTAGACGACCGGCCCCTGGTCGAAGACGGGCGCGAGACCGCCGAACTCGAGCGGCTGGTCCGAGATCACGTAGCGGAGGTTGAGGAGCGCCCAGAGCTTCGTCTCCGCGAGGCGCGCCCCACCCTCGCCGACCAGGTCGTCCCACCACCGGAGGCGGAAATTCTGAGAGCCCGTGACGGTGGGGATGCCGAACAGCATGAGGTCGTTGGGGCCGAACGCGCCGGGAAGCGGCAGCGCGCGGAACGGCTCGGGCTGATCCTGCAGCCACTCGACCGCGGGGCCCGGCTCCACCAGGCGCTCGGCCGGCACGACTGCGTAGAAGTCCCGGTCGACGATCCACAGGTCGGCGCCCGCCAGGAACGCCAGCCCGAGGCAGGCGGCGAGCGGGCCGATGCGCTCCCGCGCAACGAGCCAGCAGATCGACGCGCCGAGCGCCCAGAAGAGCGCGAACAGGCCGAACGAGCGCGCGAACTCCGGCATGGCGGCCGCGGCCGCCCGGTCGCGCGCGGGCTCGATCGAACCGTAGAGGAGCCCGCTCCAGAACCCCCCGAACCCTTCGGGGGAACCGGCCGCCCAGAACCAGAGGACGATCCACAGCGCGCCCAGCCCACCGATCACCTTCCACGCGAGGTGGCTGCCCTCCGCCAGCTCGGCTCTCCGGTCGTACAGCGCCTGCGCGCCGTGGCCGGCGAGCACCACGACCGCGAGCGCCACGACCGAATACATCATGGCCGGGGCGCGGAAGGACTTCATCATCGGGAGCACCCAGTAGAACAGCCGATGGAACGGGGTGGCGCCGCCCCAGGCGAACACGAGTCCGAGCGCCGCCAGCGCGGCGAAGAACCAGACCGTCGCGCTCCGCCGGACGCTCAGCGCGAGGAGCGCCAGCAGGACCGGCACCGCGCCCAGGTATTCCGTGTGCAGCTTGAACGGGTTCGTCCCCCAGTAGCTCTCGAGGTAGCCGTGGAAGCGCGGCCAGATTGTGGCCAGCGTCTCCTGGACCGGCATCGACCACGACGAGGCGTACTCGTATCCCCGCTCGGCGCGATGGGAGAACTGGACCATGTTCCACGTGGGCCACACCTCGACCAGCGTGATCAGACCCGCGAGCAGGTACGCGCCCGCGAACCCCGCCAGCAGAACGAGCGGCGTCCGCCACTCGTGCATCTCGACGCGGACCTGGTGGAGCCGGAACAGGACGTACGCGCCGACCGCCATCGCGGCGAAGTACATCATCTGGACGTGGGGCGTGAAGACCTGGAGGGCCACGACGGCTGCCATCCACAGGAACCAGTGCAGCCGGCGGCGCGCGATCGCGCGCTCGGCGAACAGGAACACCGCCGGCGTCCACGTCATTGCGAACATCCGCCCGTCCTGCCCCGCGTACAGGTGGCTCACGAGGTATCCCGTGAACATGTACGCGACGCCGGTCACGGCCGCGGCCCCCGCGCGCAGTCCGAGCTCGCGCGCGAGCGCGTACGCGAGCACGCCCGCCAGCAGGAAATGGAGCACGAACGCCCAGCCGATCGCGCGGTGGAGATCGATCGCGAAGTAGAGCAGCGAGGTCGGGTAGTACACGGGATAGGGCAGGATCGAAAGGTACGGGAGCCCGCCGTAGACGTACGGATTCCACTGTGGCAGCCCGCGTCCCGCGAGGACCTCCTGGACCGCGAAGGCGCGGCTCTGGTAGGCCTGGGCGAGCATGTCGGTGCCGAACAGCATCGCGTCGCCGTCGAAGACGAAGGAAGCGAAGAACGCGATCGTGGCGACCGCCATCGCGCCGAGGACGACCCAGCGGACGCGCCGCTCGGTCGCGGGCGCGACGTCGTCGCTCCGCGCCCGTGGCGGCTTCGTCGCCGCACGCGGCTTCGTCTTCCCCGCTTCCGCCTTCGCCGTCGCCTTGCCGGCCGGCTTCGACTTTCCCGATTTGTGCCTGGCCGCGCTCATGCGGCCGCGTGGCGCACGAAGAAGAACCACTGCGGAGAGGCGTACTCGAGCAGCCGGCGACGGATCACACTCGGCAGGAGCCGGCTCGCCCGGCCCGCGAGTCGCCCCGGCAGGCTGTCGTACCGGTCGAGCTGGGTGGTCAGCGCCTCGTCGGTGACGTCCTCGAGCGCGAGTCCGTGGCGGGCGGCCGTTCGCACTAGGCGCGCGCGCGTCGTGAACCGGATGTCGTCATAGGACTCCCCGCGA
>DASRVB010000007.1:0-5431 GCA_035687725.1 Gemmatimonadota bacterium
GTGAGGTTTCCGAGCGGCATGATGCGGGTCTCGACGGTCACGGCGTGGATCGCGTCGGCCCGCGCGCGGATCTCCTCCGCGGTGTCGAACGTGATTCCGCCCGGCGGGGCGTCGAAGAGATCGTGGACCGGATGCGCCGAGTGACAGACCGCGCAGCGGACGGCGATCACCTCTCGCACCTCGCGAAAGTCTACGGGCGCGGCGGACGCGCCAACCGCCGTCGGTTCGGGCGATCCGGCGGTAGCGAGGAGCGCGACCGCGCCCAGTCCCGCGGCGCCGACGACCAGCATCCAGGGCCGGTTCCGCCCGGCGTGGCGCAGGTTGTAGTAGTGCCGGATCCAGCCGCCAACGAGCGCCAGCGCGCCCAGGATCAGCCAGCCCAGCGGATGCGCGTAGGTCATCGGATAGTGGTTAGAGATCATGAGGAAGACGACCGGGAGCGTGAGGTAGTTGTTGTGGAGGGAGCGGCGCGCGGCCGCGATCCCGCGCCACGCTTCGGGCTCCCTGCCTGCCTCGACGGAGGCCACGAGCTTCCGGTGCGCGGGAATGATCACGAGGAACACGTTGGCCGCCATGATCGTCCCGATGGCCGCGCCGATGTGGATGTATGCCGCGCGCCCCGATAGCCATCCCGACAGCGCCCACGCCGCGCCCGTCCCGACGACGAGCCCCACGATCGCGAAGAGGCCCGGCCTCTCGACCAGCGGAGTCCGGCAGAGCAGTTCGTAGAGGAACCAGCTCCCGACGATCGCCGCCACTCCGATCGCGATCCCGGTCCCGGCGCCGATGTCCGCCACGCTCCGGTCGAGCAGGAAGGCGTCGGCGCCCAGATAGTAGACGAGGACTAGGAGCGAGGTGCCCGAAAGCCACGTGGCGTAGGCCTCCCATTTGAACCAGTGGAGCTCGCTCGGCATCCGGCCGGGAGCCACGCGGTACTTCGCCACGCGGTAGAATCCGCCGCCATGGACCTCCCACGCCTCTCCCTCTACCCCGTCGCCGGGATCGGCAGCCGGCGCGAGCACGGCGTTCAGGCGGATGAAGTAGAAGGACGTGCCGATCCACGCGATCCCGGCGATCACGTGGATCCAGCGCACGGCGAGCTCGAGCCATTCGCTTCCCGGCACTAGCCCTCCCGCCGATTCGGATGACGGGGCACAGGTCAGCTCCCGCGATACGTCGAGTAGCCGAACGGCGACAGGAGGAGCGGCACATGGTGGTGCTCGCCGGGCTCCACGACGTCGAATGCGATCTCGACGTGGGGCCAGAAACCGGAAACGCCCGCGCCCCGAAACCAGTCGCCGGTCTCGAAGCGGAGCCGGTACGCGCTCGCCTCGAGCGCGCCGGCCCCGTCGAACCGCGCGCGGCCGTCCGCGTCCGTGCTCGAGCGGGCCAGCTCGCGCCACCCTTCGCCCGAGCGCACGCTCAGGAGCACTCCCATGCCCGCGGCGGGCCGGCCCCGCGCGACGTCGAGAACGTGAGTCGTGATGCTCATCTTTCCTCTCCCTCCGTGACGAGCCTGGTCAATCGCAGCCGCCCGATCCTCCGCTCCTCCGCCGCGGCCACGGCGATCTCGACCTCCGGGTCGTTCGCGAGCCGGGCGCCGCAGTCGGCCAGTATCTCCTCCGCTGATCGGCCGGTGGCGCACACGATGTATGGCCAGCCGAACCGCCGCTCGTACTCGCGCTGGGCGCCGGCGAGACCGATCCGCGTGGGCTCCCCGACCGCGGTTACTTGCGCTTGCTCGTCCCGCGACCAGGCCGATGCCTGGCCGCCCGAGACGCGCCGGTTCTCCCCGAGCCTCGGGTGGGACGCGAACGCTTCGACCCAGTCCGCGCGAGCGAGGTCGTCCCAGGCGGCCTCGGCCGCGGCGGCGAGCTCCGCGGGACCCGCAAACGGCCGAGCCGCCCCTACAGCGGCCGCCCATCGGCGCGCCCCGCACACTTCGATCAATACGGCTTCCGCTTCGGCTCCCGTCAATCCATTGAGACGATCGAGCGAGTCCGCGACGCTCACGCGAGCAGAGATCCGAACACGCGGAGCCGGGCAATGCCGCCGTCGGGATAGATCGACAGGCGCAGGTGCGTGGCGTCCACGGGCGAGAGCGCCGGCGGCTCGAAGACCTGCACGCGATCGGGACCGAGCTGGGAACGCGGAAGGATCTCGTGCCAGCCGGCATCGTCGCGCGCGAGCTCACCCGCACCGTTCGCGTCGAGCGCCTCGCCCGCGTCGATCGTCCCCACCGCGTCGATCGCCTCGACGCGCGCGCTTTCCGGGTAGTTGCCCTTGAAGTGGCGCGTGTCGATCTCGATCCGCTCGATCCGCGCCCGACGGCCGAGGCGAATGACGGCCCAGTCGTTTCCGGAGTCGCGCCGGCGCCGGGTTTCCCAGCCATCCCACATCCCTTGGGGATCACCGGGAAGGAGCATGTGGTGAGGTGCGCCGAAGAACTCGTCGCTCGACGCCACCACCGAACCCCCGTGCGGTATCGCCGCGACTTCGATGCCCCCCCCTGCGGTCGCGAGAGCGTCCCAATCGGGGGCGGGCTCTCCGTGCACACGCAGCCGCGCCACCCCGCCGTCCGGGAAGATCGAGAGCCGGACGTGAGTGCATAGGTGCCCGACGGTCACCTCGAACACGTTCTTCGCATCCCCGTCGAGGGGGGAGCGCGGAACCAGCGGCAACCACTCGGCGTCGTCCCAGCGAGCAGGTTCCACGACGAACCGCGCGCCGTCGACGGACGCGCTTTCGGGGTGATTGCCGCGGAAATGCGCCGTGTCGACGACGACGCCGCGCACGAGCCCCGGCACTCCGAGCCGGATCACGCACCAGTCGTTTCCGGGCTCCCGTCGACGGCGCGTCTCCCAACCGTCCATCCACTTCCCGCGGTCCGTGTACCGGTGGGGATCGAACGACGCGTCGGCCTCGAGCAGGAGGTTCTCCTTCGGAGCGAAGAACTCGTCGTTGGCGGCGACCGCCGAGCCGCCGAGACGGCGGGAGGCGAGATCGGGCAGGGAGAGAAAGCCGCTCATCCGGCGCGGCGCGCGGACGCGGTGTCCGCACCGAGCGCGAGCCAGCGGCCCTCCGCCGACCCCGGGAAACTCCCCCGCTCGTACACGACCCGCCCGCGCAGGACCGTCGTCTCGACGACGCCGGCCAGCGTTCTCCCCTCCCACGGGTTCGCGCAGTGTCGCTGATGGAGGGCCGTCGCCTCGACATGGAAGTCCGCCTCGGGATGCCAGACGACCAGATCGGCGTCCAGCCCGGGGGCGATCCGGCCCTTGCGGGCGGCGAGCCCCGCGAGGCGCGCCGGCGCCTCCGCCAGCCAACGGACGACATCGACCAGCGATGCGCTCCGCCGCCGCGCCTCGGTCCAGGTGGCCGACAGGCGAAGCTCGAGACCCGCGATCCCGCCCCACGCCCTCCCGAAGTCGCCCATGGGCTTGAGCGCCGGCGGGCACGGCGAGTGGTCGGACGCCACGAGGTCGAGCGTCCCGTCGCGGAGTCCCTGCCACAGCGCGTCCCGGTGTCTTGAGTCGCGAATCGGCGGCGCGCACTTGAAGCGCGTGTCGCCGTCGACCACGTCCGCGGACGCGAAGCAGAGGTAATGGGGACAGGTCTCCGCCGTGAGCGGCACCCCAGCCGACTTCGCGCGCCGGACCTCGTCGAGCGCTTCCGCCGACGACACGTGAACAACGTGGGCGCGCGCGTGCGTCCGGCTCGCTAGGTTCCCCACCCGGGCGACGGCGCGCGCCTCGGCGGATACAGGACGTGACCCAACCCATGCCGCGTACGAGCCGGGTTGTGCCGCCAGCTCCGTTTCCCCCCGCGCGATCTCCGCCGCGTCTTCGGCGTGGACGAGCACCGGCACGCCGCGCCCGGCGATCGCCGCCATCGCCACTCCGAGCGCCGCGTCGTCCACCGGTGGGAACTCGTCGATGCCCGACGGCACGAGGAACGCTTTGAACCCGAGGACTCCCGCGTCGAGGAGGGCCGGGAGCTCACCGAGGTTTCCGGGGATGATGCCACCCCAGAACCCGTAGTCGACCCGGCAGGTGCCCTCGGCCGCCGCGATTTTCGCCTCCAGCGCGGCCACCGTGGTCGTCACCGGCGAAGAGTTGAGCGGCATGTCGACGATCGTCGTCGTCCCTCCCGCGGCCGCCGCGCGGCCGCCGGACTCGAACCCCTCCCAATCTGTGCGCCCGGGATCGTTGACATGGACGTGCGTGTCGACGAGGCCCGCCATCACGACGGAATCGCCGACGTCGATCTCGGTCTCGGCGTCGAACACGGCATCCACTGGAGCCACGCGCTCGATCCTTCCCGCCGAAACGGCGATCGCCGCGGGGCGAACCTCCTCCGGCAAAACGACCCGCGAGCTTCGAACGACCAGGTCCATGCGGCCCAAGCTATGGCCCCGGCCGCGCCGGCGGAACGACCCCGCGCTCCGCGGTACGCGTCCGGAGAAGGACACCTCCATGCCGGTTGCCCCCGCGAGCCGTACCTCCCACCTTCCGGGCATGCCCGAAGAGTCCATGCCGCTCGAGGAGCGGCTCGTCGTGATCGGCGATCGCGTGCTGATACAGCCCGACGAGGGCGAGCACCGGACCGAGGTCGGGCTCTACCTGCCGCGCTGGGCCGTGGAGAAGGAGTCCGTGCAGGCCGGGCGGATCGTGGCGGCCGGCCCGGGCATCCCGCTTCCCGATCCGGGGTCGATGGAGGACGAGCCGTGGAAGACGCTCGAGTCCTCTTCCCGCCACGTGCCGATGCAGGCGCGCGTGGGCGACTACGCGATCTTCCTCCGGAAGGCTTCAGTCGAGATCAAGTTCGAGGGCAGGACATATCTCATCGTCCCGCAGGGGGCGATCCTTCTCCTCGACAGGAATCCACCCGAGCGGATACCCGAGGAGCCCGAGGCGGAAGAGGAGTAGCCGCCCCGTAGGCTCGGCTTCCCCATTCGTTCCGATTCATCTCCCGACGCGCCACCTCGGCAGTCGATCACTCCGTCGACGTGCGCTGCCCCACCTCGCGATCGAGGATCAGGAGCGCGGCCTTGTCGTCGCCCGCCATCTCTAGCCGCTCGACGAGCTTGAGCGCGCTCGCCTCCTCCTCGACCTGCTCGAGGACGAACCATTGCATGAGGGCCTCGGTCGGGTAGTCGTTTTCCTTCTTCGCGGCCGCGTAGAGCGCGTTGATCTTCTCGGTCACCGCGCGCTCGTGGTCGAGCGCCTTCTTGAGGACGCCGAGCGGCGTCGTGAACTTCGCGTCCGGAGCGGCGATCGCCGCGAGCTTGACGCGACCGTCCCGGTCGATCACGAAGTCGAAGATCTTGAGGGCGTGGTTCACCTCCTCCTGCCGCTGGAGGCGCATCCAGTGGGCGAACCCGTCCAGGTTCCGGGCGGCGAAGTACTCGGCCATGGCGAGATACTGGTAG
>DASRVB010000008.1:0-2399 GCA_035687725.1 Gemmatimonadota bacterium
TCGGGCTCGCGGATCGACCAGGCGGGAGCCGGCTCCGGGGCCGAAGCGGGCGCCGTGCGGGGGAGCGCGCTCCCGGGCTCGAGCAGGGCCGTCCGGAGCGGATCGAACGCGTCGTCCAGCAGCGCCGAAGCCGGCGCCTCCCCCGCCGGCCGCGCGCGCGCTGCGTGGACCAGCCACGCACCGCCCGCGGTCCCGTCGTACCGGTAGACGATCGGCCCCTGGTCGAAGGCGGGAGCGAGCCCGCCGAGATCCAGCGGCCGGTCCGAGATCACGTAGCGCAGGTTGAGGAGCGGCCAGAGCTTCGTCTCCGCGAGGCGCGCTCCGCCCTCGCCGACCAGGTCGTCCCACCAGCGGAGGCGGAAGTTCTGGGACCCCGTGACGGTGGGGATGCCGAACAGCATGAGGTCGTTGGGGCCGAACGCGCCGGGAAGCGGAAGCGCGCGGAACGGCTCGGGCTGCTCCCGCAGCCATTCGACCGCCGGACCCGGCTCCACCAGGCGCTCGGCGGGGACGACGGCGTAGAAATCCCGGTCGACGATCCACAAGTCGGCGCCCGCGAGGAACGCCAGCGCGAGGCAGGCGGCGAGCGGGCCGATCCGCTCGCGCGCCACGAGCCAGCAGGTCCCCACGCCGAGCGCCCAGAAGAGCGCGAACAGGCCGAACGAGCGCGCGAACTGCGGCATGGCGGCCGCGGCCGCCCGGGCGCGCGCGGGCTCGACCGATCCGTAGAGGAGCCCGCTCCAGAACCCCCCGAACCCCGCGGGGGAACCGGCCGCCCAGAACCAGAGGACGATCCACAGCGCGCCGAGCCCCCCGATCACCTTCCACGCGAGGTGGCTGCCCTCCGCCAGCTCGGTCCTCCGGTCGTACAGAGCCTGCGCGCCGTGGCCGGCGAGCACCACGACCGCGAGCGCCACGACCGAATACATCATGGCCGGAGCGCGGAAGGACTTCATCATGGGCAGCAGCCAGTAGAACAGGCGATGGAACGGGGTTGCGCCGCCCCACGCGAACACGAGCCCGAGCGCCGCCAGCGCGGCGAAGAACCAGACCGTCGCGCTGCGCCGGACGCTGAGCGCGAGAAGCGCCAGCAGGACCGGCACCGCGCCCAGGTACTCCGAGTGGAGCTTGAACGGATTCGTCCCCCAGTAGCTCTCGAGATAGCCCTGGAACCGCGGCCAGATCGTGGCCAGCGTCTCCTGGACGGGCATCGACCAGGACGAGGCGTACTCGTATCCCCGCTCGGCCCGATGGGAGAACTGAACCATGTTCCACGTGGGCCACACCTCGACCAGCGTGATCAGGCCCGCCAGCAGATAGGCGCCCGCGAACCCCGCCAGGAGAACGAGCGGCGTCCGCCACTCCCGCATCTCGACGCGGATCTGGTGCAGCCGGAACAGCACGTACGCGCCGGCCGCCATCGCGGCGAAGTACATCATCTGGACGTGAGGCGTTAAGACCTGGAGGGCCACGACGGCCGCCATCCACAGGAACCAGTGGAGCCGGCGTCGCGCGATCGCGCGCTCGGCGAACAGGAACACCGCGGGCGTCCACGTCATCGCGAACATCCGGCCGTCCTGCCCTGCGTAGAGGTGGCTCACGAGGTATCCCGTGAACATGTACGCGACGCCGGTCACGGCCGCGGCTCCAGCGCGCAGTCCGAGCTCGCGCGCGAGCGCGTACGCGAGCACGCCCGCCAGCAGGAAATGGAGCACGAACGCCCAGCCGATCGCGCGGTGGAGATCGATCACGAAGTAGAGCAGCGAGGTCGGGTAGTACACGGGGTAAGGCAGGATCGAAAGGTACGGCAGCCCGCCGTAGACGTACGGATTCCACTGCGGCAGCCCGCGTCCCGCGAGGACCTCCTGGACCGCGAAGGCACGGCTCTGGTACGCCTGGGCGAGCATGTCGGTGCCGAACAGCATCGCGTCGCCGTCGAAGACGAAGGAAGCGAAGAACGCGATCGTGGCGACGGCCATGCCGCCGACGACGATCCAGCGGACGCGGCGCTCGGTCTCGGGCGCGACGTCGTCGCTCCGCGGACGGGGCGGCTTGCTCCCGGCCCCCGGCTTCGCCTTCCCCGCTTCGGTCTTAGCCGTCGCCTTGCCGGCCGGCTTCGCCTTCACCGATTTGCGCTTGGCTGCGCTCATGCAGCCGCCGCGTGGCGCAAGAAGAAGAACCACTGCGGAGAGGCGTACTCGAGCAGCCGGCGCCGGATCGCGCCCGGCAGGAGCCGGCTCGCCCGGCCAGCGATGCGGCCCGGCAGGCTGTCGTACCGGTCGAGCTGGGTGGTCAGCGCCTCGTCGGTGACGTCCTCGAGCGCGAGTCCGTGGCGGGCGGCCGTTCGCACTAGGCGCGCGCGCGTCGTGAACCGGATGTCGTCATAGGACTCCCCGCGA
>DASRVB010000009.1:0-6798 GCA_035687725.1 Gemmatimonadota bacterium
GCCTTCGGTGCATGGCTGTGGCTCCGGGGGTGATCGTTCCCGCCGATTACGGCTCCCCGCTCGATCTCTTCCACCTCGTGCGTGCCGCGCTCGCGGAGGATGTCGGCGCAGGGGATGTCACCACGGCGGCGACGATCCCCGCCGATCGCGCGGGAAGAGCGCGTGTGGTCGTCCGCGCTCCGGGCGTCGTCTCGGGGCTCTCCGCGTTCGCCGAGACGTATCGGCAGGTCGATCCCAGCATCGCGGTCGAATTGCCGAAGGAGGACGGCGACCAGGTGGCGGTCGGCGACGCGCTCGCGTTCGCGAGCGGCGCCTTCGCCTCGCTCCTCGTCGCCGAGCGGGTCGCGCTGAACTTCCTCCAGCGTCTCTCCGGCGTGGCCACGCAGGCGCGCCGATTCTCCCAGGCCGTGGCGGGGACGGGTGCTCGCATCGTGGACACGCGAAAGACGACTCCCGGCTGGCGCTCACTCGAGAAGGCCGCGGTCAGGGACGGCGGTGGGTTCAACCACCGGATGGGCCTCTACGACGCGTACCTCATCAAGGAGAACCACGTCGCGGGAGCGGGGGGGATCGAGGCCGCGCTGAGCGCCGCCTCGAGCAGAAACGCTGCGCGGCTTCCGGTCGAGATCGAGGTTCGCTCGGCGCAGGAGCTGGAAGCCGTGCTCGAGTCCTCCCACTCGCCGGACCGGATCCTCCTCGACAACTTCGGAATCGACGATCTCGTTCCGGCCGTCCGGCGTATCCGCTCGCTGAAGAGAGCGATCGTCATCGAGGCGAGCGGCGGGATCTCGCTGGCCACCGTGCGCACCGTCGCCCAGGCAGGTGTCGACTGGATATCCGTCGGCGCCCTGACCCACTCGGCCCCGGCCCTCGACCTGTCGTGCCTGATCGAGCCCGCCTGATCGAAGAGCTCGAGCGACGGCTGGGTGTCCGCGTCGTCGGGCACGGGACGATCGAGTCGACGATGGCGGCGGCCCTCGCCGACCCGGGACCCGCTCCCGCAGTCCACCTGGCCCGCGCGCAGAGAGCCGGCCGGGGCCGGCACGGCCGCGGGTGGGAGAGTCCGCGCGGAAACCTCTACGCGACGATCCGTTGGCCCGAGGGCGAGAGGCCCTTTCCGCCGGGGCTCCTGGCAGCCGTGCAGCTGGCCTGGGCCGGAGCGATCCGCGATGCCGGCGGACCGGAGGTCCGCTGCAAGTGGCCGAACGACGGGATGCTCGGAGACGCCAAGTGGGCCGGGCTGATCGCCGTCCGGCCCGCCGAACGGGCGGGCGAGCTGCACCTGGGGCTCGGCGCGAACCTGGTGGCGGCGCCGCCGTCGGTCGTGGATCCGCCCGCCGCGGACCTGAAGAGTCGCTGGCCGGAATGGCCCGGGGAAGAGGCGGTGTCCGCCATGCTGGTCTCGGCGGCGCTCGCGATCCTTCGCCACGGGCCGGCGTCGGTCCCCGCGCGTCTGGCGGAGTGGGGGTCGTTCGATGCCTTGACACCGGGCGACCCGGTCGTGGTCGAGTCGGCGGGGCGCCGGCACGAGGGCCGCTACCGCGGCATCGACGCCGAAGGACGTCTTCGAATCGAGGGGAAAGACGGGGAGACTCGCTTCGCGAGCGGCGACGTGACGCGCGTCCGCGCCCTCGGGGCGTACCGTCGCCCGGCCGGGTCCCGCCCCGACGAAAGCGGGTAGATTCCGCGACCATGCTGCTGGTAGCCGACATCGGGAACACGGAAACCGTCCTTGGGCTGCGGACCTCCGGCGGGACGATCGAGCGACGCTGGCGCATCCGCTCCGACCCGGGCCGCACCCCGGACGAGCTCGGGATCGTCCTTCGCGAGCTGATCGCCACGGCCGACGCGCCGAGGATCGAGGCCCTGGTCGCCGCGTCGGTCGTCCCGCCCTTCACGGACATACTCGTGCATGCGGGGGAGCGGTACCTCGGCGTGGCCGTCGAGGAGTTTCGCTGGACGCCCGAGCTCGGCATCCGCCTCGCGGTGGACGAGCCCGAGCGGGTGGGGGCCGACCGGGTGGCGAACGCGCTCGGAGCGCACCTTGCCTATCCGGGGCCCGCCATCGTGATCGACTTCGGGACCGCGACGACCTTCGACGTGGTGGACGGCGACGGCGCCTTCCTCGGAGGTGCGATCGCCCCGGGCGTCGAGGCGGCGGCGGCGAGCCTGTTCTCCCGGACCGCGCTCCTCCCCCGGATCGCGCTCGGCTTCCCGGACTCGGCGATCGGGCGCACCACGGTCGAGAACCTCCAGATCGGCGTCTACCACGGGGCGACCGCGCTGGTCGACGGGCTGGTGGCGCGGATCCGTGCGGAGTGGGAGCCCGGTGCCCGGGTGATCGCCACCGGCGGCCTGTCCGGCCGGCTGGCGCCGCACTGCCAGAGCGTGGACGTGGTCGACCCGGACCTCACACTCAAGGGGATCGGCTGGGGGTACGACCGCCTGCGCCCCCGAACCGCCTGACCCTTCTCCGCGGTGGACTGCAGGAGACCCGGCCTGCCAGCGAGGCAGATCCAGGAGTGGCCCGGGGGTTGCATTGTGCCGATCCAGAGCCCCCGATTCCCTGTCATCGTGACAGATCCGATCGCCCCGTTGGGGTTGACCGCGGGGGGCCGGGATCGTAGGTTGTTAGCACTCTACGGCAAGGAGTGCCAGCCGTATCCCGTGTCCAGAAAGCACTATTCGAACTCTGTCAGGAGGAATCCGACATGACCGTGAAGCTGAACCCGCTGGCCGACCGCGTCGTGGTGAAGCCCCTCGAGGAGAAGGAGCAGAAAAAGGGCGGCATCATCATCCCCGACACGGCCAAGGAGAAGCCGCAGGAAGGAAAGGTCGTCGCGGTAGGTCCGGGCAAGGTTGCCGAGAGCGGCGAGCGGATCAAGCCCGAGGTCAAGAAGGGCGATCGCGTGCTGTACGGCAAGTACTCGGGAACCGAGGTGACGGTGGACGGCGAGGAGCTGCTGATCCTGCGCGAGAGCGACATCCTGGCGACCGTCTGACGTAACCGCGCAGAGAACGCGGAATCGATTCCATTCAAGGAGGCAGTACACGATGGCTAAGGAGCTGAAATTCAACGCCTCGGCGCGGTCCGGGCTCAAGCGCGGCATCGACCAGCTGGCCGACGCAGTCAAGGTGACGCTCGGCCCGAAGGGCCGGAACGTCGTCCTCGACAAGAAGTTCGGTTCGCCGACGGTGACCAAGGATGGCGTGACGGTCGCCAAGGAGATCGAGCTCGAGGACGCGGTCGAGAACATGGGCGCGCAGATGCTCAAGGAGGTCGCTTCCAAGACCTCGGACATCGCCGGCGACGGGACCACGACGGCGACCGTGCTCGCGCAGGCGATCTTCCGCGAGGGCCTGAAGTCGGTCACCGCGGGCGTCAACCCGATGAGCATCAAGCGCGGGATCGAGCAGGCCGTCGAAACCGTGGTCGAGGAACTCAAGAAGCTCTCGACACCCACCAAGGGGAAGAAGGAGATCGCGCAGGTCGGCACCATCTCCGCGAACAACGACTCGGAGATCGGCGAGCTGATCGCCGATGCCATGGAGAAGGTCGGCAAGGACGGCGTGATCACGGTCGAGGAGGCCAAGAGCCTCGAGACCTACCTCGAGACCGTGGACGGCATGCAGTTCGACCGCGGTTACCTGTCTCCGTACTTCGTCACGAATCCGGACAAGATGGAGGCCGAGCTCGAGGACCCGTACATCCTGATCCACGACAAGAAGATCTCCACGATGAAGGACCTGCTGCCGGTTCTCGAGAAGGTTGCGCAGAGCGGCCGGCCGATGCTCCTCATCGCCGAGGATATCGAGGGCGAGGCGCTGGCCACGCTGGTGGTCAACAAGATCCGCGGCACCCTCAAGGTCGCGGGCGTGAAGGCGCCGGGCTTCGGTGATCGCCGCAAGCAGATGCTGCAGGACATCGCGGTCCTGACAGGCGGCCAGGTCATCTCGGAGGAGGTCGGCTTCAAGCTGGAGAACGTCGTGCTCAAGGATCTCGGCCGCGCCAAGCGCGTCGTGATCGACAAAGACAACACGACGATCGTCGACGGCGCCGGGAAGTCGGACGACATCCAGGGCCGGATCAAGGCGATCAAGCAGCAGATCGAGACGACGACCTCGGACTACGACAAGGAGAAGCTCCAGGAGCGTCTGGCGAAGCTCTCCGGCGGCGTAGCCGTGATCAACGTCGGCGCCGCGACCGAGACCGAGATGAAGGAGAAGAAGGCTCGCGTCGAGGATGCGCTGCACGCGACGCGCGCGGCCGTGGAAGAGGGCATCGTGCCCGGCGGCGGCGTGGCGTTCCTGCGCACGATAAAGGCGCTCGACAAGCTCACTCTGGAGAACCCGGACGAGCAGCTCGGCGTCAGCATCGTGAAGAAGGCGCTGGAGGAGCCGGCCAAGTGGATCATTCAGAACGCCGGTCTCGAGGGCGCGGTCTACGTCGAGAAGATCAAGTCGGAGAAGAAGACGGTCGGCTTCAACGCGGCCACGATGCAGTTCGAGGACATGCTGGAGGCCGGCGTCATCGACCCGACGAAGGTCAGCCGGACAGCGCTTCAGAACGCCGCGTCGATCGCGGGGCTGCTCCTGACGACGGAGGCCGTCGTCACCGAGAAGCCCGAGGAGGAGAAGACCCCGCCCATGCCGGGCGGCGGAATGGGGGACATGTACTAGGCTACATCCCCACTGCAGAGGAAAGCACGGAACGGGGGCGCGACGAGCGCTCCCGTTCTTTTTTGCCCGCTTGACAAGGATCGACGCTTGGAGGATGATGGCGATGCTATGCGACCCCGTGCGTTTCGGGTCGTTCGCGGCTGGTCGTCTTCCACCCTCAAGCGGAGGCCCTCCCCATCCGGCTCCCCCTGCATTCAGTCGTCCGTCGGCGACCGCTTCAGATCCTCGGAGTGGTCCTGATCGCCGCCTGCTCGGGCGACGACCTGACCGGCCCCTCGTTGGTCGACGATCTGGGGGGACGGCGCATCGCGGTGGCTGCCGTCAACGGCAAAATCGCGTTCGACAGTGACCGGGACGGCAACGACGAGATCTACGTCATGAATGCCGACGGCACGGACCAGACCAGACTCACCAACAACGTGGCGTTCGATCTTCAGCCCGCGTGGTCGCCGGATGGAACGAAGATCGCCTTCCAAAGCACCCGCGACGGGAACCCCGAGATCTACGTAATGAATGCGGACGGGACGGGCCAGACCAGGATCACGAACCAATCGGGGTCTGATCTCGATGCCGCCTGGTCCCCGGACGGAACGAAGATCGCTTTCGAGAGACTTCCCGGGTTCGGCAGCTTTGACATCCACGTGATGAACGCCAACGGCACGGGCCAGACCCAGCTCACCTTCAGTGGTGGTATCGACCCTGCATGGTCGCCGGACGGAACGAAAATCGCGTTCGCAAGCAGCCGCGACGGCAACCTCGAGATCTACGTGATGAATCCTGATGGCACAGGCGTGACCAGGCTCACCAACGACCCGGCAATCGACGGTGCCCCTGAATGGTCACCGGATGGAACGAAGATCGCGTTCACACACGGCGGTGGCGGCGTCGGCAATCCCGAGATCCACGTGATGAATGCCGACGGGACGGGCTCGACCAACCTAACGAACAACGCGGCAATTGATACTGATCCCGCGTGGTCACCGGATGGAACCAAGATCGCCTTTCGAAGCAACCGCGGGGGCTTCGATTTCGAGATCTTCGTAATGGACGCGGACGGCAGCGATCAGGTACCCCTCACCGATTCACCCGCTGACGATGGTAATCCCGACTGGGGTGTCGCGTCGGGGACTTCGCCGACCTGCGCCGAAGGCGTCAGCGCCGCGCGGGATCGGATCGCGCAGCTGTTGGCCAATCGGCCCTTCTCCCGGTTCCTGCTCAACCTCTTGCTCTTCCGTATGCAGCAGGCCGGTTTTCCGAACGCCGAAGCCAACTTCGGGGCGGTCCTCGACGCTCTCGTTCAGATCGGGTTCATTTCGGCGCAGGACGCGGCGGAACTCAAGGCCCTGGTTGCACCCTGCTGAGAGGCGACGGCGAGACTGAGACGCCGGATCCCCCCGTTCACCTTTCTGAGACACCATCCGCTTTTCTGATGACCCGGGGCACGTCTCGCCTTTATTCTGGTTCGCTCGAGGGGCCGCATGAGGCTGGCACGCTTCTCGCAGTAAACGGCGGCGGGGGATGGGCGTGCGCCCTGTTGACAACCTCGCGCTCGCATGATAGTGTGCCGAAACTAAGGTCTGCAACCATCGTCACCGGGTGACCGGACCGGAGGAACCATGAAGGGGATGTTGCGCGTACGGAGTTTGCTGTACCTGTTGCCGCTGATGGTGTTTTTCTGTCAGAAGACCAATGACCCGTGGGGCTTCTGCGTAGGGACCAACGAGGGAATCGGAGGGGAGAATACCGTCGCATTCGAGTTCCCCGGCGGAATATGCCCGGATGAACTCGTAGACTAGGCGCTGGCACGACTTCCGGCCGTCCGGACGAGTCACAAACCGTCGAGCGCCCGGCCATATGGTCGGGCGCTTCATTTATCCGTCCTGCTCATCGGTCGGTTTGCCGGCTCCGACCCCGGATGAAGAGCCGCCCCACGTGGAACCCGGGGCCGGCTTCGTGTATATTATGGGTGTTCCACTACCGCTCTCGTGGGGGCGATACGGCTTCGACGGGGTCGGACGAGGTGGAGACAGCAGGCCGTGCATCTCAGGTCCACACGTTAAACGGTCCTGGGAACCGATAGGTGCGAACGACAACTTCGCCCTGGCTGCGTAAGGAAAC
>DASRVB010000010.1:0-5134 GCA_035687725.1 Gemmatimonadota bacterium
GACGCGGCTCTGGACGATGCGCCAGTTTGCGGGCTTCGCGACCGCCGCCGAGACGAACGAGCGCTACCACTACCTGCTCGAGCACGGCCAGACGGGCCTCTCGGTCGCGTTCGACCTGCCCACGCTCATGGGGTACGACTCTGATCACCCGATGTCGGAGGGCGAGGTCGGGGTGTGCGGAGTGGCGATCGACTCGCTCGCCGACATGGAGCGCCTCTTCCAGGGGATCCCGCTCGACCAGGTGTCCACGTCGATGACCATCAACGGGCCCGCGATCCTCTTCCTCGCCCTCTATATCGTGGTGGCGGAGAAGCAGGGTGTCGACTCGACCAGGCTTCGGGGCACGATCCAGACCGACCCCTTGAAGGAGTACATCGCGCAGAAGGAGTGGCTGTTCCCGCCCGAGCCGCACCTAAAGATCGTCGTCGACATGATGGATTGGTGCACGCGGAAGGCGCCGCTCTGGCACCCGATCTCGATCTCGGGCTACCACATCCGTGAGGCGGGCTCGACCGCGGTCCAGGAGCTCGCGTTCACGCTGGCCGACGGGTTCACGTACGTGGAGCGCGGGATCGCCGCCGGCCTCGACGTGGACTCGTTCGCGCCTCGGCTCTCGTTCTTCTGGAACGCGCACAACGATTTCTTCGAGGAAGTCGCCAAGTACCGCGCCGCGCGCAGGATCTGGGCGCGCCACATGAAGGAGCGCTACGGCGCGAAGAAGGACCGCTCGCTCCTCATGCGGTTCCACACCCAGACGGCGGGGTGCTCTCTGACCGAGCAGCAACCCGAGAACAACATCGTGCGGACGGCGATCCAGGCGCTGGCGGCGGTCATGGGCGGCACGCAGTCGCTCCACACGAACTCGATGGACGAGACCTTCGCGCTGCCCACCGAGAAGGCCGTCAAGATCGCGCTCCGCACCCAGCAGGTGATCGCCTACGAATCGGGGGTGCCGAACGTGATCGACCCGTTGGGCGGATCGTACTTCGTCGAGGCGCTGACGCAGCGGATGGAGGACGAGGCCGAGGAGTACTTCCGCCAGATCGAGGACATGGGCGGGGTCGTGGCCGGGATCGAGTCCGGGTTCTTCCAGCGCGAGATCGCCGAGGCCGCGAGCCGCTACCAGGAGGAGATCGACACGAAGCGCCGCGTGATCGTCGGCGTCAACGAATTCGTCGAGCATGGCGAGACGCTCGAGATCCCGATCCTCCGGATCGACCCCCGCTACGAGCGCGAGCAGATCGAGCGGCTGCGGAAGGTGCGCGCCGAGCGCGACGCCGCGCGGTACGAGTCCGCCATGGAATCCCTGCGTGCCGCGATCCGCGCGGAGAAGAACCTGATGGAGCCCGTTCTCGAGTGCGTCCGCGCGTACGCGACCGTGGGCGAGATGGTCGAGCTGATGAAGGGCGAGTATGGAACCTGGCGCGAGCCGGAAATCTTCTAGATGGCTGAAATCACGAAGAAGCGGTCTGGTGAGCTTGTTCGAGGCGTCTTTCAGATCCTTCTTGACCATCCGGATGGTCTCCCAGCGAAAGACGTGCTGCTTCGTTTGGAACAGGTCGTGCCGCCGACCCAGTTCGAAAATTCATTCTATCCGAATCACCAAGACATCCGTCGTTATGAAAAGATCGTTCGGTTCTCGACGATCGGGGTCGTCAAGGCCGGTTGGCTCATCAAGAACAAGGGAACGTGGCTGCTTACCGATGAGGGTCGCCGGGCATACGTAAGCCTTCCGAATCCCGAAGAATTCATGAGAGAAGTCAATCGGCTTTACAAGAAGTGGGCAGCCTCCCAACCTGCGGAAGAACCGGAAGAAGAAGAGTCCAGCCAAGCCGTCGCTACGCTGGAGGAAGCGGAGGAAGCCGCATGGACCGAAATCGAGATTTTCCTCGAAAACATGAATCCGTATGATTTTCAAGAGGTCGTGGCCGGCCTGCTGCGCGGTATGGGGTATCACGTTGACTGGGTCTCGCCGCCAGGGCCCGACAAGGGAATCGACATCGTAGCGCATGTCGACCCCTTAGGAGTGAAAGGTCCCCGCATAAAGGCGCAGGTAAAACGTCGTAGTGATAAAGTCGCCGTTGATGGAGTGCGCGGTTTCATGGCACTCTTGGGAGATACGGACGTGGGGTTGTTTGTTTCTACGGGAGGATTCACGCGTGAGGCTCAAGAGGAGGCGCGCAGGCAAGAAAAGCGCCGGATCATGTTGTTGGATCTGAAGCGCTTGTTCGACCTTTGGATTGAACACTACTCACAGATACCCGAGCTGCAGAGGAGAATTCTCCCTCTTCGACCGGTCTACTATCTCGCCCCAGATGAGTCCGCCTAAACTGCCCGTTTCGCTATTACGTTTCCGAATTTCGATGTCCCTCGACGGCTTCACCGCCGGCCCCGAGCAGAGCCTCGACAACCCGCTCGGGATCGGCGGCGATGCCCTCCACGATTGGGTAGTCCAGCTCGCCGCATGGCGTGCGCCACATGGACTTCCGGGTGGCGAGGTCAACGAAAGCTCGAAGATCGTCGAGGAAGAGCAGGCGGGGATCGGCGCCACGATCATGGGACGGAACATGTTCGGTGGCCATCCCGGTCCATGGAATCCCGACGATCCCTGGAACGGCTGGTGGGGTGACGCTCCGCCCTTCCACCATCCGGTCTTCGTCCTCACCCACCACGCGCGCGAACCGCTCGAGCGGAAGGGCGGAACGACGTTCACGTTCGTGACCGACGGCATCGAGTCGGCGCTAGAGCTGGCGCTGGAGGCGGCCAGCGGCCAGGATGTGGCGCTCGCGGGGGGCGCGGACGTGGCACAGCAGTACCTGCGGGCCGGACTCGTCGACGAGATGGATCTTCACCTCGTTCCGATCCTCCTCGGCGGGGGCGAGCGGCTCTTCGAGGGGATGGGACCCGATCTTCACGGTCTCGCGCTCGTCCGCACGGTTCCGGCCGACGCAGTCGTGCATATGAAGTTCGCAAGAGCCCGGTCCTAGGCTCCTCCCGCAGGAACTCCATACCCGTTCTCCCCGCTTGACTTTTCCGTCGATGTTCGGTATACTTTCGGGTAACGCGGGGAGGAGCCATGATTGATTTTGCCCGTTCCGATCCCGCCCGCTTTGGTTCCATCCCTCCCTTGCATGTCCGGTCGTTGGACGGGTCCGTCGGTCGCGAGGATATGCCCGCGCGGCGCCGCGAGCAGGCCCGTGTGGGTGACGAGATCGCGCGCCTTTCGGCCCATATCCAGGCCGCCACCTATCGGTTGCTGGAGCTGATCCGCGCCTTCGATGCCTCGGAGGGCTGGCGAGCGGAGGGCTTCCTGACCTGCGCCGGCTGGTTGAGTTGGCGGACGGGGATCGTCCCCGGTGCGGCGCGCGAGAAGGTGCGGGTCGCGCGGGCGCTGGGTGAGCTGCCCGAGCTGAGCGCGGCCCTCGAACGGGGCGAGCTCAGCTATTCGGTCGCGCGGGCGATCACGCGGGTGGCGACGCCTGACAACGAAGCGGACCTCGTGGAGGTGGCGCGGCACGCGACGGCAGCCCAGTTGGAGCGGCTGGTCGGCGGCTTGCGCGTTGCGAAGCTGGCCGAGCGCGGGGAGAAGGAGCGGCACGAGGAGCGCGCTCTCTGGGTGATCCCCGAAGAGGACGGAACGTGGACGATCCGGGGCCGGCTGCCCGCCGAGGTGGGGACGCTTCTATGCCGCGCGCTGGAATCCGCCGGCGAGGCGCTCCGGGAATCGACGCCGATCGATCCCGAAGAACCGGCCGCGGCGCGGCGCGCCGACGCGCTGGGGCTCGTGGCCGAGGCCGCGCTCGGTGCGGCGATGGATGGAGGCGCGGAGGCCCGGGTGACGGATCGGGCGGAGCGGTTCCAGGTGGTCGTGCACGTCTCCGCGGAGACGCTGTCGGGGACACGGGCCGGGAAGGAGATGGACCGACCGGCGGAGACTCCCTGGATCGAGGGCGGGCCGCACGTCTCCGCGGAGACGGCCCGGCGGCTGGCCTGCGACGCCGCCATCGTGGAGATGACGCACGATCCGGGCGGAGGTGTGCTGGACGTCGGGCGGCGGCGCCGCACGGTGCCGCCGGCGCTCCGCCGCGCGCTGGATCACCGCGACAGGGGCTGCCGCTTTCCGGGCTGCCGTGCCCGCTTCTGCGATGCCCACCACGTCACGCACTGGGCGCGGGGAGGCGCCACGCGGCTTGCGAACCTGGTGCTCCTCTGCCGTCGTCATCATCGGCTGGTCCATGAGGAGGGGTGGAGGGTGAGGCTGGACCCCCGGGATGGGGTCCGCTTCCATAGGCCCGACGGGAGCGTGATGCCCGCGGTGCCTGCCACTCCGACGGTGCCGGACGACCCGGTGGCCGAGCTGGAACGACGGCATCGTGCGCTCGGGATCGATCCATGTACGCCCACCTCCTCCTGGAACGGCGAGCGGCTGGATCTCGACTACGCGCTCCTCGTGTTGGCCGGCCGGTGGGGACCCTGGCCGAACGTCTCCGCGGAGACGTCGGCAGAGGGATCATTCCCGAACGCTGGCGGTGGATAGCGAGGTACGCGATCCAACGCGCAACTCCTCTCGCGCCAGGGGCAGACTCCGTTTGTTGAGGCCCCGCGGAGCGCATAGATTCGGCGGGCTTTCCGAGCGTTCCCCGAAAACCCTCCGGGAGGAGCGATGGACGAACGCAAGATCCGCGTGCTGGTGGGGAAGCCCGGCCTGGACGGGCACGACCGTGGGGCCAAGGTGGTCGCGGCGGCGCTTCGGGACGCCGGCATGGAGGTCATCTATACCGGCCTCCACCAGACGCCCGAGAAGATCGTCGAGACCGCGCTCCAGGAGGATGTCGATGTGGTCGCGCTCTCGATCCTCTCGGGGGCTCACATGACGCTCTTTCCGCGGGTCCTCGAGCTCATGCGCGAGAAGGGGATGGACGAGATCCTCCTGACCGGCGGGGGGATCATCGGCAGGGAAGACATGGCGGAGCTCAAGAAGATGGGCACCGGACGCCTCTTCGGCCCCGGCACTACCACGCAGTCGATCGTCGATTACATCCGCGAGTGGGCCGGCGAGCACGCCGGCACGCGGGCCTGACCTTCCTCACCTCGTGAATCTCGACCTGACCTCCGAGCAGCGGTTGCTGGTCGA
>DASRVB010000011.1:0-5475 GCA_035687725.1 Gemmatimonadota bacterium
TATTTCCTACTTGAATGGAAGGACGAGGTCGACTATACTCCGATCACGCTCCCAGGGATGTTGATCCAGGGGCAAAAGATTGGCGATCTTTTACCTTGCGCTTGGAAAAGAGGGGATCATGAAGAAGAACTGGGAGACTCCACGACTCGAAGTGTTCGGGACGATGGAGCGTCTGACCGCGACTTCGTCCGACCCGAATCCCGGGGGCGCTCCGAATGCGAAGCTCGCCGGCACGCACGACGGCCAGCCGTTCCAGGATTGCCCGCCAGGATTGTTCAAGATGGGCGACGAGTGCCTTCCCCCAGGTCAGGGTGGCGTTTCGTAACGGCTGGTAGCTTGCTGAAACGCCTGGAGTTCTGATCCCGTTGGATTTCGGTCGGGGCTCCAGGCGTTGTTGTTTGCGGGCCCGAGTGGCGCCATGAGCGCCGTTGCGGGCCTGTTCTTTCGGGATGGTCGATCCACGGAGCCTGTCCAGCTGGATCGGATGCTGTCCCCCCTCGCCCATCGGGCTCCCCACGGATCCTGGCTGTGGAACGAAGGCCCCATAGGCTTCGGCGGCGCCCTTCTCAAGACCTCCTCGGTCGTAGTCACGGGGCCGATCGCTCGATCCGAAGAGGGCGGGCTGGTCATCGTGGCGGACGCCCGGATCGACAATCGCCGGGAGATCCTCGATAGTCTGGATCTCCGGCCCAATTCCTCCGAGCTGACCGATGAGCAGGTGATCCTCCGCGCGTATCGGACCTGGGGTGCCGATGCCCCGCGCCATCTCGTCGGAGACTTCGCGTTCGCGATCTGGGATCGGGATCGCCAGACGATCCTCTGCGCGCGGGATCCGTTCGGGGTTCGGCCGTTCTACTACCACTTGTCCGATCGCGTCTTCGCGTTCGCCTCGGAGATCAAGGCGCTACTCACGCTTCCCGAGGTGCCCCGGCAGCTGGACGAAATCCAGGTAGCGTACTACCTGGACAATTTCCTCGACGACCCGGAGCGAACGTTCTACCGCGGCATCCGACGGCTGCCAGCGGCCTTCTCCATCGAGGTCTCTCCGCAGCGTGTCCGCACCGATCGGCATTGGCAGCCCGAACCGGCCAGGGAAGTCCACTATCCCACGCAGGATCAGTATGCGGATGCCTTCCGCGAGATCTTCCTCGAGGCCGTGCGCTGCCGGCTCCGGGAGGCCGATCCCGTGGGTGCTGCACTCAGCGGTGGGCTGGACAGCTCCTCCGTCGTCCGCGCGGCGCGTCTCCTGCTGCCGCCGACGCAGGCCATGCACGCCTTTTCGGCCGTATTCCCGGGGTTGCCGGATGCAGAGCGGTCGCTCGGCGACGAAAGTGAGTACATCAAGGAAGTTGCCGCGGTCGATGGCATCGTGTCCCATCGGATCGCGGTCGATCGCATATCCCCGCTCGCGGATTACGACCGGGTCATGCGGCATCTCGACTCCCCTCCGCTGGCGTTCAACTTGTACGTTCACTGGGCCATGTTCGAGGCCGCCCAGCGGGAAGGAATCCATGTATTTCTCGATGGGACGGACGGTGACAGCGTCGTCAGCAAAGGGTTCGAGCGCTTCATCGATCTCGCCAACGATGGTCGCTGGACGGATATGGTCCGGGAGGCCCAGGCACTGACGGACCGGCACGGGGCGGTCCGCAGCTGGTTTCCGAATCATCTGGTGTACCCTCAGCTCCTCCGGCTTGCGCAGACCGGCAGATGGAGGAGCTGGTGGCGGGGCACACGGGAGGTCGCCAGGGGACTCAACCGATCGCGGCGGAAGATCCTCCTGAGGTCTTCCGTCGGGACGTTCCTGCCCCAGCGAATCGTGGGCCGCTACCGGGAATGGAAAGCTAATGGAGATTCTTGGAGTCCCTTGATTCGAAAGGACTTCGCCGATAGGACACGAGTCGCCGAGCGGGAACGTGCGCTGCTCCCGAACGCTTGGGCCCATTCGGCCCGTGAGGACCACGCCCGCGTGCTCTCGCTCCCACGGTATCAGTTCGCGATGGAGCTGATCGGTGGCGAGGCGGCCGCCTTCGGCATCGAGACGCGCTATCCTTTCTTCGATCGGCGGCTGGTGGAGTTCTGCATCGCGATCCCCCCGGAACAGAAGCTCGCAGACGGCTGGACCCGATTGATCCAGCGGCGCGGCATGGAGGGGATTCTGCCGCCGAGCGTGCAATGGCGGATGACCAAAGGAAATCTCGGTCTTGGCTTCGCCCGGGGCATGCGCGGCGAAGCGAGCGCCATGGAGCCGGTCCTCTTCGACGACTCCTCGTCCAGGTTGGGCGACTTCGTGGATCTGGGGGTCCTCCGCTCCACCCACGCTCGTTTTCTTGCAGCCGATCCCGGATCCGATGACGCGAACTACGACGCGATGAGCCTCTACAAGGCCACCGTCCTCGCTCGCTGGCTCCGCGATCATGGGCCGGATGCATGAACGACTATTTCGTGTTCGGCGGCCGTCTACGATCGGAGCTGGAATTCTCCGATCTTTCGGCCGCCGACGGAGAGGCGGAGCCGGACTGGCTGCTGCGGTGCGATTCGGGCAGGCCCCCGGCGTCGATCGAGCTGATCGGCACGCGCTGGATCGAGCCCGGGTGGGTCTATCGACTCCACCGCGTCGAGGAGGGTCTGTGCCTCGAATACGGCGGGACGGGAAGCTATGGGATCTTCGCGGGAGGGCGAGAGATCGTCTGGTTCCCGGGAAGCGAGCCGGAAGATCCGAAGACGCTGCTAGAGATGGCACGGGCGATCGTGCTCGGGCCGGTCATGGCCCTCGCCCTCCAGCAATGGGGGATCCTGTGCCTACACGGCAGCGCTGTCTCGATCGACGAGCAGGGCGTCGCCTTCATCGCTCCGAAGCTGTTCGGGAAGTCCACGCTGGCGCTCGCGCTGACGGCTCGTGGAGCACGCCTGCTGACGGACGATCTGGTGGCGATCGATGCCTCCGCTTCTCCCCTTGTGCGGCCCGGCGTGCACAGCGTGCGGGTGTCGAGGGACATGGCAGAGCGTGTCGGACCGCCCTTTCCCGAGGCAACCTTCCGCACCGGATTCAAGACGACGATCACCGATCTTCACCGGGATCACCTGGCGTGGCATGCGGTCCCGCTGGCAGCCGTCTACACTCTGGAGCCGGTACCGGACCTCCTGAACGGGTCACCCGTGCGAAGGGAACGGCTGCAGGGGACCAGAGCCGCTGCCGCCCTGATTCACGGGAAGAAGCTGACCGACGGACTGATCGGGTCGTCGGAGGCAGGTGCGATGTTGAACTCGATCGCCGCTGTTTCCGAGCAGGTTCCGATCTATCGGATGCCTTTGGTCCGGGACTTGGAGCGTCTTCCGGAGGTCGTCGAGGAGATCATGGGCTGGCACCAGAACCCCAGAGGAAGAGCGGCGGATGAGCGCGGACAACGAGACCACGCCGACATCTGAGTATCTGGCGCCGGCCCGACCCGATTCTCTCGCGGAGCGGGCCCGAACGGGTGACACGATAGAGGTCAAACCTCCCAGATCATCGCTTCTCCGGGTGTACTTCAAGAGTCAGCGAGGGATGCAGCTTCTCTCGACGGCCATGAGCAGTGTATACACGGGCCTCTGGCTCGGCCTGTTGACTCGTGAGCAACTGCACGACGTTGGTGAGCACTATTTCAGTCGGGAGCGGTTCTACAGGACCGACGAGTACAACAAGAGCGGCCTCTTCCCCTGGGAGAAGAAGGCCGTGGACGAACACTTCACGAGCTGTCGGAGGATCCTGCTTGTTGCCGCGGGAGGCGGTCGCGAGCTCATCGCCCTGCGACGGCAGGGCTTCGAGGTCGATGCCTTCGACGCCCACCCGGATCTCGTGCGCTTTGCCAACGACTTGCTGGTGCGGGAGGGCATGGTCCCGGACGTGCGATCTGCGCCCTGGGATCATGGTCCGGACATCGACGATACGTACGACGGCGTCATCGTCGGCTGGGGCGGATATATGCATATCCGGGGCCGAGAGCGGCGTGTCCGGTTCCTTCGCGAGTTGCGGCAGAGGATGAAGTCCGGCGCGCCGATCCTGCTGTCGTTCTACACGACGAGCGAAAAGGCACGGTACCACCGCTGGGTGGCACGAGTGGGCAAGGCTTCAGCCTGGCTCCTGAGGCGCGAGCGCGTAGACCTCGGAGATTGCCTGCTTCCGTTCTACGCGCACTTTTTCACCAAGGGTCGGCTCGAGCAGGAGGTGATCGAGGGAGGATTGGAGCCCGTGATGTTTGAGACGATGGAATACGGCCACGCGGTAGGGCGCGCACCATGAAGCCTTTGAAGCGGATACGCGGTAGATTCTATGGCTATGGAGCTGACGCGGGATACCCTGGTGATCGCCAAGCCCCGCCTGATGGGTGCCGACCTCGGGGAAGAGATTATCCTGCTCCATCTGGACAAGGGGATCTATTTCGGTCTGGGAAACGTCGCAGCACGGATCTGGGAGCTCCTGAAGCGCCCGGTGCGGGTGGGAGACATCGAGCAGTCCCTTCTCGAAGAATACGATGTGGAGCCCGAGAAATGTCGCGAGGAGCTGATAAAGTTGATCACCCGGTTGCTCGAAGAAGACCTAGCGGAGGTTCAATCGGAATGAAGATCTGGCTGGTCGTCCTGCTGGCGCTCCCACTCGCGTGCGGCGAGGAAGAGCGAGTCGATCAATTGGCGGCCGGGGTGGAAGGGTGGGTTCATGCGCCGGCGGACACGCAGTGGGTGAATATCGAGGGAGTGCAGTTTCCAGCTGGCGTCGAGAAAGCGGAACCCGAGGTCCTCGAAGCGTACCTTTTCGCCGCGAAGCATCCCGAAGTCCTGGAGTACATGCCCTGCTACTGCGGATGTGAGCACGAGCGCAGTGCCCACGAGTCGAACTACGATTGCTTCATCGACATCATCGACCGAACAGGAGCGGTCCCCAGAGTGTCTCCCGACGCGATGGGATTCGCCTGAGGGATCTGCATAACGATCGCCCGGGAGGCGAAGAGACAGTACGAGGCAGGCGTTCCGCTTTCGGCCATTCGGGACACGGTCGAGGTGAAGTACAAGCAGGGGCGGCCGGGCACCCCCACGCCCCGCCCGCCCGACGCTCCGACGACGACGGCGTCCCACCACTAGGCTGAAGCGTCAGACTGAGGCGCGGGGCGCCTTCGCCAGCGCGAGCTCGCGGGCTCGTGCCTCCACGAATTCCTCCGGCGCGGGCCGGGCGGCGGCCGTGGCCACGAGGCCGGGAAGCCACTCCTCGAAGGTCCCCGCCCGGAAGCCGAGCTCCCGGGCGGCCAGGCCCGGATCCAGGTACGACATCCAGGGGTTCGCCAGCGGCGCGCAGGCCGGGAACACGCTGGCCCGCACGAGCTCCTCGCGCGGCCGGCGCTCGAGCGCGGCCTCGACACCCAGCATGCCGGCGATTCCGCCGATCAGCTCCTCGTGGGTCCAGGCTTCGTCCTGGGCGAGGTTGTAGGCCGCGCCCTTCCC
>DASRVB010000012.1:0-6013 GCA_035687725.1 Gemmatimonadota bacterium
TGGGGTCGCTTTCCTGGATCCCGAACCGCGACGCGAACAGGTCGCGCACGAGCGCGTACTGGAGGGCCGGCATCTCCTGGTGAGCCCGGCCCGCGAACATCCACACGCGCTGGGGGAGGAGCTCGACGGCGCTCGTGAACTCGAACATGAGCCGGGACTTGCCGAGGCCCGCATCGCCGTAGACCGTGACCACCCGCGGCTCTCGCTCCTCGATCGTCTCGTGCAGCAGCTCCAGGAGCGCCTTGAGCTCGGCCTCGCGGCCGATCATCCGCGTCTCGATACCCTCCACGCCGCGCGTGGAAAGGCGGAACGCCTTGCGCTTGGCGGCCAGCACGGTGTAGACGCGCACCGGCTCCCCGCGGCCGCGCACCATCGCCGGCGCCTCCTCTCGCACGTCGAACACCCCGCGGACGTGACGGTACGTGTCGTGCGAGACCAGGATCGCGCCCGGAGCCGCCAGCTCCTCCAACCGGCTGGCCACGTTGACCGCGTCGCCAACTACCGTGGTTTCCCCGCGCGAGCCCACGCGGCCCACCAGCACCATGCCCGTGTTGATTCCGACGCGCACGCACAGCGGCCGGCCGGCGAGCCGGAGGCCGTCGATCTGGCGCTGGATCTCGAGCGCGGCGGTGATGGCTCGGATCGGATCGTCCTCGCGCGCACCGCTGGCGCCCCACAGCGCCATGACCGCGTCCCCCATGTGCTTGTCGATAATCCCGCCGTGCTCGAGGATGACGGCGTCCACGCGCCGCCACAGCTCGTTCATCGCCTCGCCTACCTCTTCGGCGTCGCGCGTCTCGGCCAGGGCGGTGAAGCCCGAGACGTCGGCGAAGAGGATCGTCACCTGGCGGCGCGCCTCCTCCTCGGGCGGTCCGAGGGCCGCGAGCTTGTCGCGGAGCGCCGTGATGGCCGCCTCGACCATCTCGTCGCCCAGCGTCCCGCGCAGCGACTCCTGCGCCTGGATCGCCCGCTCCAGCTGCTCGCGATCGGCGGTCATGGGATCAGGGGACGATGTCGACTCTCGTCCCTACCTGAACGAGGGGAAAGACGATCGCGATGTCCGCGTTCCGCATCCGCAGGCAGCCGTGGCTGGAGGCCCGGCCGACCGAGCTCTCGTCCTGGGTGCCGTGGATGGCGATCTCGTCGCTGAGATAGAGCGCATAGTCCCCCAGGATGCCGCGCCGGTACCGCTCGTCGCTGTACGCCGGCGGGACCGGCAGGCCGCGCTCGACGTAGTACCAGTCGGGGGCGTACCAGACGGGATCCTTCTTCTTGCGCCCGATCTCGAAAACGCCGGTCGGGGTGCTGAAACTCCATCCGTCGCCCTCGGCGCGGCTCAGCCGCGCGCCCGTCCCCACGCCCACCGGGAAGCGGTGGAGTACGTCCTCCCCGCGCCACACTGAGAGCTCCCGCCCCGAGACCGACACGAGGAGCGTGATCGAATCGCCCTCCTGGCTCCACGCCGGCACGGCGCCGCAGAGCAACCCGAAGAGGATCCCGACTCCCAGTCTCGTCCGCACGTCACCTCGTCAGTATCTGGCAAGCTCGCGAATTCCGGCGCGGATGTCCTCGACTTGCGGCAGGATCGCGTCCTCGAGCGCCGGCGCGTATCCGACCTGGGAGTCCAGCGCCGCCACCCGCCGGACCGGCGCGTCCAGCCACTCGAACAGGTCGTCCGCGATGCGGGCCGCGATCTCGGCCCCGAAGCCCCACGAGATCGGGTCTTCGTAGACCATCAGCGCCTTGCTCGTTCGCCGCACCGAAGCGGCGATCGCCTCCCAGTCGAAGGGAGAGAGCGTCCTGAGATCGAGCACCTCGGTCTCGATCCCCTCCTTGTCCGCCAGCTCCTTGGCGGCGACCAGCGAGCGCTGGACCGTGGCGCCGTAGGTGACGAGGGTCAGGTCGCTCCCCTCCCGGAGCGTCGCCGCGCGCCCGAACGGGATCATGTAGTCAGGTCCCGGATAGCGGCCCTTGTTGTAGGCCTGGCGATAGAGGTGCTTGTGCTCGAGGAACATGACGGGGTCGTCGCAGCGGATCGCTGTGCGCAAGAGGCCGTTCGCGTCCTCGGCGGTGGCCGGCATCACCACGCGGAGGCCGGGGTTGGCCGTGAACAGCGTCATGCCCGACTGCGAGTGGTAGATGGCCCCGCCCTTCAGGTACCCGCCGCACGGCACGCGCACGACGACCGGCGCCGAGAAATCGTTGTTCGAGCGCCAGCGCAGGACCGCCAGCTCGTTCCGGATCTGGTGGTAGGCCGGCCAGATGTAATCGTAGAACTGGATCTCGACGACCGGTTTGAGACCGCGCGTGACCATCCCCACCGCGCGGCCGACGATGTTCGCCTCCGCCAGCGGCGAGTTGAAGACCCGGATTCCGCCGAACCGGCGCTGGAGGTTGGCCGTGACCTTGAATACGCCGCCCTTGCCCTTTACCTCGTCGAGGACCCGCTCGCGCGAGGCGTCGGCGACGTCCTCGCCGAAGACGACGATGCGGGGATCACGGTCCATCTCGTCCTTCATCGCGGCGTTGAGGAGATCGACCATCGTCGTCGCCTCTCCCTCGAAGCGGGGCTCGCTCGAGAACGCCTCCGCCGTGGGATCGACCTCGAGTGAGTACACGAACTGGAGCGCCGTCTCGGGGGCGGGCTGCGGCGCATCGATCGCGCGCTCGGTGGCAGCTTCGATCTCGCGATCGATCTCCTCCCGGATCGCCTGCAGCTCATCCTCCGTGGCGATCCCTTCCTCCACGAGCCGCCGCGGGTACGTCGTGAAGGGGTCCCGCGCGGCCTCCTCCTCACGTTCCCGATCCGGCCGATACATGCGCTCGTCGTCGGAAAGGGAGTGGGAGTAGGGCCGGATGACCTGCGCGTGCACGAGGGCCGGGCCGCTGCGGTCGCGGCACCACGCGATCGCCCGGTCGAGCGCCTCGTAGGACGCGACCGGATCGCATCCGTCGACCTCCTCCACGTGGAGGCTCGGGAAGCTGCGCACCAGCTTGGAGATCGACCCGCCCGCGGTCTGCACCTCGACGGGAACGCTGATCGCGTAACCGTTGTCCTCGATCAGGTAGAGCACGGGAAGCTTCAGGTTGGAAGCGGTGTTGAGCGACTCCCAGAACTCGCCCTCGCTGGTCGTCCCGTCGCCGGAGCTCACCAGCACGATCTCGTCGGGCTCACCGTGATCCTCCAGACCCGGGATCTGCGCCATCCGCCAGCCGGCCTCCGCGCATCCGACCGCGTTGAGGAACTGCGTCCCGGTGGGGCTCGAGGTGGAGACGATGTTCAGCTCCTTCGACCCCCAGTGAGACGGCATCTGCCGGCCGCCCGACTGCGGGTCCGCGGCCGCGCCGACCGCCTGGAGGAACATCGCGTCGTAGCTCATCCCCAGACCCAGGCACAGGGCCCGGTCGCGGTAGTAGAGGTAGAGCCAGTCCTCGCCGGGCCTGAGAAGGGTCGCCGCCGCCGCTAGAACGGCCTCGTGTCCCGCGCCGGAGATCTGGAAGAATATCCGGTTCTGCCGCTTGAGCTGGATCTCCTTGTCGTCGATCCGGCGCGCGGCGTAGATGTGCCGGTACATCTCGAGGAGGACGGGGGCTTCGAGCCCCCGGATCGTGCGCTCCGCCTGGGCTTCGGGATTCACGCGCGGCAAGGTACGGCGAGCCCTCGGAGCCGGGCAACCGGCGCAGGGACTCCGAGTTGGGAGCATCGCCGCGGGACGGTTATATTTCGGTCGTCCGACCCGTATAGCGCGCACCACATCACATACCGACGAGAGAAAAGGACCCGATGCCCATCGATGGAAAGAGCCGCGACGACGCGTGGCGCCTGGTGACGGAGTACACGGACAGCGAAAGCCTGCGCGCTCACATGCTGGCCGTGGAAGCGGCGATGCGCGGCTACGCGCAGAAGTTCGGGGAAGATGCCGAGATGTGGGGCATCGTCGGACTCCTCCACGACTTCGACTACGAGAAGCACCAGGGAGAGAACGGGCATCCCTTCGTCGGCGTCCAGATCCTGGACAAGCAGGGCTGGCCGCGGGAGGTGCGACGCGCCGTCCTGAGCCACGCCGACTACACGGGCGTCCCTCGGGAGACCAGGATGGAGAAGGCGCTGTACGCCGTGGACGAGCTGGCCGGGTTCCTCGTGGCCTGCGCCCTCGTGCGGCCCAGTCGCTCATTCAAGGACTTGGAGCTCAAATCCGTCAAGAAGAAGTTGAAGGACAAGACGTTCTGCGAGGCGATCGACCGGGACGCGCTGAAGCGGGCGGCCGACGATCTGGGCGTCCCGCTCGACAAGCACATCGAGAACGTGATCTCCTTCCTGCGGCCCGTCGAATCCAAGCTCGGTCTGGGCAAAGCCGCCAAGTAGCCGGGCCGGCGGGTTGCCGATCATCCACGTCCTCGAGGAAAGCGCGGGACCGGTCCTGGCGCTCCGCGTTTCGGGCGGCAGGGCCGGCGGCACCTCTCCGGCGGAGCTCGCCGACCGGGCGGAGGAGATCGTCTCGCGCCACGGCGCCCTCCGGCTCCTGATCCTGGTCGAAGGGCTAGGGTTTCTGGAGGCCGCCTCGCTGCGCTCTCAGCTCCCGCTCGCCGCCCGTCTCGCGGGAAGGGTGGAGCGGGTGGCCGTCGTCGGCGATCAGGGATGGCTGAAGGCCGCACTCAGGTCCGCTCCCGCCGGCGCGACCGAGGTGCGGCACTTCCCGGCGACTCGGGCGCGCGATGCGCGTGAGTGGCTGAAGCCGTTGCCGCACGACGAGCTAGGTTCTATCGCCTGAGCCTATACTTGAAGCGGCGTGGTGCCTCCTGGCCTAGCCCGACTCCAGGGCGCGCAGGCGTTCGCCGGCCGCTGGATCCCACCATGGAGATCGCCAGTACGCAGCTGCTCGATCGCGATCCCCGAGCTCGAGCCATAGCTCGCCCAGCCACCAGCGCGCATCAGCCCGTGCTCTCCCCCACCTCCCGACCTCCGCAGGCCCACGCCGTGAAGGTCACGACCACCAGACCGACGATCAGCAGGACGGGCGAGGTGCGGGGGATGACCTCGGACCAACCGAAGGTCCGAACCGTCTTGTCGAGGACCTCGAATACGCCCAGGCGGTCGCCGCGTAGACTCCGTCGATGCGGGCAGTGCGGGTCTGCCCCAGCCGATGGAGCGAGTCACGGCTCATCCGCGCCATAGTAAAATGGCGGATCGAGGCCGCACAAGCGGGCATAGAGCTGACAACGCGGGCAGCGCGGGTCGAATAGGATTAGAGTAACAGGTCCACCAACGACGGGAGGGAGGTCGAAAGGTGCGCTTCGACTGGCTGAGGAATTCCGGGATCGGTGCGTTTCGAAGGACGGCCGCCTGCGCCGCGCTGTGCCTTGCCGTAGCCCTGGCGTGCGAGGCGGGTTCGGACGAAGACGACCCGGATGCCGCCGACGGCTTCACCGCCGATGCGCCGGGCGTTCCCGAGTCACTCGCGGACCCGGCGGCCTCGGATTCGGTCCCGGCGTCGGAGTTTCCCGTCCTGCGCGCCGAGCTCGAAGCACGCGGCGGAACCGACGTGATCGGGACCGTCAGCCTGACCCCGGGCGCGGCCGGCACGACCGTGGCGGTCGAGATACACGGCGCGAACAGCGGGCTGCCGTACGTCGCGGAGATCGTCGAAGGGACGTGCGCGAGCTCCGGTCCGGTGATTACGCAACTCGGAGAGATCACGGCCGGCGAGGAGGGCGACGGAGATTTCCAGCGAGTAGTCGACCGAGCCGTGCTGGGGCCCGAGCGCCCCAACAGGGCTGTGCGGGTCCGCGGCGCGGGCGATCCGACCGCGATCGTCGCCTGCGGGGATCTGGGACCTGGCGCTACTTCAGCGACGGGTCGCTGAAGTTCTCCAGCTTGTCCTTCACCACGAGCATGAAGTGGTCGGCGGTCGCGCCGTCGACCACCCGGTGGTCGTAACTGATCGAGAAGTATGCGCAGGTGCGGACGCCGATCGAGTCGTTCGGACCCACGACCTTGACGCGCTTCTCGATC
>DASRVB010000013.1:0-13578 GCA_035687725.1 Gemmatimonadota bacterium
GTGCCGATCCGCGCCTCGGACGCGCGCGCCGCGCCGTCGTCGGCGAGCGACGTGAGCGTCACGCGTCCGTCCGCGACCGCCAGTGACGGGCGCGAAAACTGCTCGCTGAAGGCGAGCGCCCGCCCGAGCCCACCCGGCACCGTCATCGACCAAGCGAGGAGCGCGAGTCCGATGACCAGGAGGAGCGGCGCGCCCCAGGCCTCGAGCCACTTGATGCCCTCGGTCCCCGCCCATGCGATCCAGACGTTGAGTCCCCAGAAGGCGAGGAACGCGAGCAGCTCCCAGGCGTTGATCCCGAGCAGGCCGATCCCGGGCGCATCCGCCATCCCCGGCCAGATCACGCGCGCAAGCGCATAGAGCGCGTGGCCGCCGATCCAGGTCTGGATTCCGAACCATCCGCACGCAACGAGACCGCGGAGGAGCGCGGGGACGTTGGCGCCGAGGAGGCCGAACGGCGCCCGGAGCAGGACCGGGAATGGGACCCCGTACTTCGTGCCGGCGTGGCCGTTCAGGAGCATGGGAACGAGGACGATCAGGTTTCCGGCTGCGATCGTGAGGAGGGCCTGCCACCACGACATCCCGCTCGCGATGAGGCCTGACGCCAGCATGTAGGTGGGAATGCAGACCGCCATCCCGATCCACAGCGCCGCGATGTTCCAGCGCGACCAGCGCCGCTCCTCTGGCGTGGTCGGGACGAGATCCTCGTTGGCGTAGGGGGACTGGAGGAGCTCCGCGCGATCGGGGCCCCGCACGGGCCGTGCTTCCGTCACCGGGTGCGCATGTCCGAACTACACATTCCCCACCGTCATGACAGCGGAATCACCGGCGGCGTTCGATTCACCTCGAGATTCGCCGTGACATTTCCACGACAGCCCGCGCCCGAGAATGTGCCGATGAGCCGGTCGCCGTCGAACGTCGCCGTGCCGGTGAAGTTCCCCGGGCAGGGATCGGTCTGATGGAAGGCGAACGAGACCGTGGGTCCGTCGATCGTCCCGGTGACCGTACCGGATCCGTACGCGCCCGTGATCGAAAACGAGCCGCTCAGCGTGCCCAGGTATTCGGTCAGAGTGAGATTCACGGTGTGGGAGAATGGATTGTCTCTGTCGACCTCGAGGCCTTCTACGGTCCCGTAGAAGAGACCGTTGAGGGACGCATCGTCAGCTTCCGGCCCCGTGCTGTGATCATCACAGGCAGCGGAGAGCGTAACCGTGTAGGCTACCAGCAGCGTACACTTCTTGTTCATGGCGTTCTTCTCTTCCGACCCGGCTCGTTACCCCACGTAAGCGATCCGCGGGCTGAATCCTAAATGTGTAGACCGAGACCGAAGTTCAGTGCCGTCCCCCCGCGCCCGCCGTGCCGGCCGCGACCCTGTCGTTCCACGATTCCCGCGGCAGGCCCCGATCCACCTCGACCATCGTGATGCAACCCTCCACGGGACACACGATCTGGCACAGGTTGCACCCCACGCACTCGTCCTGCTTTATGCGCGGCACGCGCGTGCCGGTCGGCAGCGCGATGCACTGGTGCGCGCCGTCCTCGCAGGCCGCGTAGCAGAGCTGACACCCGATGCAGAGCGCGGGATCGATCTCGGCGACAATACGGTAGTTGAGATCGAGGTCGCCCCACTCTTCGTAGTTGGGGAGCGCGCGGCCGCGGAACTCCTCGATCCGCGCGTACCCCTTCTCCCGCATCCACTCCTCGAGCCCCCGCGTCATCTCCTGCACGATCCGGAACCCGTAGTGCATGACCGCGGTGCAGACCTGGAGCGAGGACGCTCCCATGAGCAGGAAGTCGAGCGCGTCCTCCCATGTGTGAATCCCGCCGATCGCCGAGACCGGCAGATGGAACTCCTCGGCCTTGCCGAGCCGGGTCACCATGTGGAGCGCGATCGGCTTGACCGCCGGGCCGCAGTAGCCCCCCGAGGTCCCCTGGCCGGCGACCGATGGGATCGGGCTGAACGTGTCGTGGTCGACCGCGATCACGCTCTTGATCGTGTTGATGAGCGAAACACCGTCTGCGCCGCCCCGCTGGGCGGCCATGGCGGGATTCAGAATGTCGGTGATGTTGGGCGTGAGCTTGACGAGCACGGGGATCGACGAGAACTCGCTCGCCCATCCGGTGATCTCCTCGAGCACCCGCGGCTCCTGCCCCACCGCCGAGCCCATGCCGCGCTCGCACATCCCATGCGGGCAGCCGAAGTTCAGCTCGAAGCCGTCGCACCCCGTGTCCTCGGTCTTCCGGATGATGTCGCGCCAGTCATCCCGCGTTTCGACCATCAGGGAGGCCACCAGCGCGTGGCCGGGATAGCGCCGCTTGACCTCCGCGATCTCCCGGAGGTTGACCTCCAGGGGCCGGTCGGTGATCAGCTCGATATTGTTCAACCCCGCGACGTTCCGGCCCTGGTACTCGATGGCGCCATAGCGCGAGGCCGTGTTCGTGATCGGGTCGCCGAGCGTCTTCCAGACGGCGCCCCCCCAGCCCATGTCGAAGGCCCGCATGACCTGGCCTGCGGTGTTCGTGGGCGGACCGCTGGCCAACCAGAACGGGTTCGGCGAGCGAATCCCCCCGCATTCGACGGACAGGTCGACCGGGCGGGGCGGCCGCGGGACGCCGTGGCCGCGCGGTCCGCCATTACTCCGCGGTCCTTCGTCGCCGGGATTGCCCATCCTCATCGCGGCCCTCCATTTCGGCTTAGCCACTCGTGGATACTCTGTGCGGCCCCCTTGCCCTCGGCCGCCGCGTTGACGACCTCGGCCCCGCCGTTGGCGAGATCGCCGCCCGCCCAGTACTTCGGGTTCGACGTGCGGCCGGTCGCTTCGTCGACCCTGACGTGTCCGTTCTCGTGCGCGATGCCGCCCGGGATCGCCGCGAGCATCGTCTCCAGCCGGCTCTGGCCAACCGCCACGGCAACCAGGTCCGCCGGTACGCGGAACGGCTCGCCGACGGGGTTGCAGCCGCGGTCGACCGCCGTCAGCCGCACGGCCGTCAGCCGCCCGTTCCCCTCGAACGCGATCGGCAGCGCGCGCCACGTGAACGCGACGCCCTCCGCAGTCGCATGCTCGCGCTCGTGCGCGTACGCGGACATGCTCTCCGGTCCGCGGCGATACACCACCCGCACCTCGGGCACCCCGAGCAGCTTGAGCTCCCGCGCCGCGTCGATCGCGGTGTTCCCGCCGCCGATGACCACCGCCGAGTACACCGCCGCCGGATCCACCCGCCGGCCGGTCTTGATCGCCTCGATGAGCGCGGTCGCGCCCCACACCCCGGGCAGCTCCTCGCCCTCGATTCCGAGCGCAGAGTCGGCTCCGAGTCCTGCGCCCAGGAACACGGCGTCGAACTCGCGCTCCAGGTCGGCCCACGTTACGTCCCGACCGACTTCCACCCCGAGGCGCCACTCGATCCCGATCTCGGAGAGCCACTGGACCTCGGCGAGGCTCTCTTCGGCGTGCATCTTGTAAGGTGCGACTCCGTCGGTGTTGAGCCCTCCCGGCCAGGTTCCCTTCTCGAAGATCACGGCCCGGTGCCCGAGCCGCACGAGCTCGTGGGCGCACGCCAGCGAAGCCGGCCCTCCACCTACGCAGGCGATTGCGCGGCCCGTCGGCGCGCCCGCCGCGAAGAGCTGGATCCCGGCGTGGACGACGTGATCGGTGGCGTGACGCTGAAGCCTTCCGATCATGATCGGGGGCTCCCCCTTCGCGTTGTAGACGCACTCCCCCACGCACAGCACTTCCACGGGGCATACCCGCGCGCACGAATGGCCCAACGGGTTCGCCTCGAAGATCGTGCGCGCAGCGCCCACGGGATTCCCGGAGTGGATCTGCCGGATGAACATCGGGATGTCGATCGCAGTGGGGCAGGCCGCGACGCAGGGGGCGTCGTGGCAGAACAGGCAGCGCGCGGCTTCCGCGCGCGCCTGCGCCTCCGTCAGCGCGGGCTTTAGATCGGGGAGCCGGGTCTCGACGCGATCGGTCGCGAGCGGCATGGAGGTCTCCTGACGATTCGTGGACAGACCGAAAGTGTGGATCTTCGGCGTCCGCCCGTCAAGCTGTCCTCAGCCTGACCGTCGGCTCGGGCTCTTCGCTGGTCTGCTCGTCGAAGCGCCGCCCCGCGTACCAGGCGAAGCCCGCCCAGATCACGATGACCCCGACCGCGAGGAACGTCAGGAACCGGATGGGTACCGCCGTCAGCCCGAGCGCCATCAGGATCGCGATGCCCTTCCCGAACCGTTGCACGAACATGTTGGCGAACGCGCGCGCCTTGTACTTCACGTCCGCTTCGGTCGGTACGTAAAGTGTTTCCCTGGAGGTCTGGTTGATCGAGTAGTTGAGCGAGTTGTCGGAGATCGTGAGCAGCGATCCGGCCCACAGCGCCGGGACGGCGAAGTAGATCCCGCTGGAGATCATCATCGCGGCTGGCAGGACGAGCAGAGCGGTGGTGATCCCGAACCGGCGCATGATGAACGAGACCAGGAAGAACTGGGTGATCACGCTGACGGTATTGATGATCACGCCGATGTTCGCATAGAACGCGGACGTTTCCTCCGCGCCCTGCACGCTCTCGAGCTCGTTCTTGAACAGATAGTCCAGGATCTGCGAGGCGAACTCGTACAGGAATACGATCATGACGATCGCGAACAGGTACTTCGAAGCGAACGAGAGCCGGGCGCCTTCCAGCGCCGCGTTGGCCCGCTTGTCGGTAGACGCCACGATCCGGGTTTCCGCCAGCTCGCGGCCGATCGGGATGTCGTCCCGGCGGGCGAGTGTCTCGATCCGGAAGGCGATCAGTCCGAGAATCACCGTGGCCCCGGCCGTTCCCATGATCAGCGTCCCGATGCCGAGATCCTCGATCGTGGTCGCGACCACGGTCGCACCGACCAGACCCCCGATGATTCCGCCCCCTCCGATGAGACCGTACAGGCGCTTGGACTGGTCCGTAGATGTCATCTCGTTGAGAAACGCCCAGAAGGTGGTGACCCAGACTGTCGACCACGCGTCGCCGAACAGGTAGAAGGCCCAGTACTTGGGTGCGCCTGGCGCGGCCGGGGAGGGCAGCGTGATTGCGAACCATACCAGCCCTGCCAGGAAGATCGCGCACAAGGCGGGGATCAGGCGCTTGCTCCCGAGCCGATTGTACAGCCAGCTGAACAGCGCCACCGCGACGATGGCGACGCCGATGTTGCCGAGCTTGGCGTAGAGCTCGAGCTCCGCGCCGCGGTCGCCGAGCGGATCGATGAACAGACCGACCTTCATCGGCCTGAGAACCCAGAAGACGACGATTACGAGGAACCAGAAGAGGAAGAACAGCAGCGCGGGCTCGACCTCGCGCTTCCGCACGTCGACGAACCGCTTGAGGATCCGTTCCATACCCGTCCCCTGTACCGGGGCCCCACGTGGCCCCTGAACAGCCGCGCGCGAGCAGACCTCAGCCGGCCACGGGCTCTCGCACTCTCTCCGGCACCCCGGAGATCTCCGGACGGTTCCCCTTCTCGATCTCGGAGTGCTCGCGGACGATCATGAAGACGACCACGAACCAGATCGCGATGATCGCCAGGTTGAGCGCGGCGAACCCCTTGGTGCCGAACGTGAAGACCTGTGTCCCCAGGAACACGACGACCGCCGAACCGACGTCCCCAATCCGCTGCATGAAGCTGTCCGTGACCTGCTTCGCCTTGTACTTGATCTCGTGCGTCGTCGGCAGGAAGAGCATCTGGATCGTCGTCTTGTTGACCGAATAATCCGACGCGTTCTCGGCGGTCTTGCCGATCCGCGCGTAGCGGATGGCGGGGGCCAGGAAGATCAGCGCGTAGGTTCCAAGTGCTACGATGGGCAGCCAGAGAAGCCCCGCCTTGATCCCGAACCACTTGATCAACCGCCCGACGATGAACAGCTGCAGGAACATCCCCAGGAGGTTCACCCACAGGAAGAAGTCCGCGTAGAAGCGGCCGATGACGTTCCCCTCGATCTCCTCACGGGTCTCGGTGGCGTTCGGGTCGCCGAACTCCTGGTCCCCGATGGAGGCCGTCGTTCCCGAGCCGATGGCCGCCTGGATCACCTCATCGGCGGTCGCCTCGCCGTGTCCCTCCACCAGTTTACCGAGGATGTACTCGCCGGTCGTGTTCACGAGATTGAGCAGGAGGACGAGCAGCGCGATCAGGCCGATGTACTTGTACCGGAAGAGCATGTCGAAGCCGAGGCTCTCCTTCTGCTTGCCTGCCTCCCCCCGCTCGGCCTTGGCGGTCAGCTCGCGCTGACGGGCCTCCATCGCCGCCTTCCCCCAGACCCGAGCCGAGATCACGCGGGTCAGCACGATGCAGATCCCCAGCAGCACCCCGGCCACGAGCAGCATCTCGAAGACGCTGATGAACTGGAGCAGCCAGGTCGCGATGTACGCGCCCGCGAAGGCGCCGAACGAGCCGCCGAACGCGACCAGCGGGAACAATCGCTTCCCCGCATCGTTGTTGTAGACGTCGTTGGCGTACGACCAGAACTGCGCCACGACCATGACGCTGAAAATCCCGACCCATATGAAGAACGCGTAGCCGAGGTAGGGCACGCCCATCCGGCTCAGCCCCCAGAACACCACCAGGCAGGCGATGAACGCGAGGGTGACCACCGTGATCAGCTTCGTCCGCTCGTATCGCGAAACCAGCTTCGAGTACCAGGCGATCAGAAAGAAGAGGACGACCGCCATCGCCGCAACCAGATAGCTCTTGGCCTCCGCCCCTCCGCCGGAGAGGATCAGGGCCTCCCGAACCGGCTTGATCAGGTAGTACGAGGTGAGGAGCAGGAACACGTTGAAGGCCATCAGGAGCGTGACCGGACCTTCGCCCGCATGGACCTCCGTGAAGATCCCGAGGAACCGCTCCAGAGGGCTCCGGCGGCTTGCTGCCTGGTTCATTGTGGGGGCCTCCCGACGCGACGTTGGGAAACGAGGAACCACGGGCGCGCGGCGCGCGCGTTGTCAGGAAAGGTGCATTCTACGCGGATTCGGCCACGTACGGAAGGGCGGGACGGTGGGCAGAGTCCCGCGGGCCGGCGCGGGAGAGTCGGATCGAAGGGAGGTGCGGTACCTAGATCGAGGCGCCGGCGGTCTCTTCCTGCTCTTGGCGGACCTGATCGGACCAGCCGCCGTTGCCGTTGCCCGATCCGGCCGAGTGCCCCGTGAGGAGCCGGTTCAGATCGATGCCCTCGGCCTCGGCCAGCCGGGCGAGAAACAGCCATGACCGCGGGATCTCGCCACGCTCGTACTTGCTGATCGTCTGCTGGACCGAATCGACCGCTTCGGCGAACGTCCGCTGGTCCCGCCGGCCACGAATCTCCTGGAGCCGCTGGCCGACCTCGGTTCGAATCTCTCGCTCTCTCATATCGTTTCACTCCCTTATTGCATGGTAGATCTGCCCGAGAAGATTGTAGACTTTGCCCGACCACGGTTGCCGTCAGGCATCGTACATCCTCCGACGATATAGATATCCCCCTTTCGATTTCGGGTTCCCGGGCGGGATTTTCCTTTTCGGAGGTCCGGGGTAGATTGACTCTTTACGCAGCGAACCCGCACCCCATGCGAGGCCGGCATGACCAAGGACATCAAGCGAGCGGCGGCGATCCTGATCGCGATGCTCCTCGTCTCGACGTCCCTCGGGACCGCCCTCGGCGTCCACCCGTGCCCGCACCACGACGGCACTGCTCCTGCCGGCGAGGCCGCCGATGCCGGCTCCAGGGCCGGGCACGGCCATGGGTCGGGCCACGAGCAGGAGGCGACCCCCGGCTCCGAGACGCACGACCCGTGCACGTGCGTGGGCGAGTGCCAGGCTGGCGCAGCCCCGTCCATGCCGGCGGCCGCCGTCGGACGCGACCTTCCCACGCCGCCCGCGGCCCCGCACGCCCTGATTCCCGCGCCACCCGTCCTCAGGGCCTCGATCGTCCCTTTCTCCCTTCCTTGGGGGAACGCACCACCGACCCTCTGATCAGCGGATTCCTCTTTCCGGCAGGCGGCGCGCGTCCGCGCCCGTCCGAGCTGCAGAATCCCGATCGGAGGTTTGCTTCATGTCGTATTTCCATCGTGTCTTCCGCCCCGCCGGCGCGGCCGGAGTCGCCGCCTGCGCCCTGCTGGGGATCCATCTGTGGGCTGCGCCGCTGGCGGGCCAGGCCACCGAAGTGCGGGGGGTCGTCGTCGATCCGGACGGCCAGCCCGTGGCCGGGGCTGAGGTGTCGGCTGGCGCAGCCCTTTCGCGAACGGGCGACGACGGCGCTTTCGAGCTGACGCTCCCCGGACCGGGCGAGCACGCGTTGCGCGTCGATCGCCTGGGGTACCGGCCCGCGACGCTGAGCGCCGCCGCTCCCGGTCCCGTCCGCATCGTCCTGTCTCCCGCACCGATTCTCATGCAGGGCCTGACGGCGATCGGCAGTCCCGGCGAGCTCGACGAGGTGCGCGCGCGTATGCGGGAAGTGCCCGGAGCCGTCGACATCGTCGAGGACGAAGAGATCCGGCGAACCCGGCAGACGAACTTCGCCGACGTCCTGCGCTTCACGCCGGGCGTCTACGCGCAGTCCCGCTTCGGGGCCGCCGACGAGCTCCAGCTCTCGATCCGGGGCTCGGGCCTCCGCAACAACTTCCATTTGCGCGGCGTCAACGTGCTGGTCAACGGGATGCCCTACAGGAACGCGGACGGGTTCACCGACTTCGAGTCGCTGGAGCTCCTGACCGCCTCCAACGTGCAGGTCTACAAGGGTGGCAACGCGCTGCGCTACGGAGGCGGCACGCTGGGCGGGGCCATCAACCTCGAGACCCGAACCGGTTACACGGCAGAGCCCATCGAGCTCTACGCCCAGGGCGGCTCGAGCGGCTTCTTCAAGGGTCAGCTCTCGAGCGGTGGGGTATTCGATGCCCTCGACTACTACGCGAGTTACGCCCGCACGGACCTGGACGGGTTCCGCCGACACTCCGGCCAGCGCCGCGACCGCTTGAACGGTCACCTCGGAATAGTCCTCGGTCCGCGCGTCGACCTGCGCGGCTTCTGGTTCTTCGCCGACGTCGAGGAGGACCTGCCGGGCTCCTTGACCCGCGAGGAGATGGAGGCCGACCGCGAGAGTGCGGCCCCGGCCAACGTCGCGAACGACTGGGGGCGCGACTACACGCTCCACCACCTCGGTCTCCAGATGCGGGCGCAGCTCACTCCCGAACAGCGGCTGGAGGTCTCGCCGTATTTCCAGTTCCGTGACATCGTGCACCCGATCTTCCGGGTCGTCGACCAGATCAGCCGCGACGTCGGCATCGAGGTGCGCTACGAGAATACGGTTCCGGTCGGCGAGCGCGAGAACCGCTTCGTGGTGGGCTTCCAGCCCACGTTCGGGAACGTGGACGACCGACAGTACGAGAACGTGGGCGGCGAGAGGGGCGCGCTCGCCAAGGAGCAGCGGGACGAGGCGGGAGGGGTCGCCGTCTACCTCGAAGACGTCCTCTCGATCACGCCGCGGCTCGCCGCGATCGTGGGCGCCCGGTACGACCGTTCCCGCCGCGCGGTGGAGGATGGATTCCTCGCCGACGGCGACCAGACCGACGAGCGCACCTACGAGTCGCTCCTGCCGCGGCTCGGCATGATCGTCGAGCTTCCCGAGATCGGCGGGCAGATCTTCGCCAACGCCACGGGCATCCAGGAGCCGCCCCTCCTCCTCGAACTCAACAGCCTGACCGTTCCGGGCTTCGTGGACCTTGCCGCCCAGAAGGCATGGCAGTTCGAGCTGGGGACGCGCGGGCGGGCCGGCGACTGGCGGTGGCAGCTGTCGGCATACGACATCGAGCTGGAGGACGAGATCGTCAACGTCAACGTGCTGCCGTTCCCGGGCGCCCAGTTCACGGTCCCGAGCTACCGCAACGTCGACGAGACCCGCCACCTGGGTCTCGAGGCCGGGCTCGAGCTCTCCAAGCCACTGCGGCTCCTGGCCGGCGACCAGCGGGGCGAGCGGGCGGGATTCCGGATGGCGTACACGCTGTCGCGGTTTGAGTACGTATCCGATCCGGAGCACGAGGGGAACGAGATCCCCGGGATCCCGACCCATGTCCTCCAGCTCGAGGGGGAGTACGCGCATCCGTCGGGGGTGACGATCTCGCCCTCGATCGAGTGGGTGCCCGACGATCTCTTCGTGAACAGCGCGAACTCGGTCACGAGCGACGGCTGGCTCACGCTCGGGATGCGCGCCGAATGGGAGCTCGAGGCGTTCGGGGCGACGGCCTTCGTCGAGGCGCGGAACCTGATCGACGAGGTCTACTCGCCGACCGTCGCCGTCGATGACGCCGCGGGCCGCTACTTCCAGCCCGCCGACGGGCGATCGCTCTACGCCGGAGTGCGCTGGCAGCCGTGATCGCCGCCTGGATGCTGCTGGCCGGCGCGCTCGTCCACGCGCATCTGGTGTCCTCGGTCCCCGAGGACGGCGAGGCGCTCGCGGCCAGTCCTCCGGTGATCCGGCTCGTCTTCAGCGAGCCGGTGGAGGAGGGCCTCAGCCACATCGTCGTCTGGTCGGCGCGCGACTCGCTCGAGATCCGGGTGCAGGCCGACTCGACCGACGCCCGGACCCTGATCGGCGACCTGCCGGACCTCGCACCCGCCGAGTACCAGGTCGACTGGCGGGTGGTCTCCGCCGATGGGCATCCCGTCGCGGGAAGCTATCGGTTCACCGTCCTGGCTCCCGCGGGGACCCCCGACACCGTCCCGTCCCTCGGTCCCCCGGCGCACTGGCCCAGGACCGGGGGGCACGCCCACGCGACCGGCCCTACCCTCGCGGGGGGAGTGTCCGCCGCTCTCCGCGGGTTCGCGATGTTCGCGCTCGTCGCGCTGGCCGGCTGGCTGGTCCAGGTCGTCGCGCTGGGCGGCGTGCCCCCGCGCGGGGCGATGCGAGTTGCGCTCCTCCTCGCAGCGCTGACGACCGCCTTCCTCGGCGCCCACTTCGCAGCCTGGCTGTGGCACATCACGCCCCCCGGGCGCGCGCCCGATTTCGGAGCGGCCCTCGGCACCGGCCCGGGAAGGGTCGAGGCGCTACGGGTGGGGCTCGCGTTCCTCGCCCTCTGGGCGGTCGGTCTGGCGCGCCGTCCCTGGATCGCGCTGACCCTGGCGCTGGCGGCGGTGCTGGTAAGCGGGGCCACGGGACATTCCGCCGGCATCTCGCCACGCTGGTCGATCCCCCTCAAGTCGCTCCACCTGATCGCGATCGCCGTATGGGTCGGCGGCGTGGCCTGGCTCGCCGCCGCCGCGCTCGACCCCGCGGCCTTCGGCGCGTCCGCTTCGCGCGTCTCCGGCATGGCGCTCGGCGCGGTCATCGTCGTCGGCCTGACCGGCGTGGCCCAGTCGGCGCTCTTCTTGCCGGACGTCGCCGCGCTGTTCGGTTCGGCCTACGGGCGGCTCGTCCTCGGCAAGGTCGCGGGACTCGCGGGCCTGGTCGCCTTCGGCGCCTGGAACCGGCAGAAGCTCCTGCCGCGCCTCGACCAGGCCGGTGGGCAGGCGGCCCTGCGGGCGTCGACCCGCCGCGAGCTCGCGCTCATGCTCGCCGTATCACTGGTGGCCGGGATCCTTGCATACGTGCCACCGCCGTCCTCGTGACGCTCATGGCGGCGACCTCGTTACCTGGCACGCGGATCGCGTTGGCGGCCGTCGCCCTGCTTCTGCTTCCAGTCGCGCTGGGCGCGCACGCCGTGGTCCAGCCTGCGCAGGCGCCGCCCGGCGCGTACCAGCGCTACGTCCTGCGCGTGCCGACCGAGCGCGAGGTGCCGACCACGCGCGTCGAGATCCGGTTTCCCGCCGAAGTCACCGTGGTGTCGTTCGCCGACGTGCCGGGATGGGAGCTCGAGGTCATGACCGATTCGGCGGGCAGGATCGTGGGGGCGGCGTGGACGGGGACACTCCCGCCCCAGCGATTCGTCGAGTTCCCGTTCGTCGCGGTGAACCCGCGCGAGGACGTGACGATCGCGTGGCCCGTGACCCAGACCTACGGGGGCGGCGAGGTCGTCGAGTGGGCCGGGCCGGAGGGCTCGGACACCCCCGCCTCGATCACGCGCGTGACTGCGAGCGGCAACGGCTGGCCCGCGAGCGCGTGGCTGGGCGTCGCCGGTCTCGCGCTCGCGCTCCTGGCTCTCGGCCTGGCCCTGCGGAAGGCGGGTCCGGACGTCATCAGGGCCTGAGCGAGATCGCAGCCGCCCGAAGCAGGTTCTCCTCGAAGAACAGGAACACGAGCTGCTGGAGGAGGTCCTGGTTCGGCTTCTTCGCGAATCCGTGCCCCTCGTTCGCGGCCGTCATCGTCCACACCCGCTGGCCGTTGGCGCGCACTTCGCGCGCGATCTGCTCGGATTCGCTGGCCGGAACGCGCGGATCGTTCGCGCCCTGCACGACGAACAGCGCGGACTCGATCTCGCCGGCATGGTTGGCGGGGCTGATCGACTCCAGGAACTCCCGCATCGCGAGGTCGCGCTCGTCCCCGTACTCGGGTCGGCGGACGTCGCGGCGGTAGTCTTCGGTGTTCTCGAGGAACGTGACGAAGTTGCTGATCCCCACGTAGTCGACGCCCGCCCGTAGCCGGTCGCCGAAGTGGACCAGGCTGGCGAGGACCATGTAGCCTCCGTAGCTGCCGCCGTAGACCGCCACACGCTCCGCATCCAGGTCGGGCTGGGTGGCGATCCAGTCCAATAGCGCACCGATGTCGCGGACGCTGTCCTCACGCAGACGCCCGTTGTCGAGCGTCAGGTACTCGCGGCCATATCCCGAGGAGCCGCGGACGTTGGGCGCGATCACCGCCGCGCCGAGCTTCGCCACCCACAGCTGGATCGTGCTCGAGAACGATGGCCGGTATTGCCCCTCCGGCCCGCCGTGGATGGAGACGATGACCGGGTGCGGCCCCTCGCCCGCGGGGCGGTACACGAAGGCGGGAATCTCCCGCGGCGCGCCAGCCACGGAATCGAACGTCGCGTAGCGGATGAGCTCCGGCGCGACGAACGAATCCGTGTCGAGCCCGCCGACTTCGCTGAATGTCCAGCGGACGAGCTCGCCGGCCTCGGTGGGGCTCGCGTCCAGCTCGAGCACGAACGTGTCGCTGGGCGTCTTCGGCGTATTCAGCGTGAGCGCGAGCCGATTTCCGTCGGGGCTGAACTCGAGGCGGCCGATCAGGCCGGTCGGGATCCTCGGCACCGGGGCGTGCTCGCCCGTCGCCGGGTCCATGAGGTAGAGCCGCCCGATCCCGTCCTCGTTGACGACGAACGCGGCCCGGCGCCGGGAATCGTCGATCGCGAACGACTCGACGTCCCAGTCGATGTCGTTGGTGAGCACGTCGAAGTCCCCGTCCTCGAGGGTCAACCGTCCCAGTCGCCGGATCCCGTCCACGGCGTCGGTGACGACGAAGAGCGCCTCGCCGTCGGGCGTCGGCTCGGGGTCGATTCCCCCCCACGAGGCCGGATCCTCGGCGCTTCCCGCGAGCGTGCGCATGCCGCCGCCGGCCACCTCGAGCAAATGAATCCGGCTGTCGGTCACGCTGACGTATTGCGCCACGACGAGCGCGCTATCCCCCAGCCAGCTCCCCGCCGACCACGACGCGCCGTCGG
>DASRVB010000014.1:0-14155 GCA_035687725.1 Gemmatimonadota bacterium
GCCTGCGCGCGCTCGAAGCGCGATCCGATTTCGGCGTCCAGCAGCAGGTTCTGCAGATCCGGCCGCTCCAGGAACGCCCGCCGCACGGGGTCCAGCAGCCGCGAGCGGATGATGCAGCCCCTCGTCCACACCCGCGCTACCTCCGCGTGGTCCACCGACCAGCCGTACTCCCGGGACGCGGCGCCGATCAGGTCCATCCCCTGGGCGAAGGCGGCGATGCGCGACGCGTACAGCGCGTCTCCGACTGCGGCGACGAGCGCGTCGCGGTCGGCAGCGTCGAAGGGCCGCGGGCCTTCGAGGCGTCCACTGGCTGCGAGGCGCTCCGCGCGCCGGCTGGAGAGGACGCGCGCGTCGACGGCCGCGCTGATCGTGGGGACGGGAACGCCGAGCTCGAGCGCCGTTACGACTGTCCACCGCCCGGTCCCCTTCTGCTCCGCTTCGTCCAGGATCGACTCGATCAACGGCCTGCCCGTCGCCGGGTCCTCGACCCGCAGGATGTCGACGGTGATCTCGATCAGGTACGAGCCGAGCGGGCCGCGGCTCCACTCCGCCATCGTGTCGGCGATCCGCCCCGGGTCGAACCCCAGGCCGCGCGACAGCAGGTCGTACGCCTCGGCGATCGCCTGCATGTCCGCGTACTCGATGCCGTTGTGGACCATCTTGACGAAGTGGCCCGCGCCGTCCGGTCCGAGCCAGCCCACGCAGGGCCCGGTCTCCGTGCGGGCCGCGATCGACTCCAGCGCCGGGGCAATGGTGGGATACGCCTCGGCGGGGCCGCCGGGCATGAGCGAGGGGCCGTAGCGCGCGCCTTCCGAGCCGCCGGAGACTCCGACGCCGTAGAAGTGCAGACCGCGAGCCGCGAGGTCGGTGCCGCGGCGGCGCGTGTCGTGGAACAGGGAGTTGCCGCCGTCGATCACGACGTCGCCGGCCTCCAGGTGCGGCACGAGCTGAGCGAGCGTCTCGTCGACCGGATCCCCGGCGGGAATCATCATCAGGATCCGGCGCGGGCGCTCGAGCGCGGCGACGAGCTCCGCGAAGGTGGTGGTCGCGATGAAATCGCGGTCGGGGTTGGCGGCCGCGAAGGCGCGAGTCCGCTCCGGCTCGAGGTTCCAGAATGCCACCGCGACACCGTGGTCCTCGAGATTGAGCGCCAGGTTCGACCCCATGGTGCCGATCCCGATCAGGCCGAAGGCCGCGCGCTCGATCGTGTCGCCGTCGGGCATGTCGCCCTCAGGCAGGCTGGACCTGTCGCTGCTTCTCCTCGATCGTGTCCAGGAGCTCGTGGTAGGACTTCGAGAACTTCTCCACCCCCTCCTGCTCGAGCTCCTCCAGCACGACCTGGAAGTCGACGCCCAGCTCGCCCAGCTCCGCGAGGCGGCGGTGGGCGCCGTCGAGGTCCTCGTGGATCCGGACCGCCGGATCGCCGTGGTCGCGGTACGCATCCATGGTCTCCGGCGGGAGGGTGTTGATCGTGCCGGGCGCGAGGAGTGCTTCGACGTAGTAGACGTCGGGATAGTCGGGGTTCTTGGTCGAGGTCGACGCCCAGAGAGGCTTCTGCGGACGGGCGCCGTGAGCGGCGAGCGCGGCGAAGCGTTCGCCGCCGAATCGCTTCTCGTATTCCTCGAAGGCGATTCGCGCGTTGTCGATTCCGATCCTGCCCTCCAGGGCCTCGAGGCGCGCGCGCTGGTCGTCCGGCACCCTGGCGAGGAGCTCGCCGATCCGCTGGTCGACCTTCGTATCGACGCGGCTCACGAAGAAGCTCGCCACCGAAGAAAGCCGATCCACCGGCTGGCCACGCTCGACCCGACGCTCCATCCCCTCGAACCAGGCGTCCATCACCTCGTGGTAGCGATCCACGGAGAACAGCAGCGTGATGTTGATGTTGACCCCCTCCGCGAGGCACTCGCGGATGGCCGGAATCCCCGCGGCGGTGCCCGGGATCTTGACCATCAGGTTCGGGCGGTCGATCGCGTTCCAGAGGCGGTGGGCTTCCGCGATCGAGGCCTCGGTATCCCACGCGATATCCGGGCTCACCTCGACGGAGATGAAGCCGTCCTCCCCCGAGGTCCGGTCGTAGACCGGGCGGAAGAGCTCGGCGGCCGTGCGGATGTCCTCGATCATGATCGAGTCGAGGATGGTGCTGGGGTCCGTACCCGATCCCGCGACGCGAATGTCCTCGTCGTAGAGCTCGCTCTCCGCGATCGCCTTCTGGAAGATCGAGGGATTGGATGTCTGGCCGGAGAGATCGTCCTCGCGGATCAGCCGAGCCTGGGTGCCGTCCTCGAGCATGTCGCGCCGGAGGTAGTCGAGCCAGATGCTCTGGCCGAGGTCGTGGAGTCGGTTCAGGGGGTTGGGCACGAGCGGTCTCCTTCCCGGATGGCTGACATCACGAGCCTGCACGACCCGCGTCGAACGCGCCGGCTCTCGCGTCACGCTCCAGGGCGTCGATCTTGGCGCTCCTGCGTGCGTGGCGCTCGGCGCCCGAGAACCCGGCGGAGAGAAATGCGCTCACCACCTCGGCCGCGAGCTCGGGGCCGATCACGCGGGCGCCGAGGGTGAGAACGTTCAGGTCGTCATCCTCGACGCCCTGCCGAGCGCTGAAGGTATCGTGGGCCATCGCGGCTCGCACGTTCGGGAGCTTACACGCGGCGACCGCCACGCCGACCCCGCTGCCGCAGACCAGCACGCCGCGCTCCGCGCGCCGCTCGATGATCGCAACGCCGACGGCGCGCGCGAAGTCGGGATAGTCGTCGTCCGGATCGAGCGCGTACGCGCCGCAGTCGAGGACCTCGTGCCCGGCCTCCTCGATCGCGCGGACGACGCGCCCCTTGAGCGGATAGCCGGCGTGATCGCATCCGAGCGCGACGATCATTGGGTCACGATAGCACCGATCTACGGGTCACGCCCGACGCACCGAGGGTGGTTCACTTCGGCGGGGGAAGGGAGATCCCTTCGACGACGGCCAGCAGACCTTCGAGGCGCGTTCTCGCCCCGAACTCGGACACCAGCCACAGGTTCGTCGTCAGGTGTTCGGTGGCGTCGGGCGCCCGCCACCGGCTCTCGCCGTTCGCGAGCGCGGCCCAGAGGACGAGCATGTCGGTTGCGTGGCGGTCGGTCGTGGCGCCGCTGGCCAGATCGGCGAGCAGGTCCTCCGCCACGCGGCGACCGATCCACTCCGAGCGGCGGCCGGGGGCGCCGGCTCCGTCGGCGCCGATCCTGCAGCCCGCGCCGGTCGTGGCCCAGACCGCGAGCCCCGCGCCCGCCTGGGCGGACGCGTCGTCGTACCTTCGCTCGATCGCGCAGTGGAGTCCCGACTCCGCAAGGAGCTCTGCGCAGGCGTCGGCCATGCGGTCGCTGACGCGGGCCGCCTCCAGCCGGCTCGAGATCGCCATCCCTTCCACGGATTCGACCTCGCCGCGTTCCTCGAGCCGAATCGCCCGGAGCGCAGCGGTCGCGGGCTCGACGATCAGCGTCAGCTCCCCGGCGCCGCGCGGAACGTATCCCGGACGGACGACCGCCAGCTCGAAATGGACGCCCATGGGCGCGAGGAGGGGCGCGAGGACGTGCGAGAGATGGTGGGGGGAGGGAGCGAAGTCCTGGTAGACTCCGCCCACCACGTGGATCTCGACGGGTCCGTCGGCCCACGCGGCCAGCGGGAGGACCGTCATCGCCAGCATCGTCGTGGAACCCGCCGTTCCGATCTCCCAGCGATAGCGGCCTCCGCGCGGGCGGGAGCGCGGCGCGAAGGTGAACTCCGTCGCGCCGACCGCCAGGCCCTCCGTCTCCGCTTCGCACATCTCGGCGCAGGCCCGGATCGCGGCGAGATGCTGGGGCCTCAGACCAGGCTGCGTGCGGCCGGCGCGCGCGCGGACCATGTGGAGCGGCTCGCCGAGGAGCGCGGCCATGGCCACGGCACCGCGGAGGATCGTGCCGCTCCCCAGCCGCTCGGCGCCGTCGATCTCGATCAGTGGGCGGTGGACTCTCGCCGTGCGCGACGGCGGCGGACGAAGCGCAGGAGGACGAAGAGGAGCGCGAGGACGACGAGGAGCCCGAGCGCGGCCAGCCCCAGGCCGATCAGCGGATGGGTGAGGAGCAGCACCACCAGCCCGATGACGAAGCCGTCCTCCGCGAGGCTGATCGCGATGTTGGACGCGGGCTCGGGCGACGCGTTGACGGCGAGCCGGGTACCGGCCTTGGCGGCATGGGTGGACGCGCCGATGGCCGCGCCGAGAAGGCCGGCGGCGACCTCCATGCCGGGCGACGCGGGGCCAAGCGCGGCGACGGCGATCACCGCGGCACCGAGCGGGCGGACGAGCGTGTGGATCCCGTCCCAGAGCGAGTCCAGCCAGGGGATCTTGTCGGCGAGGAACTCGATCAAGTAGAGCGCGCCGGCGATGCCGATCACCCACGCGCTGCCGAGATTCTCGAGGGAGTCGGGCAGCTCGACCCAGTCGTAGCGGGCGGCGAGACCGACGACGAGCACGGTGGCGTAGAGGTTGATCCCGGCGCCGACGGCGAAGGCGAGCGCGTGACCCAGGGATCCGAGGGCGCCCATGCCCCCGAGTATAGCGCCCCGGCGGGGCGCGGATAGGTCCTAGCGCCGGGCGGCTTCTCGCACCAGCCGGCGGACGGCCTCCGCCGCCGCCTCGGCCGTAATGCCGTACTCGCGCATGTTGACCTCGCCCGGCGCGCTGGCGCCGAAGCGGTCGACGCCGATGGCGATTCCGCGGTCGCCGATCCAGCGCTCCCACCCGAACGTCGCGGCCGCCTCGATCGAGACCCGAGCAGTGATCGAGGGCGGCAGGACCTCCTCGCGATACGATTCCTTCTGCGCGGCGAAGACTTCCCACGACGGCATCGAAACGACGCGAGCTTCGACGCCCTCTTCGGCGAGCAGGGCCTGCGCCGCGAGCGCCTTCTCGACCTCGCTGCCCGTCGCGATCAGGATCGCGTCCGGCTCGGCTCCCTCGGCATCCGCGAGCACGTATGCGCCACGTCGAGTGCCCTCCGCGCCCGCCAGCGTCCCGCGGTCGAGCACAGGGAGCTTCTGGCGCGAGCATACGATGGCCGTGGGCCCGTGGACGTTCGTCATCGCGAACCGCCAGGACTCGGTCGCCTCCGCGGCGTCGGCCGGACGGAAGAGCGTGAAGTTCGGCATCGCGCGCAGCGAAGCGAGGTGCTCGACCGGCTGATGCGTCGGTCCGTCCTCCCCGAGGCCGATGGAATCGTGGGTCCATTGATAGATGACGGGCAGCTCGGCCAGCGCCGACAGCCGCACCGCGGGGCGCATGTAGTCGCTGAACACGAAGAACGTGGCGCAGAACGGACGCACCCCGCCGTGGTACGCCATGCCGTTGGTGATCGAGCCCATGCCGTGCTCGCGGACGCCGTAGTGGAAGTTCCGGCCTTCGCCTGTCTGGCCGTTGAACGCGCCGGCGTCCTCGATCACGTTCATGGTCGACTCGGCGAGATCCGCGTCGCCGCCGATCAGCCACGGCACCGTCTTCGCAATCGCGCGGAGAGCGTCGCCGGCGGCGTTCCTGGTGGCGAGCTTCTCGCCCGCCTTCCAAGTCGGAAGGTCGGCGTCCCACCCGGCCGGCAGCTCGTTCGCCCACGACAGCCGCCAATCCTCGGCGAGCGCTTCGTGCTCTTTTGCCCATCCGGCGTGCAGCTCTCTCCATTCCGTGTGGGCTTCGCGGCCACGTGCAGAGGCGTCCATGTGCTCCCGCACCTCCGCCGGCACGTAGAACGTGCGGTTCGGATACGGCCAGCCGAGAGCGCCCTTCGTGAGAACGACCTCCTCCTCCCCGAGTGGGGAGCCGTGGGCTTTGGACGTGTTGGCCCGGTTCGGCGAGCCATACCCGATCGTCGTGTGGACGACGATGAGGGACGGCCGGGCGGTGTCGGCGCGGGCGGCGGCGACGGCGTCGTCGATCGCGTCGAGATCGGTGTCGCCCTTCTCGACCTCGAGCACCTGCCAGCCGTACGCCTCGTAGCGGGCGGCGGTGTCCTCGTCGGTCGACTGCGCCAACGGCCCGTCCAGGGTGACGCGATTGGAATCGTAGAGGACGATCAGACGCCCGAGCTTGTAGAACCCCGCGATCGCGCTCGCCTCCTGCGCGACCCCCTCCATCAGGTCGCCGTCGGAGGCGATGACGTAGGTCCAGTGATCGACGATCCGGCCGTCCGGCCGGTTGTAGCGGTGGGCGAGCCACCGCTCGGCGATCGCCATGCCGACGGCGTTCGAGATCCCCTGCCCCAGGGGCCCGGTCGTCGCCTCGACGCCGGGAGTCAGCGTCGATTCGGGATGTCCCGGCGTCTTCGACTCCCACTGCCGGAAGTCTCTTAGCTCGGACATCGGCAGGTCGTAGCCCGTGAGATTCAGCAGCGAGTAGAGCAGCGCCGAGCCGTGGCCGCCGGAGAGGACGAAGCGGTCGCGGTCCGGCCACTTCGGATCGTTCGGATCGTGCTTCAGGTATCGCTGCCAGATCACGTACGCCATGGGCGCTGCGCCCAGCGGCAGGCCGGGATGCCCGGAGTTGGCCTCCTGCGGTTGATCGATGGAGAGCGCGCGAACGGCGTCCACGCAGAGCTTGTCGAGATCGGTGAACCCGCTGGAATGGGTCATGGTCGGCTAGTGTAACCCGCCCGCCCGCGGGGTTCAATGCGGCCCATTCGCCGCCCGGAACCCGGTTCGCCGACGCCAGAGAGCTACCGCCAGGAGCTCGATCCAGACGAGGTACACCACGAAGGTCGTCCGCTGGGCGAGTCCCGGCGGGACGTCCATCTCGCGCAGGGGCATCGACGCGATCGCGAGCAGCGCCAGGGCTCCGGACGCGATTCCGACCGGAGCCCACCTCGGCAGCTTGAGGAAGCGCCAGCAGAGCACGAAGGCCCCCGGCACGAACGCCGCGAACGAGATCAGGGACATCACGATGTGCGCCCGCGAGCTCGGAGCGGACAGATCGGCCATGTCGGCGGGGAACACGCCGGTGCCGGCGAAGCCGAGCCCGGACAGCCCGACCGACACGAGCGCCGCTAGCGATGCCGTGCCACGGTAAAGGCCCCATGCGAAGACGGTGATCAGCAGGCCGACTCCCACGAAGCCGACGAGGTTCCAAGCCAGCGCATTCGGCGCGCCGCGGGCGCCGAGCTCGCTGACGGCGTCGGTCAGATGGCTGTAGTCCGCCCGGATGGCGGCGAAAACCAGGAGGGAGACCGCGAACAGGAGGGGCGCCAGGATCCCGCAGAGCGCGGCCCGGTCAATCCCCAGGAGGCTCTCCGTAGGGGGTAGGAAGGGTGCCGACGTACGGCCCGGTCTCCCGCTTCATCTGGGCGGCGACCTCCTCAGCGCGGTCCAGCGCGCGCAACAGATTCCCGCCGAGGATCTTGCGGATGTCCTCATCCGGGTATCCCCGGCGCACCAGCTCGGCGATCAGATCGGGGAACGTGGAGACGTCTTCCAGCCCCACCGGCGTGGAGCCGATCCCGTCGAAATCCGATCCGATCCCCACATGGTCGATGCCGGCCGTCGCCACCAGATGGTCGATGTGGTCGGCCACCTGCGAGAGCGTGGCCTCGGGCGCGGGGTTCGCGTCCTGCCAGGCGACGTACGCGGCGCGCATTCCCGCCGTGTCGTCCTCGAAGCTGGCGCGGAGCGAATCGCGCATGGTGTCGGCACGCGCGGACCAGAGACGCAGCTCCTCGCTGACGTAGTCGGGCGCGAAGTTCGTCATGATCACGCCCCCGTTCGTGCCCAGGACGCGCAGGATGTCGTCGGGAACGTTGCGCACGTGATGATCGATCGCGCGCGCCGAGGAGTGGGAGTAGATGAGGGGAGCCCTGCTCAGCCGCATGGCGTCGAGCATCGTCGAGTCCGAGACGTGCGAGAGGTCGACCAGCATCCCCAGCCGGTTCATCTCGCGGATCACGTCCTCGCCGAATCCCGGACGCAGACCCTGCCACTCCGGGTCGTCTGTCGCCGCGTCGGCCCAGTCGTGGGTCGCCCAGTGCGTCAGCGTCATGTAGCGGACGCCGAGGTCGTAATACGTGCGGAGCAGGTCCAGCGAGCCCTCGATCGCGTGTCCGCCCTCGATCCCGATCAGCGCCGCGATCTTACCCTGATCGAAGATGCGGCGAATGTCCTCCGCCGAGCGGGCGAACTCGAACGTCTCGGGATAGCGCTCGGCCAGACGGTGGATCAGGTCGATCTGCATGAGCGCGAACCGCGCGGCGCCGTACCCGGTGAGCTCGGACGGCACGTACGCGGCGAAGAACTGCCCGCCGACCTGGCCTTCGCGAAGCCGCGCGATGTCGGTCATGAGCGAGTCCTGCGGGCTCGCGATGTCGAGCGAGTCGAGGTTCCCGCCCACCCGCTCGCGGAGCTCGAAGGGCAGATCGTTGTGACCGTCGATCAGCGGGATCGTGCGCATGATCTCGCGAGCATGGGCCAGGCCCGTCGTGTCCGCCGGCGTCAGAGGCGCCGGCTCCTGCGCGAAGAGCGGCGGCCCGGCCAGGAGAGCAGTCGCGAGGGCGAGAAGGGCCGGACGGGTCATGGGCTCTCCATACTACGCGCGGACGCAGTCGATGCAAACGCGGGGTGGAGGCGAAGCCGACGCTTGGCGTCGGACGTGGACCTGGACCTCACCGGAGGCCGGGAGACGGCCTCCGGCAGGGACCCCCGAGGTCAGCTACCTGCGATGACGATGATCAGCAGGATCACCAGCAGGATGATGATGAGCGTGGTGGCATTGATCGTGATCACATCGGCGGCGCCCAGCTGGCTCTCGGCAGCGCGAGCCTGATTTGCGGCGCGGGAAAGGTGCTCGCCCTCGAGAGCCAGGATTCCCGCCGATGCATGCTCGAGGTCGACGTCGGCCAGGCGGGCGACCCGCTGGACATCCTCGCGCGCTATGAACCGGCGCAGCGTCTCGCGGTCGGCCTCCTCACCGGTCTGCATGGCGATCGCCGTGGGCTCCTCGACCTCCGTCGTCGCCTGCTGGGCCCACACGGCCGCCGGCAGCAGCAGCATCGCCGCGGCGAGCGCCAAACCCGTCTTCATCCCTGAGATCCACTTCATCGCTCACCTCCATGGAGAACGGTTCGGCCCCCGCAACGTCGAACGGAGTCTAGGAGGGGCCACGGGACGCGGCAAGCGACGATCAGCCGCCCTGGCGCCCCATCGATCGCACGATCTCGAACTCCTCCGGCGTTACCCGCATGACCGAGAGCCGCATGCCACGCTTCAGGACCGCCATGCCCTCGAGGCCGGGGGTTTCCTTCATCGTGTCGCGGGTGACGGGCGACGGGAACGTCCCGACGTGGCGGACGTCCACGCACCACCAGCGCGGATTGTCGGGATCCGAGTCGGGGTCGAAGTAGTGACCGCCCTTCTCGAACTGCGTGGAGTCGGGATGCGCTTCGGAAGCGACCTCCGCGATCCCATAGACGCCGAGGACATCCGTGCTGGAATGGTAGAAGAGCAGTCCGTGGCCCGGTCGCATCTCGTCCCGCATGTAGCTTCGCGCCTTGTAGTTCCGGACGCCGGACCACTCGGTCGTGCCGTCGCGCTCGAGGTCTTCGATCGAGTACGTGCCCGGCTCGGACTTGATCAGCCAGTGCGTGGTGGCCATAGTCCGCGTATGGTGAATCGTGGCCGCTTCGGGGTCAACCCGCGCGGGCGAATCGTATGACGATTGGAAAGCGGGGAGCGATGAGCGGGGACGTGCGCGAGAAGCTGCGGCGGGAGTTCACCGTTCGGGAGTACGAGGCCGTGCGGGATCTCTGGAAGTCGCACTCGCTGGCCGAGGACGCACGCGATCTGGAAGGCCTGATCGCGACGCTGACGGACGATTGTGTGTACGAGGTCGTGCCGACCGGCCACCGCTGGGAGGGGCATGACGGAGCGCGGAGCTTCTACCGGTCGCTCCTGGGCGCCTTTTCCGACGTGAAGTTCGATCTCCGCGACATCGTGATCGGCCCGCAGGGAGTCTGCGAGGAGGCGCGGCTGACCGGGACGCACGAGCGAGACTGGCTGGAGTACGGCGCCACCGGACGCGGGATCGACTTCCAGGTCGTGATCTTCTTCCCGTGGGATCCCGCGCGGCGGCTCTTCCTCGGCGAGCGCGTCCACTTCGACCCCATCGCCGCGGGGCTGAGGAGCTAATCCCGCAGCGCACTCGCCAGCGGAGTCGCGACTAGGGCCGACCGATCTCGTAGACCAGGACCTCGCCGACCTCCGGGTCTTCCGCCGTCCCGGTCATCACGAAGCCGATCTTCTCCGCCATCCGGACCGAGGGCTTGTTCCAGTCCGGGATCGTGGCGCGCACGCCGTCGACGCCGTCGTGGGAGAGCGCCCAGTTCACGGCGGCGGCGGTCGCCTCCGTCCCGTACCCGCGTCCCTGGTGACGCTCGTAAACCGTATAGCCGATCGTCGCCACGCCGTCGTCCGGCCGCCCAGCGAATCCGACCGACCCCACCGGCTCGCCGGTCTCCGTCAGCGTTGCCAGCCAGCCCCACCAACCGAACGCCTCAGGGCCCCAATTCGCCGAAACGAGATCGCGGATCTTCGGGAGGTCTTCCGCGAGGAGCGGCGGGGCCGCGGCGTCGACGAAGGGGATCCCGGTGGCGGCCGAGAGCGCCTCCGCGTCTCCCGCCGCCCAAGCGGTGTACGCCTCGGGCGTCAGGGCGACCAGCGTAAGCCGCTCGGTGCGGAGGGTGGGAAGCGTCTGGGAGGGCTCGGTCATTCGAGGAATATAGCACCTTGACAGAACCCGAAAAATACCCGAATATACGAGGCCCATCCACCGACCCGTTGAAAGGACACGGCCATGGGCCAACCCACCATCCTGGGGCGCGGCGTCGCGCTCAATCCCAAGAACCGGTTCCACGAGATCGAAGTCGAGCGGGAGGAGTGGGTAGAGGCCGAGGACCCCGCTCCGCGCACCCGCTTCTATCGCGATCCGACGCGCACGATCATCGCCACGAACGACAGCCCGGACGTGGGATTCGAGGCGAGCATAAATCCGTACCGCGGATGCGAAAACGGATGCTGTTACTGTGTCTGTGGTGAAACGTTGGTCTTGATGTGGGATGGGTCTGCGAAGCCCCTGAGGGAAGTCGCTATTGGAGAATCAATCTATGGCACTGATCGCTCTGGTCGGTTGCCCCGCCTGTGCCGTTCGACCGTTCTGGCACACTGGAAGACGATCAAGGATGCGTATCGGGTGATACTCGATGACGGTACCGAAATTGTTGCAAGTGCAGATCACAGGTTCCTGAGCGATCGGGGCTGGAAATACGTTGCGCCACGTCGCGGGCAGATCCACCCCCGATGGCACCTCCGGTCGGGCGACCTGCTTCATGGGGTGGGCGCGCTTACCCCCACTGCACACCAGTCGCCAGAGTACATGCGCGGGTATCTCTGCGGAGCCATCCGTGGGGACGGTCTGTTGAAGTCCTCTGAGTACCAAAGGGTCGGCCGTTCCCACGGGAACGAGCATCAGTTCAGGCTCGTGATGGCCGATGTAGAGGGCTTGGATCGCACTGCGCGTTTCCTGCGTCGTTTCGGCGTGGAAACTCGGTACTTCGTCTTTCAACATCCAGGCAAGAAAAAGTCACTCCTCCAGGGGATTCGGACCTATTCGCTCGACAACGTCGAAAGGATACGGAGGCTGGTGCTCTGGCGCGCAAACCCGTCACCTGGCTGGACTCGGGGATTCCTCGCGGGAATTTACGATGCTGAAGGCAGCTTCTCTACAGGGCGGCTCTCGGTCTCAAACACAGATCCGGCAATCATCCGAGAAACACAGAACGCGCTCTCACGGGAAGGGTTCCGAACTTCTGTCACGCGATTTGGGGCCCCGGGAAGGCGCCCTGTCACTGTCGTGCTTGCGCTTGGTGGCTTGCGGGAGCAGCTGAGGTTTCTCCAGACCGTAGATCCAGCGATTGAAAGGAAGCGGCACATGAACGGTCGATTTCTCAATGCGAGCACGAAGCGCAAAGTCATCAACATTGAACCAGTAGGCCGGCGCGAGCTATTCGACATCACGACTACCAGTGGAGATTTCACCGCAAATGGAGCGGTAGCACATAACTGTTTCGCTCGTCCATTCCACGAGTACCTCGACCTCTCCCCCGGCCTCGACTTCGAGACCAAGATCTTCGTAAAGGAGGAAGCACCTGAGCTCCTGCGAAAGGAGCTGTCGGCAAGATCCTGGAAGCCTCAATTCGTGCTCATGAGCGGCGTCACGGATCCCTACCAGCCCGTCGAGCGGCGACTCAAGATCACGAGGCGCTGCCTCGAGGTTCTCGCCGAGTTCCGGAACCCCGTGGGGGTGATCACCAAGAGCGATCTCGTGGCTCGTGACGTGGACATACTCGCGGACCTCGCAAGCCACAACTGCGCGTCGGCCACGCTTTCGATCACGACGCTCAGCAAGGAGCTGAAGCGAGTGATGGAGCCGCGGGCCGCGCTGCCGGAGAAGCGGCTGGAGGCGATCCGGCGGCTCTCGGAGGCGGGGATCCCCGTGGGGGTCAACGTCGCGCCTGTCATCCCGGGCCTCACCGATCACGAGATGCCGGAGATCCTCGAGCGGGCCGCCGAGGCGGGCGCCATCAGCGCGGCGTGGATCATGCTGCGTCTGCCGCACGCGGTGAAGGACCTCTTCGCTGACTGGCTTGAGCGCCACTTCCCGGACCGCAAGGAGAAGGTCCTGAATCGCCTGCGCGACCTGCGGGGTGGGGTGCTCTACGACTCCCGCTGGGGGGCGCGGATGCGGGGCGAGGGCCCGTTCACCGAGCAGGTGCGGCAGGTGTTCGAGGTGTCGTGCCGAAAATACGGACTGAACCAGAAGGAAGTGGTGCATTCGACGGCGGGATTCCGGCGCCCGGCGCGCGGGGGGCAGCTCGGCCTGTTCGAGAATCCTTAGCGAGTGCGCTGCCGGACAGTCAACACCCACGAGGCCAAGACCAACCTCTCCCGTCTTTTTGCGCCAGCGTTCGCCGTACGAGGTCGAGGTGGTCTGGGCGACTGAGAGCGGTACGCCGTAGGTCGACCGAGCCATGCTCTGTCGATAGGTTATCGATCCCATGAAGATCCCGATGACGCGCATCATGCACCCGGTTTGCCTCGCGGCCATCGCGATCGTGTCCGGCACCTCCTGTGAGCGTGGGCCCGTCGAGGACCGGGATGGAGCCGCCGCGGACAGCATCGCCACCCCGGATGTCCAGGCGTTCACGGACGGTCTCTCGGTCTGGCGGGGGGACGGCTTCACCATGCTCGTTCCGGCTGCCGCCGACATCGTGCCCATCGACCCGCAACCGCCGGCGACCTGGGCCGTGATCGTGGCGGGTCCGGGCTTCGTGCGCGAGGTCGAGGGGCGCGTCCTACCCGGGCCCCCGGCGTACCGCCTGGATGCCGCGACCTACACCAAGCCGGACACGGTCGAGCTTGAGGATTGGGTCGCCGCGCGACTGTCCGAGCGCGAGGAGACGGGCTCGGAACCGGCCTCGGAACCGGGCATCGTCGTAGCGGTGGCTGGCGAGCCGGCCCTCCGGACGGGCTCGGCGCCGGGCCTGGCGGGCACGGCCTCCTACTGGCTCGAGCGGAACGGCAAGGTGGTCGAGTTGAGGCTCGAGGAGGAGCCCGAGAGCCCGCTCAGCGGGATACAGCGCCACATCCAGTCGCTGATCCTGTCGACGTTCGAGTGGTCGGGCCTGGTGGCGGAGGCGACGGAAGCGGCCGCTACGCGCTGATCCCCAGGGGATCGGAAGCGCCGACCTCCGCCGCGGGGTTTCAGCCGCGCGCGCCCGTGGGTCCCACCAGCGCGGTCTCGATCCGCCGCCGCTCGTCGCGCGATTCCTCGTCCCGGAAGATCCGCCGCTCGCGCCCCAGCCGGGCCGCCACCGGCACGCCGTCACGATAGAGCACCACGTTGGCGGGTGAGGTGGCGATCCGTTCGCCGGGCGTGATCACGCCTGTGAGGTTGAGAGGATCGCCGGCGCCGACCGCAAGCAGCGATCCGTCGGGCTCGCGACGGCGCGTCGCGCGCAGCGACTCGACCGCCTGCGGGAGCGCGAACTGCTCGCCCGAGGCGCCCTGCAGGAAGCGCCCGCCCCGCACCTCGCCCCGCATCTCGAGACGCCGGAGCACGCG
>DASRVB010000015.1:0-2313 GCA_035687725.1 Gemmatimonadota bacterium
TGGCCCTGCTGCCGCGCGCGGCGCGGGCGCAGGGCGAGCTCGCGGTCACGGTCCAGTATCCGCCCGAAGGCGCGGCGATCACGGCCACCGACTCGACCTTCGTCTTCGGACGCGTGGACGGAGCCGGGGGGGACGACGTCGCGCTGACCGTGAACGGCGCTCCGGTTCCCGTGCACGCAGGCGGCGGCTGGATCGCGTTCGTGCCGCTGGAGCCCGACTCGTTCACGTTCGAGGTGGAGGCCGTCAGCGGGGAGCGCCGGGCCGAGACGCGGCGCACGGTCTGGGTGCCGCGGTCGCTCCTCGAGCCGCCGACCGGCGACACGCTCGGCTATCGCCCGGAGACGATCCTGCCCCGCGGCCCGCTCGAGCTCTACGCGGGCGACACCGTGCAGGTGTCGGTAGTCGCGGCCCCGGACACGGAGATCCGCGCGCGGCTGGGGGACGCCTCGGTGCGGCTCCTGCCCGAGCTCCCGGATGTGTCCAACGCGGGCCGGCTCGTCTTCGACTTCGGCGAGCTGCCGGAGACGCACTGGACGGCCGAGCCGCCCGAGGCCACGGGCGGTCCCTGGAAGCGGTTCGCGGGCGATCTCTACCTCACGTATTCGGGCGACGAGGGCGACTCCCTGACACTGGAATTCCGGCGCTCCGGCGGCGAAACCCGCACGGCGTCGGTCGCTTCGATCGCGTTCCTCGACCCCACCGTGATCCGGACCGCGGCGCTGGACGACGACACGGCTGGCACCGGCCGGACGGACCATCGGGTGATCGCGCGGCACGGCCCCGGGATGGGGTACTATCTGTTCCTGCCGAACGGCACGCGGGCGGCGACAGGCCGCAGGAGCGGGGACTGGCGCGAGCTGGCGCTCGGTCCCGGCACGCGCGCGTGGGCGCCGCTCGCCGAGACGTTTCCCATCTCGGCCGCGCGTCCGGGCAGCCGGATCACCGTGATCCGCTCGCGCCTCGAGGACGGCTGGAGCGAGATCGTCGTCCCGACGACCGACAGGCTGCCGTTCAGGATCGTCCAGGAGGTCGACCCCGTCCGCTACATCGTGCAGGTGTTCGGCGCGCTCGCCGACATCGACTACGTGCACCACACCCTCGACGACCGGCTGCTGGAGTCTGTCGTCTGGGGGCAGCCCGAGACCGGCGTGCTCGAGATCGAGGTCACGTTGGCGTCGGAGCGCGCGTGGGGATACCGGGCGTACTGGGAAGGCTCCCACCTGGTGGTCGGGTTCCGGCATCCGCCGCGCGCGCTGTCCGACCGCCGGTTCCGCAGCTCACTCCACGGTATGCGCGTCGTCGTCGACCCGGGACACAATCCCGACACCGGCGCGGTGGGTCCCACCGGGCTCGAGGAGCGCGAGGCGAACCTCGGGATCTCGCTCGAGCTGGCGGAGATCCTGGAGCGGCGTGGCGCGGAGGTGATCCTGACCCGCGCGTCGGCGGATTCGGCGCTGGGACTCTACGACCGGACCAACCTGGCGATCGCCGCGGGCGGCGATCTCTTCGTGTCGATCCACAACAACGCGCTGCCCGACGGCGTGAATCCGCTCCTCAACAACGGGACGTCGGTGCTCTACTACCATCCGCAGTCCCGCGAGCTGGCCGAGGCGATCCAGGCCGAGCTCCTGCCCCGGACCGGGCTTTCCGACCGCGGCGTCTGGCACCAGAACGTGGCGGTCCTCCGGATGAACGAGATGCCGTCCGTGCTGGTCGAGTCGGTGTTCATGATGATCCCCGAGCAGGAGGCGGCGCTTCGCACACCGGAGTTCATGCGGCGGATCGCCGAGGGCGTGGCCGCGGGGATCGAGCGATATCTGGACGGTCGAACCATGGAGGCGAGATGAGCGAGAAAGTCGATCCGCGGGAGGATCTCTGGCTGGCGATCTGCGAGGGGGATCACGCGGCCGTCGAGGCGATCGTCGAGGAGCGGCCGGACCTGGCACGGGCGCGAACCGACGAGGGCCTTCCGTGGACACTGGCCGCGGTGTATCGGGGGCACCCCGGAGTCGCCGACCTCCTCCTCCGCCACGGCGCGGAGCTCGACCCCTTCACCGCGGCCGCGCTGGGGAGGACGGACCAGCTGACGGTCCTGCTCGACCGGGGCGAGGCGGGGCTCCAGGACCTGAGCCCGGACGGCTGGACACCGCTCCACCTGGCTGCGTTCTTCGGCCACCGGGAGACGGCGGCCATGCTGCTCGACCGCGGGGCCGACATGGCCGCGCTCTCGCGGAACGAAATCGGGAACACCCCTCTCCACGCGGCGCTCGCGGGCGGACGGGACGCCGTCGCCGAGCTCCTGGTGGAGAGGGG
>DASRVB010000016.1:0-4055 GCA_035687725.1 Gemmatimonadota bacterium
GCTCAGGCTCTCAACCTCGGCCACCAGACCCCGCGTCTCGGCCGTGAACGATGCCGCCACCCCCTCGCGGTCGTCTGCCGCGAGCGCGTCCAGGAAGCTCCGCACCGAGCCTTCGGGACTCGAGCGCGGACCCCCCTGGCATGCGCCAAGCAAGAAGAGCGCCAGCGCCGCCGGGACGATGCGAACGCGGGATCCGGAAGCGAGGCTCACGCCGAGCGCGGGGAGATGAGATTCATGAACTCCATGCGCGTCGACTGAGCATCCCGGAAGACGCCGAGCATGTGGCTGGTCGTCATGGAGGAATGCTGCTTCTCGACCCCGCGCATGACCATGCACAGATGGCGTGCCTCGATGACTACCGCTACCCCGCGCGGATCCAGCTTCTCCATCATCGTCTCGGCGATCTCCTTGGTCATCCGCTCCTGGACCTGGAGCCGTCTGGCGAACAGGTCCACCAGGCGCGGGATCTTGGAGAGCCCGACGATGCGCCGGTTCGGAATGTAGGCGACGTGCGCCTTGCCGTAGAAGGGGAGAAGATGATGTTCACAGAGACTATGCAGCTCGATGTCTCTGACGACGACCATCTCGTCATAGTCCTCCTGGAAGAAGGCGTCGTTGAACAGCTCGTCGACGTCCTTCCGGTACCCCTCGGTGAGAAACTTGAACGCGCGGATCACGCGCTCGGGGGTCTTCAGGAGTCCCTCTCGCTCCGGATCCTCGCCGAGCTCGATGAGCAAGTCGTAGATGAGCCGCTCCGCGCGATCCAACCCCTCCCGCGGATCTGCGGGCGCTGTTTTCGTCAAACTCATGACGCCTCCCTCCCAGGTATCGATACTTGGATGCAATATAGGTTCCGCAATCGTCGACTCCCACCGAGGAGGGTGATCTGTCTATCTGCCTGCTCGTCGCCGCTCTCGGCGTCCTGACACCGGTCGACCTCGCGGCGGCGCCCTCCGACACCACCCTCCATTCGCTCCAGACCGAGATCGCGACGCTGGCGGCGGGGTTCGAGGGCGACGTCGGCGCGGTAGTCCTCCATCTCGAGACCGGCCTGGGGGCGGCGACCCGCGGCGACGACCCCTTCTTTCTGGCCAGCGTCTACAAGCTCCCGATCGCCATTGCCGTCCTGCGGCAGGTCGACGCGGGGACGGTGGGGCTCGGCGACACGATCCGGCTCGAGCCCTGGGATTTCCGGATCGGTCGCGCGACGCTCGCCCCCAACCGGCCGGGCGGCGGCGGCGCCTACACGGTGGCTCGGCTCCTGGAGGCGCAGGTCCGCGACAGCGACAACTCGGCCAGCGACGCGCTCCTGCAGATGGCCGGCGGCCCCCGCGCGGTCACCGATACGTTGCGCGCCCTCGCGCTGGACGGGATCCGGATCGACCGCGACGAGGGCGAGACCCTGCTCGAGTTCTACGGGATCCACGACTCGTTACCCGAGGAGCAGCGCACGCCCGAGCGGCTGGCGGCCCGCGTGCGGGGCTCCTCGCCGGAGGACCGCGCGGCGGCCGCCGACCGGTCTGCTCGCCTTCCGCGGGACGCGGGGTCCGCGCTCTCGCTGGCCGAGCTCCTGGATCGCCTCTGGCGCGGCGAGATCCTCTCGCCCGCGAGCACCTCGCTCCTCCTCGACCACCTTGGGAACGGCTGGATCGACAGCCGCATCGTGGCAGGGGTTCCCCCCGGCACGCCGGTCTGGCACAAGACCGGCAGCTACGGCGAGGCCGCGACCCACGACGCGGGGATCGTCGAGCTGCCGGACAGCACGCACCTGATCGTCGTCGTCCTCACCCGCCAGCCGCGCCGCGACACGGAGGCGGCGGAGCGGACGATCGCGGCGATCGCGCGCGTGGCCTGGGATTTCTGGGCGGCTCAGGGCCCCGGGCCGCGAGGGGGCGCGAGGAGCTCGGCCGGCGTGGGGAAATCGGGCGGGGGAAGCGAGACGGATCGGCCGGCCACGTCGATCCCCTTGAAGAAATCGGCCACCAGCGACTGAACCTCCTCTGCCGGGAGCGTCTCGTGGCTTCCGTTCTCGACCACCACGTGAACGCCGTTCGGAAATCCAACAAGCGCTTCCCTTGCCTGCCCGGGTGGAGCGTTCGGATCCAGCGAACCGCTCAGGAAGAGCGCGGGCCGGTCGCTGGCGATGGCCTCCCGGTAGCCGGGCCCTAGATCCGGATCCCCGGCGATCGAACACGCCTCGGGGGTGAGCATCAGGTTCGGCGCTCCGCCGAGGAGCGCGGTCCGGGCTTCCTCCGCGGCCAGCGCTGCGCGCTCCACCGACCAGCCCGCCGAGCAGTTCATCGTGACCCCCATCATCCCGATGCCACCCCCGAGCCCGTTGTACAGCCTCTCGACCTCGCGCCGGAACGGCTCCGGCTCGCCGCGTTCCAGAGCGGCCACCATGGCGACCGCGGCGGGCATGCGGCGCCCGTCCGCGAGCGCTCCCTGGAGGATCGCCTGGAGACCCAGCGCTCCCACCCGGAGCTCCACCGGTGCGCCGGTCCGCCCGTCCTGGATCGCGAGAGCCATGGGTTCCGCATCCAGCTGCTCCAGAGACCTCCGCAGCGACCCCTCGAAATCCGCGATTTCCGCGTCGGCGTCTCGCGCAGCGATCTCCGAGAGATCCCCGATCACCCGATCGTAGGCAAAGGGCAGCTTGACCACGCTCCAGGGCGGCCGCACGGCGGCCAGAACGATCCGGTCGACGATCTCCGGGTAGCGCCGGACATACGCGAGCGCGAGCTCGGTTCCGTAGCTGAACCCGAGCAGGCTCAGGCCCTCCGCGCCGAGCGCCCGGCGCAGGTGGTCGACGTCGTCCGCGCTGGCGGCGGTGGTGTAGTCGGCCGGCTCAATCCCGGATGCGAGGAGTCGCGCCGCGCATGCCTCGAGCGGAGGCAGCAGCGCCGCGAGCCCACGCTCCTGGTTCAGCAGAGCGTCCGCCGGAAGCGAAGCGTCGGGAGGGCAGTCGAGCGCCGGCGTCGTGCGGCCCGTGCCGCGCTGATCGAGAAGGATGACGTCCGCGACGCCGCGCAGGCGCTCGAACAGCGCACGGTACGGCGGGACCTGTCCCATGACGATCCCCGGGACGCCGGGCCCTCCGGCGAGGAAGATGATCGGCGAGCCCGGGCTGCCCGCGGTCGATGGAAGCCGCACGAAGGCGAGCTGGACGATGCCGTCCCCGGGCTCCCTGCGATCGGCGGGCACGGTCAGGCGTCCCAGCTCGGCCGCCGTCTCCACCCCGTCGAATCCGCGCAGGGTAAAGGGCTCGACGACGAGAGAGGCGGTTTCCTGGGCCTTGCCGGGCCCCGCGGTCAGCGCGATCAGTCCCGATAGAAGAGCGAGCCTCAGACCGCGAGCCATGGCCTGTCCTACGTGGAGGCGTCCGGGCCGGTTTCGGGGGGCAATCCTTCCGGGTGCTGCGGCAGCTCGTCGGTGATCTCGTGCCAGGCGGCCTTCGAGGCGACCCAGGTGTGGTACTGGGGCCGAATCCCGGGATCGCCGTCGACCGTGCCCAGCCGGATCGAGATCTCGTCCCCATCCGGCCAGGTGCCCCCGAACAAGCTCGAGCCGCACACGTCGCAGAAGACCTTGACCGCGGCTTCCGGCGCGGGCCGGTACACCACCAGCCGCTCGGCGCCCGAAACGAGCCGGAAATCCTCGCGGCGGACGCGCCCCTGGGTGCCGGCGGCCGCGCCGCTGTGCTTCCGGCAGCGGGAGCAGTGGCAGTGCCCGGCGCGGAGGAACGGGCCGCTGACGACGTAGCGCACGGCGCCGCAAAGGCAGCCGCCGGTGAGTGGGCGCTCGGCGGAGGGCTGGCCGGAAGGCATCCCAGGAATCTGTCGGACGCGGTCCCCCCGCGAAAGTCCGGGACTCGATCGCCGGCGGGTCTTTCCATCGCGCCCTCGACGCCCTAGCATTCGACGCCTTGAACCTCTCCCTCGAACGATTCTCCTTCGGCCGCACGCTGACGATCGCGAGCCTGATCGCGCTCGCGGCCGGAATCGCCGCCGGGACGCTCGCCCCGGCCGCGGGCCCCGCCGCGCTCCGCACGCTGA
>DASRVB010000017.1:0-2149 GCA_035687725.1 Gemmatimonadota bacterium
GTGGAGGTACGCGCAGGAGTTGTAGAGATACCCCTCGTCGCCGCGTTCGACGAAACCGAGGGCCACGTCTACGTCCTCGGACAGCGCGAGCATCTCCGGCCAGAGTGGATGCCCGGGATCGAGCGCCACCGCGTCGAGCAGGTCGCCGAGCGCGTACCCGGTCAGGGACAACTCGGGGAAGAGGACGAGGTCCACCCCGTCCTCGGCCGCCGCGCGAGCCCGGGCCCGGTGATCGGCCAGGTTGGCCGCCAGATCACCCAGGACGGGGCGGTGCTGGATGACGCGGATGGTGAAGGAGCGTTTCACGGAGGATCGAGTCTATTCGCGGCGGCCCCGGGCAGCCACCCGTGAATCCATCCAAATTCATACCCCGCGCGCCCGTTCCTCTATTGTAACCCCCGTCATGGTGTGGGATACTCCGACGGCCTTCACCGCCTGCACCTCCACACACGTCCCAGGAGGATCCGATAATGGAAAAGAAGATCTACGAGACGCCGCAGGTGTTGAGCCTGGGAAGTGTACGGGAACTCACGGAGCTGGTTGTTCGCCCTCCGACCGAGTGTAGTGCCCTCGAAAGCGATTTCGGAACGGAAGACGGCATCTGCGAAATTCCCTGAGGTTCGGGACGATCCGGACCGCGCTTGCCGCTCGACCAGCTGGAACCTCGGCCGCGATGCCGAGCGACACCGTAGGGCATACCCTTCCGCTGCTCGAGCCGCTCGAGGTTTGCTCCGGCATCGTGCTGGGGAAACGGCGGTCCCCTCGTTCCCGATCCGCGCCTCCCACCAGGCCTTCGACCGTCCGAGGCGTCCTCGAAGACCTCGTGGTTCCGCGGCTCGAAACCTCCCCATGCTACGTCAGCTTCTCCGGGGGCCGCGACTCGGCGGCGCTGCTTTCGCTCGCCACCCGTCTCGCGAGGGAGCGCGGGCTCCCCGACCCCGTCCCGGTCACGCTCCGGTTCGAGAACCGCCCGCGAACGGACGAGAACGAATGGCAGGAGATCACGATAGACCATCTCGGCCTCGGGCGGTGGGAACTCATCGCGATCGGCGACGAGCTCGATCCGCTCGGGCCTGTTGCCTCGAGCCTGCTTCGGCGGCATGGCCTGTACTGGCCGCCCGTCGCCCATCGAATCGCCCCGCTCCTCGACGTTGCTCGCGGACACGCGATCATTTTCGGGACCGGAGGAGACGAGGTGTTCTCGCCGTGGGCGCGCCACGCCGCGCGAGGGCGGCTCGGCGTCCGGGGCCGTCCGTTCGGCAAGGCGGCCAGGCGTGTGGCGTTCAACCTGCTGCCCGAACGGGTCCGGATCTCCATTCGTCTCCGTCGGCGGAAGGACCTGTCCTGGTTGCGTCCGGTCGCGAGGCGGGAGGTGGAGCGGCAGTACAAGGCCCTCATGCGACGGCGAACCCCGACCTGGGCGGGGGCGATCCGTGGCGTCCCGGATTCGCGGAACTTCGAGCTGACCCAGTCGATCTTCGCGGCCCTGGCCAGAGACGCCGAGGTTTCGCTCATCCAGCCGTTCTTCGATCCGGGGTTCATCCGTGTCCTCGGCGAGTCCGCCCCGCTACGCGGATTCCCGAGTCGCGCCGAGGCCATGGAGCTCCACTTCGGCGACGTGCTCCCACCGCGACTCCTCGAGCGCACGACGAAGGCCGTCTTCGACGAGCTGCATGGCGGTCGCGAGAGCCGCGCGTTCGCAGAGAAATGGGACGGCGGTGGCCTCGATCCCGCGCTGGTCGACCTGGAGGCGCTCCGCGCGGAGTGGCTGAAGCCGCGCCCCGAGTACCGTTCCATCACCGCATTGAACGCGGCCTGGCTCGCCTCCCAGGATCCGAGGTCGTAACACTGCATTCTTGCCCTGGTCGGTGAATCACCTAAGCTAGACTCATGCAGCTGGACCGCCTCACCAACCGGCTTCAGGAAGCGCTCGTCGCCGCGCAGCAGGGGGCGCGGCGGAACGGCAATCCCGAGATCCAGCCCGAGCACCTGGCCCAGGCGCTCCTCTCCCAGGACGGGGGACTTTTCCCGACCCTCCTCACGCGTCTCGGCGTGGACGTCGACTCGACCCGCCGGCGCGTCGACGACGCGGTTGCGCGGCTGGCCAAGACGACCGGCGGCGCCGATCCGGGCGCCGGCCGAGAGCTGA
>DASRVB010000018.1:0-7363 GCA_035687725.1 Gemmatimonadota bacterium
CCGTCCACGCATCCGTCCGGATGCAGCGGTGGCAACGTCGCCCGGGCAGCGCCCGGAACCATGCGCGTGGGAGGTGCCTCGAACCCGCGAGCGAAAGGACGAAACCATGGGTGCCATCTCACACAGCGAGCCACGCGTCAACCTCTCCCACTCGGTGCCGCCCTTCGACGGCGCCCCGTATCTCGCCACGCGGCTGGAGACCGACCTCTGCAACGTCACGCTCCTGCCGCGCGCGCCGATCCACGAGCTGCTCGACTTCGCGTTTCTCCAGTCCACGCGGAACGGGCTCTGGTCCGTGCTCGTCCTGGACGACGACTCCTGCGTCTCGCTCGAGCGGAACGGCCGGATCCAGCCCGGACGCGCGCAGCCGGTCGACACGCGGATCGCGGTTCACGAGCTCGAGCCGTGCGCCGAGATTCCCGGCTCGGAGGAGATGCTCGAGCGGCTCGAGCGCCTGGCGGCGCTCTGGGCCTCGCAGGCCGACGACGCCCCGGGTCCCGACCAGCTGAAGGGGGGCCGGCTGGCGAGCCCCGAGGAGATCGAGGAGTTCGCGGGCAGAAATCCCGAGGGGATACCGACGGGACTCGGCCGTTGCGAGGAATGCGGCGAATGGACCGGCTGGTGCCTGGACCCTGCCGCGGAGGGGCCGCCGGCGCTGGTGCCCGTCTACTGCAAGTGCCTCAACACCACCTGCTGCGCGCGCTGCGACGAGCCGTTCGCCGAGCGCACGATCCACGGGTGCTGGTGGGACGCGGCGGTGGGAACGCTGCGCTACGTGCCGGGCAGGCTCGCGCTCGGCCATCGCTGCGCCGACGCGTGACCGTCGGGCGGACGCGAAGCGGCCCGAACGCGCTCACAAGCCGACAGAAGGGCCGGCTCCGGAGCCTCGCGCACTCCCTGGAGCCGGCCGTGCTCGTCGGCCGCGCGGGCATTACCGACGCGGTCGTGCGCGAGGTGGATGACGCGCTCGAGGCCCGCGAGCTCATCAAGGTCCGGCTCGCCGGCGACCGGGAGGAGCGCGAACGCGCGGCGGCCGCGATCGCCGGGCGGACGGCCTCCGAGCTCGCCGGGCAGATCGGTCGGGTCGCGATCCTCTACCGCAGGAATCCCGATCCGGCCAGGCGGAAGGTCGATCTTCCTCCCGACTGACTCGGGCTCGCCGACTGACTCCACCCTTGAAATGGTATGGCGGATTCCCCTACCGCGGCCCCAGATTTCGCCAGCGCTCCACGAGGAGCGCGGTGGACATCCCCTTGAGGAGGCATATGGGCAGAGCAAGGTCGTGGCTCGCAATCGGGGCGGTCGCGCTGGTCGTGTCGGCCATGAGCGCGGCGCCGGGGCACGCGCAGAGACCGCTCGAAGTCACGGTCGGGGCGCACGTCGGCGGATCGATCTTCACGGAATTCCTCGAGCAGCGCGCGAACGGTGGCGAGCGCGAACTCGTAGCCAAGACCTCGCCCACGATCGGCGGGTCGATCTCGCTGTCGAAGTGGGACTTCTCCGAGGTGCGGCTCAGCGCGGACTGGTCCGGCACGGAAATCGAGTTTCAGGACGACTCCGGCGACGACTCCGACGATCTCGACGAGGAAGGCCTCGCCGACGTGAACCTCGTGCTCGCGCAGCTCGCGATCGTGCGCCACATCATGCCCCGCGACGCGACGATCTCGCCCTATCTGCTCCTGGGCGTCAACCTGGGCATGTGGGCGCTCGACGAGGACGCCGGTGGCGAGATCGGAGCCGAGGAGGAGACGCAGGTGCGGTTCGGGGCGACGACCGGGATCGGGATGCGGTTCGCGGCGTCGCCGCGCATGGGGTTCAAGGTCGAGATCGACCGGTCCACGGTCGGAAACCCGTTCGACGGCAAGAGCGCCTTCCGGATCGGCGGCGACACGTTCGACGAGCCGTCGACGCTGGGCGTGCTCCGGCTGCTGGCGGGTCTGGCCTACACGTTCTGAGCGGAACGGCCGCGCCGGGCGCTCTCTCGGCGCGGCCGCCACGCCCGGGGAGTGACGCCCGGGTGACGCCCGGCTCCCAGGTTGCGGGGGTTCGCCAAGGACCTCCGCGCCGAGGAGTCGACGTGATCGCCAGCCACCGAAGCGGCAGCCCGCCCGTGGGCCTGAGCCTCTTCCTTCCCGCCTTCGAGGGCACCCCGTATCTGGCGACGCGGATCGAGCCGGAGCTGTTCCACATCCTGTTGCTTCCCCGAGAATGGCCGCTGTACAGCCAGCTCAACGTGGCCTTCCGACAGGCGGAGGCGAACCGCCTGCCGACGTACTTCCTCCTGACCCCCGACAGCTGCCTGTGGCTCCGGACCGACGGCTCGGTGCTGCCCGCCCGCGCCGAGCCGCGCGAGCTCACGGTCGCGGTGGGCAAGCTCGTCCCGTGCGAGATCCTGCCGCCTGACCCCGATCCTGGGGGGCGCGCCGAGAAGCTCCGCGAGTACGCGAGCCGCCAGGGGCACCGGACGATCTGGAGCGACCCGGCCCGCGGCGGCTGGTCGCCTTCGCCCGAGGAGGCCGACGCGCTGGCGGGGGAGAGCGAGGACGGGGTGCCGAGGGGCCTCGAGCGGTGCCCGGAATGCGGGGACTGGCGGGGGGAATGTCTCGATCCCAGGGGCGGCGCCACGCCCCTCGTCCTGCCGGTCTGCTGCCTCTGCGAGAACGACAACGAGTGCGCGGGATGCGGCGGCCTCCTCTTCGAGCGCCGGCTCCAGTGCAACTGGTTCGACGAGGAGGAGCACGCGCTCCACTACGTGCCCGGCTTCCACGCGCTCGACCACGTCTGCGGGATGGACGGCCCGGCCGGCTGACGCGGCCGGGGCCCGGATCGGACCGCTTCCGGAGAGCGGCGGAGCGGGTGTACGTTCCCGGTCATGGATCTCGACGGGTTCATGTCCGACGTCACGCGCAGGAACCCGGGGGAGCCGGAGTTCCACCAGGCGGTCCGCGAGTTCGTCGAGAAGGTCCTGCCGGTCGTGAACGCCGACGAGCGCTACGGCAAGGCGCGCGTCCTCGAGCGCATGGTCGAGCCCGACCGCGTGATCATGTTCCGGGTGGTGTGGGAAGACGACGACCGGGCGATCCAGGTCAACCGCGGCTATCGGGTCCAGTTCAACAACGCGATCGGCCCCTACAAGGGTGGTCTGCGGTTCGATCCCAGCGTCAACCTCTCGATCCTCAAGTTCCTCGGCTTCGAGCAGACGTTCAAGAACAGCCTGACGACGCTCCCGATGGGCGGCGGCAAGGGAGGCGCCGACTTCGATCCCAAAGGCCGCTCGGACGACGAGGTCATGCGCTTCTGCCAGTCGTTCATGACGGGCCTCGCCCGCTACATCGGCAAGGACGTCGACATCCCGGCCGGCGACATCGGCGTCGGATCCCGCGAGGTCGGCTATCTGTTCGGCCAGTACAAGCGCATTCAGAACGAGTGGAGCGGGGCGCTCACGGGGAAGGGCCCTGCCTACGGCGGGAGTCCGCTTCGCACGGAGGCCACGGGCTATGGCTGCGTGTACTTCGCGCGCGAGGTCCTGGCGCGGGCCGACGAGGTCCTCGAGGGGAAGACGTGCGCGATCTCCGGCTCGGGCAACGTCGCACAGTACACGGCCGAGAAGCTGATCGAGCTCGGCGCGCGCGTGGTCACGATGTCGGACCGCCGCGGGTTCGTGCACGACCCGAAGGGATGGACGCCCGAGAAGGTGCGCTGGGTGGAAGAGCTCAAGACCGCGCGCCACGGCGGCATCGACGAGTACGCCCGCGAATGGGGCGCCGCCTTCCATCCCGGGGAGTCGCCCTGGTCGGTGCCATGCGACGTGGCGTTTCCCTGCGCCACGCAGAACGAGCTCGACGAAGAGGATGCGCGCACGCTGATCGCGAACGGGTGCCGGCTCGTCTGCGAAGGCGCCAACATGCCGGTGACGTACGAGGCATCGAAGGTGTTCGAGGCCGCGCGGGTCTCGCACGCGCCCGGCAAGGCCGCCAACGCTGGCGGCGTCGCGATCTCCGGCCTGGAGATGGCGCAGAATGCCATGCGGATGAGCTGGAGCCGGGAAGAGGTCGACGAGCGGCTCCGCGCCATCATGCGACAGATCCACGAGCGGTGCGTCGAGCACGGCTACGGGACCGACGGCTGGGTCGACTACGTGCGGGGGGCCAACGTGGCGGGGTTCCTCAAGGTCGCCGACGCCATGCTCGCCTTCGGCGTCGTCTGACACGCCGAGGCCCACCCTGTGTTCCGGGAATTCCTCCTCCGGCCGCTTGGTTCGGTAAGCCGCCTGACTGAGTTCCGGGTACGGTTCGGATACCCTATGAGTCCACTCCACCAACGGGAGGACGCATGCCAGGGATATCCGATACCCGCACGATTCCGCACCCGATGCACCACGTCCCGTCCGAGCTGGGAGCCTTCCTTTCCAGCGATGCCCGGATCGAGCAGGCCTACGAGCGGCTGACGCTCTCGGGCCGCCGGGAGCTCACCGAATGGATCGAGAGCGGGGTGACCCCGGTAGAGCGCCGCAGCCGCGCCCGCCAGGCGGCGGCGATGATCCGGGGACTCTGACAGGTCGTTGATCTCCCCCACATGACGCTGGCAGAAGGGGTCGCCCGGCTCGAGCGCTTCGGGCAGATCGCCCGCCTGCTCTGGAAGTATGGGCGCTCCGACCTCGTCGAGCAGGCCGGTATCGCCCCCGAGCTCAAGGAGGGCGAGCCCGCCCTCGAGGGGGACGCCGCGGCCCGGGCCGAGCAGCTGGCGGACGATCTCGAGGCGATGGGGCCCACGTTCGTCAAGCTGGGCCAGATCCTCTCCACTCGCGCCGACCTCCTTCCGCCTCCCTATCTCGAGGCGCTGGCCCGCCTCCAGGACCAGGTCGAGCCGCTGCCGTTCGAGATCGTGGAGCGGGTCGTGGAAGAGGAGCTGGGCGTCCGGATCAGCAAGGGGTTTCTGACCTTCGACGCCGAGCCGCTCGCGTCCGCCTCGCTCGGCCAGGTCCACGCCGCCGCGCTCAGGGACGGCCGGCTGGTAGCCGTCAAGGTGCAGCGGCCCGGGATCCGTGATCGCATCCGCGAAGACCTCGAGGCGCTCGGCAGCGTGGCCTCGCTGCTCGACGAGCACACCGAATGGGGCCGGCGGTACCACCTCGAGGGGATGATCCGGGAGTTCAGCGGCTCGCTCGCGCGCGAGCTCGACTACCGCGCCGAGGCCGCGAACCTCGAGCAGCTCGCCGGGCAGATCGCCGAGTACGACCTGCTGTACGTCCCCCAGCCCGTCCACGACTACACGACCGGCCGCGTCCTGACGATGGAGCTCGTGCGCGGGCGTAAGATCACCGACATCTCCCCGATGGCGCGCCTCGAGATGGACGGCGAGCGGCTCGCCGACCAGCTCTTCAAGGCGTACCTGAAGCAGATCCTGGTGGACGGCCGGTTCCACGCCGATCCGCATCCGGGCAACGTCTTCCTGACCGACGACGGGCGCCTCGCGCTCATCGATCTGGGGATGGTCGGCCGGATTCCCGACGACATGCGGAGCGATCTCTTGCGGCTCGTGGTCGCGGTCGGCGAGGGGCGGGGCGGCGAAGCGGCCGAGGTGGCGCTCGACCTCGGGCAGGTCGTCGACGAGCTCTACGATCCATCCGAGTACCGGCGCCGGGTCGAGGACCTGGTCCAGCGCTACCACGGCGCTCGGGTGGAGGACATCGAGGTCGGCTCGATCGTGATGGAGATCGCGCACATCGCAGGCAGCGCCGGCGTACGGGTGCCGAGCGAGCTGACGATGCTCGGCAAGACGCTCCTGAACCTCGACGCTGTCGGGCGGGCGCTGGCCCCCGACTTCGATCCGAACGCTTCGATCCGCGCGAACGCCGCGGAGCTCCTGGCGAGGCGCATGCGAAGGGAGTTCTCGCCGGGGAACATTTCCAACGCGGCGCTCGAGGTCTTCGACTTCGTCCAGAAGCTTCCGGGGCGCGCGAACAGGATCCTCGATCGGGTGGCGGACAACGAGCTCGCCATCCGGGTCGAGGCGATCGACGAGCGGACCCTCGTGGAGGGCTTCCAGAAGGTCGCCAACCGGATCGCAATGGGACTCGTGCTGGCGGCGCTGATCGTGGGCGCGGCGCTCCTCATGCAGGTGCGGACGACGTTCACGATCCTCGGTTATCCGGGCCTCGCGATCCTCTGTTTCCTGGGCGCCGCGTGCGGCGGCCTGGCGCTCGTCGGGAGCATCCTGCTCGGAGATCGGAGCGCCAAGCGGTCCGCCACCCCTTCCCACCCCCGAGAAAACCGTTTGTAGTAGCGGCCCCGTTGGGTTATCATGGAGGCGGGTCTTTTCCCTTGACGGGTAGCCCGCTCCCGCACCGACACAGCATCGACGACCGTTCCGAACCCGAAAACGCCTTCTTGGGGAGAAGCACGATGGCGGAGCAGAAGAAGAAGAAGCGGAAGCCGAACCCCGCGTTCATGAAGCCGATGCAGCCGGACGCCCAGCTCTCCGCGGTGGTGGGTGACAGGCCGATGCCCCGGACCGAGGTGACGAAGAAAATCTGGGACTACATCAAGAAGAACAACCTGCAGGATTCCAAGAACAAGCGCATGATCAACGCCGACGAGAAGCTGAAGGGCGTGTTCAACGGCAAGCGCCAGGTCAGCATGTTCGAGATGACCAAGCTCGTGAACGGACACCTGAAGGACACCCGCTAGGATTCCCCGCGACCCTCAGGAAGCGCGAGAGGCCCGCGGCGATCGCCGCGGGCCTCTTTATTTGCGCTCGGTAGGCTGGAGGATCGCGACCACGCGCGCGCCGAGCGTGGACGGCAGCACCTGGGCGGCGGTCGCCCCCGCGCGGTTCAACAGGCCCGGTATCGCCAGCTTCCTGCCGCGCTCCAGCGCGTCCCAGCCGGCGCGCGCCACCTCCTCGGCCTGCCGCCCCCTCTCTCCGCTGAAGAGCCGCGACGCCGACACCTGCGCGCGCTCCCTGAACGGGGTCCGCACCGGGCCGGGCGCGAGGCAGGTGACCGTGACCCCCGTCCCCGCGAGCTCGACGGAGAGCGCCAGCGAGAGCGACAGCACATACGCCTTGGTGGCGTAGTAGACCGCCATTCGGGGGCCGGGCTGGAAGGCGGCGGTCGAGGCGACGTTGAGGATTCGGCCGCGTCCCCGCCGCACCATCGGGATCGCGAAACGCTTCGCGAGCGCGGTCGGCGCGGTGACGTTGACGGCGATCATGTCGCGCTCGATCGCCAGGTCCGTGTCGAGGAAGTCGCCGTACAGTCCGAAGCCGGCATTGTTGACGAGAACATCGACCTCGAGGCCCAGCGCCTCCACGCCGTCGATGACGCGCTCGGGGCCGTCGGGCAGCGCGAGGTCGGCGACGA
>DASRVB010000019.1:0-15462 GCA_035687725.1 Gemmatimonadota bacterium
GCTCGAGGAGATCGTCCTCGCCTGGAAAGAGCTGCTCGACGCCCGCGCCAACCGGCAGTCGGCGACCGTCACGACGGCCATCGCGCCCAACGCCGAGACCGTTGCGCGCGTCCAGGCGGCGCTCGAGAAGGCCACCGGCAAGACGATCGTGCTCGAACAGAGAGTGGATCCGAAGCTCCTCGGCGGCCTCGTCATTCGCGCCGGCGACACGGTGATCGACGGGAGCCTGAGGAGCCGACTCGTGGAGCTTCGCCGCCGGCTGCGCACCGCGGGCGGGGCACGGACACAGGGATGAACGACATACAGAGAAGCGAGGAGTCGAGATGAAGATCCGCCCCGAAGAGATCACGTCCGTGCTCGAGCGCGAGCTCGAGAAGTACGAAGCGGAGCTCGACGTCGAGGAGGTCGGCACGGTGCTCGAGGTCGGCGACGGCATCGCCCGCATCTACGGCCTGTCGGGCGCCATGTCCGGCGAGATGCTCGACTTCGGCAACGACCTGTACGGACTCGCGCTGAACCTCGAGGAGGACGTGATCGGCGCCGTGATCCTGGGCGACGACGTCGAGATCAAGGAAGGCGAGGAGGTTCGCCGCACCGGCCGCGTGCTCGAGGTGCCCGTGGGCCCGGCGCTCCTCGGACGTGTCGTCAACGCGCTCGGCCAGCCGATCGACGGCAAGGGACCGGTGACGACCGAATACCACCGCCAGATCGAGTTCCAGGCACCGGGCATCGTCGCGCGCCAGCCGGTGAAGGAGCCGCTCCAGACCGGCCTCAAGGCGGTCGACTCGATGGTGCCGATCGGCCGCGGGCAGCGGGAGCTCATCATCGGCGACCGCGGGACCGGCAAGACCGCGGTGGCGATCGACGCGATCATCAACCAGAAGGGCGGCGACGTGATCTGCGTCTACGTCGCGGTCGGCCAGAAGGCCTCGACCGTGGCCGGCGTCGTCGAGCGGCTCGAGAAGGAAGGCGCGATGGACTACACGATCGTAGTCTCGGCCCCGGCCGCGACGCCCGCCCCGCTCCAGTACATCGCCCCCTACGCGGGCGCCGCGATGGCCGAGTTCTTCATGTACAACGGGGAGGACGGCAAGCCGGCGTCGAAGGACAAACCCGGCCGCGCGACCCTGGTCGTCTACGACGACCTCTCCAAGCAGGCCGCGTCGTACCGGCAGCTCTCGCTGCTCCTGCGCCGTCCGCCGGGGCGCGAGGCATACCCCGGCGACGTGTTCTACCTCCACTCGCGGCTCCTCGAGCGCGCGGCCAAGCTCTCGGACGAGAACGGCGGCGGCTCCTTGACCGCGCTCCCGATCATCGAGACGCAGGCCGGCGACGTCTCGGCGTACATCCCGACCAACGTGATCTCGATCACAGACGGCCAGATCTACCTGGAGCCCGATCTCTTCTACGCCGGCGTCCGGCCCGCGATCAACGTCGGCATCTCGGTCAGCCGCGTGGGCGGGAACGCGCAGATCAAGGCCATGAAGAAGGTCGCGGGAACGCTGCGGCTCGACCTCGCGCAGTTCCGCGAGCTCGAGGCCTTCGCGCAGTTCGGCTCCGAGCTCGACAAGGCGACCATGCAGCTGCTCGAGCGCGGGCGCCGCACGGTCGAGATCCTCAAGCAGCCGCAGTACGAGCCAATGCCGGTGGCCGAGCAGGTGGCGATCATCTTCGCGGTCACGAAGGGTTACCTCGACGACGTCCCGCTCGATCAGGTGCGCACGTTCGAGAAGTCGTTCCTCGAGTTCGCCCGCAACTCACGTCCCGAAGTGCTGGAGAAGATCCGAACCCAGAAGGAGCTGACCGACGAGGTGAGCCAGGCGCTCGTCGACGCGGTCGAGACGTTCAAGAAGGACTTCCTGCCGGCGGTCGAAGGGGAAGCGGCGGCGTAAGCCGCGTCCCGCGATCGCGAGGAGCTGACGGATGGCGAAGGCACGCGAGATCAAGCGGCGGATCCGCTCGATCGACAACACGCGGCAGATCACCAAGACGATGGAGATGGTCGCGGCGTCGAAGCTGAAGCGCGCCCAGGACCGGGTCGTCGCGGCGCGTCCGTTCGACGAGTTCATGCGACAGGTGATCATGCACGTGCGCGAGGGGGCGGCCGACGAGTTGACGGATTTCCCGCTGCTCCGGAGCTCGGCGATCACGAACCGCGTCGGCGTGCTCGTCGTGACGTCGAACCGGGGCCTCGCCGGCGCGTTCAACGCCAACCTCGTCAAAGCCGCGCGAGCACACATGAAGACACTCCGCGCAGACGGGAAGGAGATCGAGCTCCACGTGATCGGCAAGAAGGGCGCGTCGATGCTCCGCTATCTCGGCGACACGCCCGAGCGGACGATCGTCGACCTCCCCGACCGGCCGTCGTACGAGGACGCCGGCGCGGTCGCCGAGCCACTGATCGAGGCGTTCCTGGCGGAGAAGCTCGACGCAGTCTATCTCGTGTATTCGCACTTCAGGAGCCCCGTCGAGCAACGGCCGGTCGTCTCGCAGCTCCTCCCGCTCCCCGAGCAGGGCGAGAACGCGGCCGGGTTCAGGCCGACCGGCTCGCTGCGCGAGGAAGAGGCGCGACGGCGCGAGGAGGCGGGTGGTGAGAAAGGCTACGAGCCCGTATACGAGTTCCTGCCGTCCCCGTCGGCGATCCTCTCCCAGCTGCTGCCGCTCTTCCTGCGCTATGGGATCTATCGCGCGGTGTCCGAGAGCGCGGCCAGCGAGCACGGCGCACGCCGCACGGCGATGAAGAACGCGACGGACAACGCGAAGGATCTGATCCGCGCCCTGACCCGCTCGTACAACCGCGCGCGTCAGGCGCAGATCACCCAGGAGATCGCGGAGCTGGTGGGCGGCGCGGAGGCACTGAAGGGATGATCACAACACCGGAACGAGGAGACGCATGAACGACGAGAGACAGACCAGCGGCGCGACGGCGGCCGCTCCCGCACCCGCCAGAGCCGGTACACAGCCGGCGGGAACCCGCACCGGCAAGGTCGTGCAGGTGATCGGTCCGGTCCTGGACGTGGAGTTCGAGTACGAGGACCTGCCCGCGATCAACACCGCGCTGCGCCTCGACCACGAGCCCGCCGAAGGCGAGGACGGCGAGTCCGTCCACGTCACGGCCGAGATCCAGCAACACCTCGGCCGGAACCAGGTGCGTGCGGTCGCGATGTCCTCCACCGACGGTGTCGTGCGCGGCATGGACGTCGTCGACACCGGCGCGCCGATCTCGGTGCCGGTCGGAAACGAGACCCTCGGCCGGATCTTCAACGTGCTCGGCGAGCCGATCGACGAGCTGGGACCGGTGAACGTGTCCGAGCGGCGCGCGATCCACCAGGACCCCCCGGACTTCCCCGACCTCGAGCCCAAGACCGAGATCTTCGAGACCGGGATCAAGGTGGTCGACCTGCTGGCGCCCTACGTCAAGGGCGGGAAGACCGGCCTCTTCGGCGGCGCCGGCGTCGGGAAGACCGTCATCATCATGGAGCTCATCCACAACATCGCCACCGAGCACGGCGGCTACTCGGTGTTCTCGGGGATCGGCGAGCGGACGCGGGAAGGGAACGACCTGTGGCTCGAGATGAAGGAGTCGGGCGTCCTCGAGCGCGCGGTCCTCTGCTACGGCCAGATGAACGAGCCGCCGGGCGCGCGGCTCCGCGTGGGCCTCGCGGGTCTGACGATGTGCGAGTACTTCCGCGACCAGACGGGGACCGACGTCCTCTACTTCATCGACAACATCTTCCGCTTCACGCAGGCGGGCTCGGAGGTGTCGGCGCTCCTCGGACGCATGCCGAGCGCGGTCGGCTACCAGCCGACGCTCGGCACCGAGATGGGCGAGCTCCAGGAGCGGATCACCTCGACCAAGCGCGGCTCGATCACGTCGGTCCAGGCGATCTACGTGCCCGCCGACGACCTGACCGATCCGGCGCCGGCGACCGCGTTCAGCCACCTCGACGCCACGACCGTGCTCTCGCGGCAGATCGCCGAGCTCGGCATCTACCCCGCCGTCGATCCGCTGGACTCGACCAGCCGCGTCCTCGACCCCAACTACATCGGCCAGGAGCACTACGACGTCTCCCGCGACGTCCAGCGGATCCTCCAGCGGTACAAGGACCTCCAGGACATCATCGCGATCCTGGGGATGGACGAGCTGTCGGAGGAGGACAAGGAGCTGGTCAACCGCGCGCGCCGGATCCAGCGCTTCCTGTCGCAGCCGTTCCACGTCGCCGAGCAGTTCACGGGCATGGCCGGCAAGTACGTCAAGCTCGAGGAGACGATCCGCTCGTTCCGCGAGGTCGCCGAGGGCAAGTGGGACCACCTGCCCGAGCAGGCGTTCTACATGGTGGGGACGATCGAGGAAGCCGCCGAGAAGGCGAAGCGGATCTCGGGCGAGGAGTAGCGATGGCCTCGCCCACCCACGCCGCCGGCGAGAAGCAGCTCGAGGTCCGGATCATCACGCCCGAGCGGATCGCCTTCCAGGAGTCCGCCGACGGCGTCGTCGCCACCGCCTACGACGGTCAGCTCGGCATCCTTCCCGGCCACGCACCGATGATGGTCGTCCTCGGGATCGGGGAGCTCCGGGTGCGGCTGGGGGACCGCTTCGAGTGGTTCGCAATCGGCGAGGGGTTCCTCCACGTCGCCGACGACGTCGTCACGGTTCTCACGCCGTTCGCCGAGGCGGCCCGCGAGGTCGACGTCGAGGCCGCCCGGCGGCTTGAGATCACCGCCGCCGAGAACCCCCTCCTCCAGGGGACGATCCTTGGCGAGGAGCAGCGCAAGCGCCTGGCGAAGCTCCGTGAGCGCGTTGCCGCCAAGGCCCGCTGAGGACCGGCTTCGCTCCTCCATCCACCGCCGTCCACATCCTTCCCACAGCGAGCGCTTCGTCCCGCTGAGTCGCCTTCGGGCGTCTTCCGGTGGCGGCTCCGCGCGCCGGCGCCCCGCTGTGGACAACTGTGGACAAATCCTCGGGTGAATCGGACAGCTTCATGTAAGTCGTTGGTATGAAGTGCTTTACCGTACATGGTATCAGAATGCGCGCGCAAACGGCCATGCACATTTTTCCGCGCCGCCTGGACCTACTTCGATAACGAGCGCACCAGGGCTCCGTCGTTGCGGCCCGCCTCCATGGCCTCCGGCTCGACCCTCAAGAGCGCCTCGTCGGCCTCGGTCAGCTCCATCCGGCACTGCCCCTGGAACCACACCCCGGGCTCGATCACGAACGAGCGGGTCAGGACGTCGCCGTCCATCCGGGCCCCCTTCTGGAGCTCGACCCGCTCGGTCCCGATCAGCTCTCCCTCGACCTTGCCGATGACGACCACCTGGCGGCCTCGGGCGCGGCCCGTGAAGGAGCCGCTCTGCCCGATGATCAGCGTGTCGCCCACCTCGAGCGTCCCCTGGAATGCGCCGTCGAGCCGCAACGTTCCGTCGACGCGCGCGGTCCCCTGACAATCCACCCCTGCACCGAGCAGGGAGTCGACTCCGTTCGAATGTCCTTCCCTTCGAGCCATCCGGTCTCCAGGCTGGAGGTTCATCGCAGATAGGGCGCCGGGTCGATCGCCCGGCCCGCCCTGCGGATCTCGTAGTGGAGGTGCGGGGCCGTCGATCGGCCGCTGTTGCCGCTGTAGGCGATCGGCTGCCCCCTCGTCACCCTCTCTCCCCGCTCCACCAGCAGCACGGCGTTGTGCCCGTACATCGTCTCGATCCCGCCGCCGTGCGCCACGACCACGTAGTGGCCGTAGACGGGATCGCTGTCGGCGGCCGACACGAGACCTCGTGCAGTCGCCAGGACGGGGGTGTGGACGGGGACCGCGATGTCCACGCCGGGGTGGCCCCCGTCCCCACCGAACCCGGCGGTCTCGAATCCCTTGAGGGAGAGCGGCCACCCGGCCGGCACGCTGTCCGGCGCCTCGGTCGACCGGCTCGGGGCCGACTCCCCGGGAGTGCCGCCACCATCCGGCGGGGCGGGCTCTTCCCGGGCGCCTGCGGGGAGACCGGGATCCTCGGGAGGGAGGCCGGCCATCTCGCGGATCTGCGCGTAGGCCTGCTCGGTCCGCTCGAGGTTCTCGGCGATCTCGTCGACTTTGGCGTTCTCGACTTCCAGCCGGGCATTCTCCCGCTCGAGGAACGTGGCCTGGGTCGCCCGCGAGGCGACCCGCCCATAGCTCAGGATGGCCAGCGCGACTCCCGCCAGAAGCACCGCCGCCAGCGGGATCGCGACCTTGAGCCAGCGGTACGACACGCGCAGGCGCCGGACGTTGCGCTCGTCGTGGGGGACGACCAGGACGGTGAGGAACTTGTCCGTCACCGCCGGGCGGCCAGCAGCCGCTCGACCAGGCCCTCGAAATCGTCGAGGGAGGTGTAGGAGATCTCGATCCGACCGTTGCCGCGCGCGCCCGGCCGGACCGCCACGCGGGTGCCGAGCGCCCGCTGGAGGTCCTCCTCGATCCGCCGGCGCTCCAGCTCCGCGCTCCGCGAGGTCTCGGCGGGCTTCCGCGGTCCCCGGTTCTCGCGCTTGACCTTCCGTTCCAGCTGCCGGACCGACAACCCGCGATCCGCCACCTCGCGCGCGAGCTCGGGCATCCGGCGCCGGTTCTCGAGAGCCAGGAGCGCTCGCCCGTGCCCGGCCGTCAGGCGGCCCTGGCGCACCATCGACTGGACCTGGTCGGGGAGGTCCAGGAGGCGGAGGGCATTCGTCACCGCTGGGCGGCTCCGCCCGAGATGCTCCGCGAGCTCCGCCTGGGTTGCGCCGAACTCGTCGATCAATCGACGGTAGCCCGTGGCCTCCTCGATGGCGTCCAGGTCCTCGCGCTGAAGGTTCTCGATCAGCGCGATCTCGAGGAGATCGCGCTCATCCACCTCGCGGACGACGACCGGAACGGTGGCGAGGCCGGCCTGCTGGGCGGCCCGCCACCGGCGCTCCCCACTGACCAGCTCCCACCGACCGTCCGGCGCGGGGGTCACGATGAGCGGCTGGAGCACGCCCTTCTGGGCGATGGAGGCGGCAAGGTCCGCGATCGCCTCGGGCTCGAAGGTGTGGCGTGGCTGAAAGCGATTCGGTGAGATCCTGCTGACCGGCACCTCGGACACGCCGGGGCCGTGGCCGGTCGCGACGGCCTGCTCGCCGAGCAGCGCGCCCAGGCCCTTGCCTAGCCGTTTTCTGGGGGTCGGCATCGTTCGATAAGCTCCTCTGCGAGCTTCATGTAACTGACTGCGCCGGCGGACAGGATGTCGTACAGGATGACGGGCTGGCCGAAGCTCGGCGCTTCCGAGAGACGCACGTTTCGTGGGATGACCGTACTGTACACTTTTTCCCCGAAGTACTCAACCGCCTCCTCCTCCACCTGGCGGGCGAGGTTCAGACGCTGGTCGTACATCGTCAGCACCACCCCTTCGATCGCCAGGCCGGGATTGAGGCTCTTCTGGACGATGCGGATCGTCCCGAGGAGTTGAGATAGCCCCTCGAGGGCGTAGTATTCGCACTGGATGGGGATGAGGACCGCGCCCACTGCCGTCAGCGCGTTGACGGTCAGAAGACCCAGGCTCGGTGGGCAGTCGACCAGGACGAACTCGTACCCCTCGGTCTGCCCCTCGATGGCGGAAGAGAGCCGGTGCTCCCGTCCGATCGCGCTGACGAGCTCGATCTCGGCGCCGAAGAGGTCCACCGTGGCGGGCACGATGTCGAGATACGGCAGGGCGGTGGAGACCACGGCGGAGCGGAGCGGCTCCCCTCCGACGAGAACATCGTACACGTTGGCGCCGAGCGCGCCCTTGTCGACGCCCAGGCCGCTCGTGGCGTTGCCCTGCGGGTCGAGGTCGATGAGAAGCGTCCTGCGTTCGGCGACCGCGAGGCAGGCGGCGAGGTTGACCGCGGTCGTCGTCTTGCCGACGCCGCCCTTCTGATTGACGATCCCGATCACGCGCGTGCGGCGTTCGGTGGCGTCCCGGGCGGAGGAGGCGGCATCGGCGCGGGAACGCTTCTTTCGCTTCTTCCTGCCGCGCCGGACCGTTTCGGTGGTCTCCGATGTTTCACGTGAAACATCCGGCTCGTCACCAGGGGCCGGGCGCTCGATGTCCTCGAGGGAAACGGGGGGATCCTCGGCGAAGGCCCGCTCCAGCTCGCGCTCGAGCCTCTCCCGCGCCGCTCGCACCTCACCGGGTGTCGGAGATTCCGTATCGATCATCGCTGGAGTAGGGTCAAGGACGGCCCGGAAAATCCGTTCGAATTCGTACTGTTTTTGCGGTGCCGATCCAATGTCGTCGCTCCCGAATCCGGCCGCAAGAAGAAGTGTCAGCCCTCGGCAGGTTGTGGGACGGCAGGGCCCCCCATACCGCGCCGCAACATCCATTGCTGCACGAACGTCAGCACGTTCGAGACCGTGTAGTAGAGAACGAGGCCCGCCGCCAGGTTCAGGAACACGAACGTCAGCACGACCGGCATCACATACGTCATTGCCGCCATCTTCGGATCCGTCTGCGTCAGCTTGGACGAGATGAACATCGTGAGCCCCATGAGGACCGGCAGGATATACCACGGATCGGGCTGCGAGAGGTCGGGCAGCCACAGAAATGGCTGGCCGCGGAACTCGATCGTCCCCTGGAAGACGAAGAACAGGGCGAAGAGGATCGGCATCGGAATGAGGTTCGGCAGGCACCCCCCGAGCGGGTTGACCTTCTTTTCCTTGTACAGGCGCATCGTCTCCTGCTGCATCCTCTGGGGGTCGCTCTTGTACCGCTCGCGCAGGCGCTGGATCTCCGGCTGGATCTTCTGCATCGCCTGGATCGAGCGGAACGACTTCGTCGTCAGCGGCCACATGACGAGCCGCACGAGGACGCCGAATACGATCAGGACCAGCCCGTAATCGGGAATGAAGCGGTGCAGCCAGAGCATCGCCACCACGATCGCCTTGGCGAACGGCGTGATCATCCAGCGGATCCAGGACCAGCCGTACTGGTTGACGTCGTCGAGGCCGTCGTTCAGCGCCGCCAGCCGCCGGTACTCCTGCGGTCCCAGGTACAGGCGGTACGCGCTCGTGCCGGCGCGAACCGGGCTCCTCACCGCGACGTCCACGCGCGGCAGGCTGTCGTCGGTGGCGCCGGACACCTCGACGGCGCTCAGCATCCCATCCGGCGGAGCGAGGAGCACGCCCAGGAAGTACTTGTTCTTGAGGCCCGCCCAGTCGACCGCCCCGCCGCGCGCGATTCGTTCCTCCTCGACGTCACCGGCATCGAAGGAGACGATCTCCCCGTCGAGCCGCCCGACCGCGCGCAGCTGCCCGTAATCCTCGCGGGGGTTCTTCTCGTTCGTCTGGAGTCGGGGACCCACGGTGGTCACCACCACGCCATCCCCTCCGCCCACGAGCTCGAGCCGGTAATCGACCACATAGTCGGCGGGATCGAAGCGGTAGGTCTGGACGATCCGCCGGCCCGCCGACACGTGCGCGAAGGCGATCTCCCGCGGCCCGTCTCCCGTCCCGAGGACGATCGCGCTGTCGCCGACCTGGAACGTCAGGGAGTCGAGCGCGATCCGCCGGTCGCCTATCTCCACCGAGCGGGCGAGGAAGGCCTCACCCTCGGGGACGAGGCGCACGGGCCCCTCGGTCTGGTACGACTCGTACCGGAGGAGCTCGACCTGCGCCACGGTGGCGCCGCGGGGATCGATCGTCATCCGGTACAGGGGGGTCTCGACGGTCACCGGGGACGGGGCACGGCCGCCGGCGAGGAGCTCGTTCGCGTAGGGATCGGGCGATGCGGGTGCGGTGTCCGGCGCGGCTGCGACGCTGTCGGACGGGACCACGGCCGGAGCGATCGTGTCCCGTGGAGGGCCGGCGTCTTCGCCCGTGTCCCGCACGGCGGGTGACGGCCCCTCGTCTACGACTCTAGTTGTATCCTGCTGGCCGGCATCGGCCGGTGGCTGCATCCGGCCGTACCACCACTGGCTCGCCACCAGGACGAGGGCCATGAGCAGGAACGCGAGCAGGACCCGGCGCTGTTCCATCGCCCTTTTAGCTCCTGGCAGGGCCGGGGCGCGGCGGGGCGGTCGCCGGCGGGACCGGGTCGATGCCGCCCTCGTGCCAGGGGTGGCAACGGCCGATCCGCCTGGCGGCCAGGATCGATCCCTTGAGAGATCCGTGGATCCGGATCGCCTCGATCGCGTAGCGGGAGCAGGTGGGTCTGTACCGGCAGGTGGGTGGCGCCCAAGACGTCAGCAGCTGGTAGAGCCGGATGGCCGCCACGAGCAGCGCCCTCATCGAGCCTCCGGTTCGTCGGCCAGCGCCTTCAGCGTCGTCCTCAGCTCGGCGTGGCTCAGGTCGTAGGCGGGCGGGCGGGTCCGGACCAGCCAGTCCTCCGCCTCGCCGCGCGACAGCAGGATCTCCCGCATCAGCTCCTTGATCCGGCGTCGCAGCTGGTTCCGCTCGACCCCGGTCCGACCATGCTTGGGGGTGATGCAGGTGGCGCGGGAGATCGGCCCGGCGGCGGGCCGACGGTAGAGCTCCATGGCCGGGCCGCGCGCCCGCGCGCCGCGCAGCAGCGCCGCGATCTCGCGGCGCGTCGTGATGCGACGCTCGCGTGGAAGCTGCCCCACGGGCCGTGTGCGAACCTTTGTGGAAGTGGAACGCCGGACTACTGCCGCTTGCGGCTGAACTCCGCCGACACGGTCAGCTTGGCGCGACCCTTGCTCCGCCGGCGCGCGAGAACCTTGCGCCCGTTCTTCGTCGCCATGCGGCTGCGGAATCCGTGCTTGTTGCGGCGCTTCCGCCGGCTCGGTTGATACGTGCGCTTCATGGAGATCCTCGTCTGCGATGATTCGGAAATCGGCCGAGAAAAAGGGACGCGAATATAGATTTGCGACGCCGCGAGCGTCAACTCCACGGACCTGTTGACAGCCTCTCGAGGCGCCGCTACTATGGACTCCCCTCGACGCTTTGCACACTCCGATCGAACCGAATTCCCGTCAAGCGGAGCCGCCTTGCCGTCTTCCGAACTTACCCCGACCGAGGTGTGGTCCCTCATCCTCGAAGAGTCCCGCAAAGTCATCAACCCTCAGACATTCAAGACCTGGCTCGAGCCCACCGAAGCGATCGGGCTGTCCGACGACGGACTCCTCGTGAGCGTCAAGAACCAGTTCGCCGTCGACTACATAGAGGGCCAGTACGGAACCGTTCTCTCGCGGATCGCGGGAACGCTCTTCGACACCGACATGGCGATCAGCTTCCAATCCGATTCCGCCGATCAGCCGGAGTCGCTGGGGACGCGCTCGGTGGCCCCCTCGGACATCGCGGCCAGCGCCATGACGGCCTCCGAGAGATCGACGCCGCCCGGGGCGGTCAACCAGGGGATGCCGCTCAATCCGCGCTTCACGTTCGAGTCCTTCGTGGTCGGCAACTCGAATCAGTTCGCGCACGCCGCCTCGCTTTCGGTGGCCGAGACGCCGGCCGTGCGGTACAACCCGCTCTTCATCTACGGTGGAGTGGGCCTCGGCAAGACGCACCTCATGCAGGGGATCGGCAACGAGCTCCTGGCCTCGGGCAAGCTCGAGCGGGTCTGCTACATGTCCGCCGAGCAGTTCATGAACCAGATGATCGAGGCGCTCCAGTTCGGCAAGACGCTCGAGTTCCGCAACAAGTACCGGCGGATGGATCTGCTGCTCATCGACGACGTCCAATTCCTGCAGGGAAAGGACGCCACGCAGGAGGAGTTCTTCCACACCTTCAACGCGCTCTACGACGCCCACAAGCAGATCGTCGTGACCAGCGACCGGCATCCGAAGGAGATCCCCACGCTGGAGGAGCGGCTCGTATCGCGCTTCGAATGGGGCCTGGTCGTCGACATCCAGCCGCCGGACCTGGAGACGCGGATCGCGATCCTGCAGCACAAGGCCGCGCGGAACAACCTGCAGCTGCCGCAGGACGTCGTCCTGTTCATCGCCAAGAACGTCAAGTCGAACGTGCGGGAGCTGGAAGGCTCGCTGATCCGGCTCATCGCCCACTCCAGCCTGAGCGGCTCCGACATCACGATCGAGCTGGCCGAGGACGTGCTGAAGAACATCCTGACCCACGAGACCGTCCGCATCACGGTCGACCGGATCCAGCAGGAGGTGGCGCAGGAGTACGGGGTCTCGGTCGAGGGACTCAAGTCGAAGAAGCGCACGAAGACTCTGACCGTTCCCCGGCAGGTGGCGATGTACCTGTGCCGGAAGCACACCGACCTGCCGCTCGTCGAGATCGGCCAGGCCTTCGGCGGCCGGGATCACACGACCGTCATTCACGCGTGCGACAAGGTCGAGAACGAGATCCGCGAGGACCGCACGATCCGGGTCCGCGTGGAGCAGCTGCGGGAGCGCATCGCTTCCTGAGGAATTCCCGGTGTGGACAGCGCTGAGGAAAACGGGCAGGGCGGCGTGGATGGATCCGGGCTTCCGGAAAGTTCCCCACGTCTCTCCCCAGAAGCGGGTAAGCGGTCCACACTCCGGCCCCAGGCGCCCGGGAGATTTCGATGGCGCGTTCGTCGCGGCGGGCGGGCACGAACCGGCTCCGGACGGTGCGCTGTCCACAACCCAGCCGCTACTAGTTCTACTACGATCTGGTAAGTACGCAGAACCAGAGATCTTCTTTCGCTGGGGATAACCAACCGCTCATCATCGGGGGCAGGATGCAGTTCACGATCGGGCAGAGCGAGTTCATCGAAGCGCTTAGCGCAGTCGCCAACATCGTGCCGGCGCGCACGCCGCTGCCGATCATCGGGAACGTCCTGCTGAATGCCGAATCCGATGAGCTGGCGCTTTCCGCCACGGACCTGGATCTGTCCGTGACGATCCGCGCGAAGGCGAAGGTCGATTCCCCCGGCCGGGTCACACTGCCGGCGCGGAAGCTGACCGACATGATCCGGGCGCTGCCACCGAGCCCCGTGCGCGTCAAGGGCGAGGCCGAGCACGTGACCGTCGAATGCGAGAACAGCAAGTTCCGCGTCCACGGCCTTCCTGCCGAGGACTTCCCCACGTTCCCGTCGCTCAGCTTCGAGGACGGCATCGCCGTGCCGGCCGGTACGGTGGAGCGCCTGGCCGCGCACACGAGCTTCGCCGCCTCCAGCGAGGACACGCGCCCGATCCTCAACGGCGTTCTGTGGGAGGTGCAGGGCGATCGCATGCAGATGGTGGCCACCAACGGGCATCGGTTGGCCCGCTACGGCGTTCCCGCGCCGGGCAGCAGTCCCCGCAAGCCCGCGCGCGACGTCATCGTCCCGCCCAAGGCGCTGGCGCAGATCGGGCGCATCTTCGGCCCCGACGACGAGCTCGTCGTGGCGATGGACGACAAGCAGATCGGGTTCCGCGGCGAGCGCGGGGTGGTCTACAGCCGGCTGATCGAGGGACCCTATCCGAACTACGAGCAGGTCATCCCCAAGGACAACGACAAGCGGCTGCGCGCCGACAAGGAGCGTCTGACCGCGGCGCTGAGGCGCATGGCGGTCATGGCCAGCGACCAGACCCACCGCGTGCGGCTGTCGATGAAGGACGACGCGCTCAAGCTGTACGTCTCGACCCCCGACGTGGGCGAAGGCAGCGAGGAGATGATGGTCTCCTACGAAGGCGATCCGATCGACATCGGCTTCAACGCGAACTACCTGCTGGAGGTGCTGCGGTTCGTCGACTCCGACGAGGTCGAGATCTCGCTCAAGGCGCCCGAGCGGGCCGCGCTGGTGAAGCCGGGTGGGGAGAATGGGGACGAGTACTTATGCCTCGTCATGCCCCTCAGATTGCAAGAATAGGTCGATGAAAACGGGCTCTTCGGCTGAATCGCTGAGCCCGTCTCGCTAGCGCGATCCGACCGTTTTTCGGGCCCGTTTTTCGGCGGCTCTTCAGGGCCGTCCGCGGTATCTTTGGTTGTCCCTCCCGAAGCGCGTTTCGATCCCTCTTGCCCGGCGCTGGGGCGTTCCGCGGCGCGGTAGGTTTGACCATGATTTGGAGGGGCGAAAAAAGACCGAAGATCATTGCCGGAAATCGTTGCGCAAACTACCTTTAAGGGTGTTCCCAGGGCATGCCTCGCGGAGCCGGCCGTGCGCCTGACGGAAGTCCGGCTGGAGCAGTTCCGAAACCTGGGCGACGTGAGCCTGGAAGTGTCGCCCGAAGGAGCGGTTCTGGTCGGCGCGAACGGCCAGGGGAAGACGAACTTCCTGGAAGCGATCCACTACCTGTCGCGGTTCCGATCGTTCCGCCGAACGGGGCACGTCGATGCGATCGCGTTCGGGGCCGGACACTTTCGGATCGAGGCCGGTTTTCGGTCAGAGGGGCGATCCCGGACGCTGGCCGTGTCCGGGGATCGGGAGCGAAGGCGGATCGTCCTCGACGGCGCGCCGGTCGGGCGACCCTCGGATGCGGCGGGGACGCTGCTCGCCGTGAGCCTCCGGCCCGAGGACCTCGAGCTGGTGACGGGCTCGCCGTCCGCGCGCCGCGGCTACGTCGACGAGCTGCTGGGGCTCGCTTCGCGGCCCTACCGGCAGGCGCTGTCGGAGTACGACCGCGTGCTGCGGCAGCGAAACGAGCTCCTGCGGAGCGGACGCGGGGCCGCGCAGCTCGAGGCCTGGGACGAGGCGCTGATCTCGAGCGGCGTGCCGATCGTGGCCGCGCGAGCCCGCCTGGTGAGCCGGCTCGCGGAGCGGTTCGCGCGCACGGCGGCGCGGGTGGCGGGGCAGGAGGACGGTGGATACGGCGTCGCCTATCGGCCTTCGGTTCCGGTCGATCCGGCGGCCGCCGAGCGGAAGAGCGAGGTCGTCGAGGCCTGGTCGCGCGCCCTCGTCGAGCGGTACGAGGTCGACAGGGCGCGCGGCTGGACGACCGTCGGGCCGCACCGGGACGAGCTCGTAATCGCCCTGGATGGCCGGGAGCTCGCGCGGTTCGGCTCGCAGGGCGAGTGCCGCACCGCCGCGGTGGCGCTGCGGCTCATGGAGGCCGAGGTGCTGGAGGCGGACACGGGGCAACGGCCGATCCTCCTCCTCGACGACGTGTTCTCGGAGCTCGACGGAGGGCGCGGCGAGCGGCTCCTCGAATGGCTCGGCGATCGCCATCAGCGATTCGTCACGAGCCCCCGGTCGCTCGCGTGGCTGGCGGATGGCCTGGCGGTCTGGAGGGTGTGCGGGGGTCGCATCGAGTGCCCGGCGCCGGCGGCGGCCGGATGAGGGCGCCCCGGCGGCTCGACTCGGCGCTCGACTCCGTGCTCGACGCGCTCGGAGTAGCCCAGGCCGTGGAGCAGCATGCCGTGTTCCGCGAGTGGCAAGAGCGCCTCGGCCCGGAGATCGCCCGCGCGGCGCACCCGCACCGCGTGGACGGCGAGACGCTGATCGTGCGGGTGGCGACCTCGGCCTGGCTCAACGAGCTGTCGCTGAGGCAGGGCGAGCTCCTCAAGCGGCTCAACGCCGGCCGGCGGCGGAGCTCGATTCGGCGGCTGGTGTTTCGACTCGATCCTGAAGCGAAGGGAT
>DASRVB010000020.1:0-2054 GCA_035687725.1 Gemmatimonadota bacterium
CGGCCACCGTAAGCGGGGCCGGGAAGCTTCGGGCGGCGCTCGACGGCGTCGCTTCCGCCATGTTCGGGCCGCCGCGACGGTCGTCGCGCGCCGCCGGCGGGAGAGCGCACCGGTGACGTCGGCGGGCGAACGGCGAAACGGCCCGCGCCCGGACACACTCGCCGTCCACGCAGGCTCGCGGCCCGATCCTCAGTCCGGCGCGGTCGTCACCCCGATCTTCCAGTCCTCGACCTTTCTCTATCCGGCCGGCGATCACGAGCTCCGCTACACCCGCTACGGCAACAACCCCACCCAGATGGCGGTCCACGAGAAGCTGGCGGCGCTGGAAGGGGCCGAGGCGGCGCTCGCCCTCGCGTCCGGCATGGCCGCGATCGCGACCGCCATCCTGTCGATCTGCAGCCGGGGCGACCATGTCGTGGCCGCGCCGGCGCTCTACGGCGGCACGCACGCGCTGCTCGACCGCGAGCTGCCGCGGCTCGGGATCGAGGTGACGTACGCCGACGACGTGGCCCAGGCGGCGTGGGAGCGGGCGACGCGAAGCGAGACCAGGCTGTGGCTGTGGGAGGCGATCTCGAACCCACTTCTCAGGGTCGCGGACGGCCCGGCGCTGGCGGCGCGGGCGCGCGAGCGCGGGATCACGACGCTCGTCGACGCCACGTTCGCGAGCCCGGTCCACCAGCGGCCGGTCACATTCGGTGCCGATCTCGTCATGCAGAGCGGCACGAAGTACCTGGGCGGGCACTCCGACCTCATCGCGGGAACGCTGGCGGGATCCGCCGAGCGGATTCGCCGTGCCACCGAGATGATGCACGTCCTCGGCGGTTCGATCGATCCTCACGCGGCGTTCCTGCTCGAGCGGGGGATGAAGACGCTGGCCGTTCGCATGGCGCGCCATTCGGACAACGGCCGCGCGGTGGCGGAGTTCCTGGCGGCCCATCCTCGGGTCGAGCAGGTGCACTACCCGACGCTCCCCGATCATCCCGACAGCGGGGTGGCATTGCGCGTGCTGACAGGCGGCGGCGGAGTCGTCACGTTCGTGCCGCGGCTGACGGCCGCCGAGACGGAGGACCTCGTCGGCAGGTTCCGCTGGATCAAGCTGGCGCCGAGCCTCGGCGGGGTGGAGTCGCTCGTGTCGATGCCTTCCATGACGTCCCACCGCATGATGTCGCCCGAAAAGCGGCGCGAGCGGGGAATTCCGGACGCGATGGTGCGGCTCGCGCTGGGGATCGAGGATGCGAGCGACCTGATCGACGATCTCGACCGGGGGCTGTCGGGGCCTTGACGATGCCTTGCATCGGCCACGCGGCGCTTCTCGACTGATCGTTGCGCATCGTCGTAGCGCCGAACGCGCTCAAGGGATCGCTCGACGCCACCGAAGTCGCCGAGGCGTTGGCGGTCCCGCTCGAGGGCCGCGCCGAGACCGTGCTCGCGCCCATGTCGGACGGCGGAGACGGATTCCTCGCCGCGCTGTGCCGCTACCTCCCCCGGGTGATCGCGATCTCCGCCCGGGTTCCCGATCCCGCGAGACGATCGATCTCCGCGCTATGGGGCTGGCATCCGGAGGAGAGCATCGCATACCTGGAGAGCGCGGCTGCGATCGGGATCCATCTCGTGGATCGCGGCGCGCGGGATCCCCTGCATGCGACGAGCGCGGGGCTCGGCCGGCTGATCCGGACGGCGGTCGGGCTGGCGCCGGCCGAGATCGTCATCGGCCTGGGCGGAAGCGCCACGGTGGACGGCGGCCTCGGAATGGCGCGGGAGCTCGGTTTTCGCTTCGAAGACGGAGCCGGCAATCCCGTGCTCCGGCCGATCGACCTGCCGCGCCTCGCGCGGATCGTGCCGCCGGGCGACCCGCCGATCGCCCGCGGGATCCGGTTCCTGGCGCTGGCCGACGTGACCTCCCCCCTCCATGGCCCCGACGGCGCCGCGCGCGTCTTCGGCCCCCAGAAGGGCGCCGACCTCGACGCGGTCGAGCTGCTCGCTGCCGGACTCGAGCGCATGGGAGACGCCTGGCGCACGGATCTCGGCGCGCCGGCGGACCTCGTGCGGCGGCC
>DASRVB010000021.1:0-15430 GCA_035687725.1 Gemmatimonadota bacterium
CCTCGCCCCGTTTTGCGACCAACGGGGGTGGAGCCGATACCCAGGGGCATACGATGACCATGATCTGTACCCTGTCTGGGCACCAAGCCCGCGAGACGACCACGACCCGTGCCTGGGCGAGCGTGAACCGTAAGTCTACGGCTTCGCCGCGGGGCCGCTCAGGCCTCGACACAAGGCCTGGCATCTACGGGATACGTGTCTCCGCGTGGGGAATCCCAGAAGATTCGAGATCCTGCGAACCGGCAGACCGAGCTCGAACCGAAGCTTGAGGAGCAATCGATCTCGAGGCGGCAGGGCGTGCAATCTCGCCTCGAGCGTCTCGCGATCAGTGGTTCCGAGATGCTCTGCCAGCAGATCCCCGAGCGGGCGCGCTTCGGTGTCTCCCGCCTTCCCGGGCCCCCTCCCCAGTCGATGAACCATCACGCAGAGCCAGGTGTCGAAGCCGCTGCGGGGGTCCGAGGAATACTCCCGCAAGCATCGGAAGCGTTCACTCGACAGGCATCCGAGCACAAATGCCAGCCGGTTCTCGCGCGCGCGTGGCCCCAAGCCGAGCTGGCGCAGGGTGTGGAGAATCGCGGGCTCGTAAGTCTCACGAAACCCCCTCCAGGCACGCTCCCGACTTGAGTCGTCCCCCGCGTCAAACAAGTCCTCCAGTACGGGAGGGGGTGTTGTGCTCGCCGGGATCGCTCGGGGCGTCTGCGTCTCGTAGCGATCGGAGTTTATCGTGCCTGGGCTGGACCCAACATATTCAAGGGTACCGGACATGCACCGATCCGCAGAGCCGGACAACGCCCCAGCTCGAGTTGGGAGAGAGAGGAATCCTGCGAGAAGATCTCGTTGCACTATAGGATAGAGGTATCCACTCATTATCCACTGGAACGAGGGTCCGGCAATGTTCAAGCTCGACCTGCTCGGCGGGGCCACTCTTCGCGGACCTGGCGGTCCTCTCTCTGGCCCGGTCGTCCAGCGAAGACGCCTGGGCCTGCTAGCCCTTCTTTCCGTTGCCGGGGATCGTGGCCTGAGCCGCGACAAGACGGTCGGCTATCTGTGGTCGGAGAGTCCCGTAACCCGCGCACGCCATCTTCTCTCGGAGTCGATCTACGTCATTCGCAAGGCGTTGGGTGACGACGCCATCTTTACGAGCGGGGACGGACTCCTGTTGAATCTTCGCGCCGTCGAGTGCGACGTCCTGGAGTTCGAGGCGGCCCTCGAGCGAGACGATTTCGAGATCGCGCTAAGTCAGTACCAAGGTCCCTTCCTGGACGGCTTCTTCCTCCCCAAGGCTCTCGAGTTCGAATTCTGGGCGGAGCGGGAACGCGACCGACTGCGAGGTCTCGCACGGGAGGCCGCCTCTTCCATGGTCCACCGGGCGGAAGCGGCGGGCGCTCTGGAGGAAGCCGTGAGATGGGGCCGTCGCATGGTAACGCTCAGCGATGACGACGAAGCCACGGTTCGACGGTTGATCGGCCTTCTGGCGCGAGCGGGGAATCGCGCGGGCGCGCTACAGGTCTATGACGACTTCGTGCGGCAGATGCATGAGGAGTACGATCTCGTGCCCTCGGATGAAACCCGAAGCCTGATCGAGTGGGTTCGCGAGTGGGGTGGCAAGGGACGCACACTGATTCCGGAGATCCTGCCCGGCTCCCAGGGGAGAATTACAGCTTCGGAGCCGCTCTCTCCTCTGACCGAGCTTCCCATCGCGGTGTTCCCCTTCTCGGTGCACGGCAACGCCGAGCTGGACCACCTGGGCGATGACCTGGCGCGAATCCTCAGCGCCGCGCTCGACGGAGCGGGTGGTCTGATGAGTGTCGACACGAAGGCGGCCACTGGCGGGGCTCGCACCGCGCTCGATCACGTGGATGCCCCGGAAATCGCCAGCGGTCTAGGAGCCCGCCTGTTCGTCCTCGGTCGAATTCTAGGCGAGGGGGAACGAGCGGTGGCGCTGGTTTCCGTCTACGACCTTGCGGGTGGCGCTACCGAGTTGTTCAAGCTCACGGTCGAGCGGCCAGTTGGCCACATAAAGGAACTTGTCGATCAGCTCGCCATCGGGATCCTGGCCGGGATCTCGCAGGCTCCGGGAGCTCGCATGACGCGGGCGGCGGCAACGACGAGCTCTTCGCTTCGTGCCTTGAAAGCCTGGCTGCAGGGCGAGCGTGCGTACCGCAGCGGGTCCCTGCTCGACGCGATGGAGGCGTACGAGCTGGCCGTTGGCGAGGATCCCTCCTTCGCCCTCGCCCACTTCCGGATGGCGTTCGTTCTCGATTCATTTCCCGGGAGAGATCGGGAGCGGTCCGCCGCTGCCATCGCTTCGGCCATCGAGCACGGGGGGAAGCTGGTTGCCCGTGATCGCGATCTCCTCGAGGGATTCGCCGCTCGCCTGGCGGGACGTGCCAGTGAGGCGGAGCGCATCTACAGGCGGCTCGTGGACCTGTATCCCGACGATGTCGAGGCCTGGTTCGGCCTAGCCTACGTACTTGCGTTTTACAACCCCCTACAGGGGCGAGCCTTCGACGAATCGATTGCGGCTTTCGCTAAAGCCCGGGAACTGGATCCCGGATTCCTTCCCGTTCACGTGTCCCTCGCCTACTCGACAGCCCGCGGCGGAGATCTGGACGCACTGGATTTTCTCGCCGAACTACCTCTCGTGAGCGACACGGGACTCCTCATGCGCGCGAGTCGTGCACTGATCCGGCGGGATGCGATCGCTATCGATCGCTGGCTGGAGGCGCTCGATCGCGCATCGGACGGCGCGCTGGCGGAGGCGGTCCGCTACGCGATCGTGCTCGCCCATGATCCGCGAGGGGCCCAGCGCGTCGCGGAGCTTCTGGTCAAACCGTCTCGCTCTCCAGCCGCGCGATCCGCGGGCTATTCGCTACTGGCACATCTGAACGTAGCCCAGGGACGAAGGCAAGCGGCTATGGGCGATCTCGACCACCTCGCTGTTTTCGGGCCCTGGGCTGCGGTCGAACATCGCGCGTACTTTTCCATCCTGCCCCATTGGGTCGTCCAGGCCCAGGAACTCGCCGAGAACCTGATGGCCGTTCAGCAGATCGACCCGCTCGCCGTACCCACTCATCCCGGAGAATGCCTGGCCATCGCGATCCACGACGGTCTGCATGCCATTTTCCGCGAGTACCTGCTCGGACTCCTGCATGCCCGCTCCTTGAATGAGCCCGGCGCAGAAGCCCACGCAGATGCGCTTTCGACTCTAGGCCAAGACCCCGACGCGCGAGGGTTGGCGAAAGATTTCGCCTGGAGCATCCGTGCGTGGACGTGCTGGTGGGACGGACGCTTCGACAAGTCCCTCGAGTTGGCCGAAAGGGCGCGCTTCGAGGCCTGGAACGAACTGCTCCTCTATTCCCCTTTCCATTCGCGAGTTCTCGACCGATACCTGCGCGGAATGTTGCTGGAGAGGCTCGCCCGGTACCAGGACGCCGAAGGATGGTACGAATCCATCGAGGAATATGCCGCCCACGACTCGATCCTGCTGGCGCCCGCACTGCTGGGTATCGGTCGCATCAAGGAACGCGAGAGAGATGTCGCCGGGGCGGTGCACTATCTGGACCGGGTGCTGGACCTGCTCGACGAGGCCGATGCAGGATCTCAGGCGCCCGTCGATGAGGCCCGTCGGCGCCGGGCGAATCTCACTTGAAGGCAGTGTCGCTGTATCAGGCGACCCGCCGGCACCTTCACTCGGTCCATGCCGGCCCATCGTCATTACTGCCGTTGTTCGTGATCGCCACAACCCCCGTCCCATCCGCGTTCATGATGTAGATATCGAAATCGCCGCCTGCGCGGGTGCTTTGGAAGGCTATCATCCGACTGTCCGGCGACCAGGCCGGATGGAAGTCGTCCCCAAGACTGTTCGTCAGGCGCTGGAGTCCGCTGCCATCCGCGTTCATCACGTAGATCTCGAAGTTGCCGTCCCGATTGCTGTGGAAGGCGATCCGGGTCCCGTCCGGGGACCAGGCCGGCCGCCAATCCGTCGCCGGGTGGCGCGTGAGATTGACCACGGCGGTTCCGTTCGGGGCGATCGTGAGAATGTCGTAGTTTCCCGGCGACACCTCCGAGGAATACACGATTATCGCTCCATTCGGGGACCAGTCGGGATGGATATCGTCTACGGTATTGTTCGTAACTCTCCGAGGATCTGTGCCATCCGGGTTGATCGTATAGATCTCGTCGGGGAAGATGTCGTCGAAGGGTTTCGCGCTCGGATCGTCCCGATTCGTCTGGAAGACGATCTGGTTGCCACCCGACCACCCGGGCGATGCGTCGTACAACGGGTGGTTCGTAACCGCCACCTGGTTGGAGCCGTCCGCATTCATGACGATCACTTCTTCATGGAAAATGCCAGTCGAAGGGTCTTCACGAGTGCCCACGAAAGCGATCCGTGCCCCGTTCGGAGACCATGACGGATGACTCTCATTGAAGGCGGTGTTATCGGTGAGTTGCCGGACGTCTGACCCGTCTGCGTTCATGACGAAGATCTCCCAATCCCCGCCAGCGTCGTTGTAGAAGGCGATTCGCCCACCTGTTCCCGTTAGCGGGCATGCCACGTGAAAGTTGACGCCAGTCCTCCCTTGTGGCCCGACGGTTGTCGTCCTCGGATTCCCTGCGTGGGGAATGCAGCCTGGAGCAAGCCCCGCAAGCAGAACTTCGTGGGTCCCGGCAGAAACCACGAACTCCACCGAATCCCTGATGGCCATGGGATGGGCCGTCCCGCCGTCGATGGAGACCGTGTAGCCGTCCGGATCGGTGCCGCCCTCCGGGAACGTCTCGACGACGAGCGTGCCGGTAGCGGGTGCGCAGGTGATCGTGAACGCGACCTCCAGGGTATCCTGCGCCGAAAGCGACACGCTGCGGGGATTCTCTCCCTCTACTGAGCAGTTCTCAGCCGCGTCGTCCAGCCGGACTGTATGTGCGCCAATCGGGAGGCCCCAGAACGGCGTGGCCCCGTTGGAGCCGATCGGGCGGGGAGGCAACGTGTCCACTACCACGAGGAAACCGTCATCGAGGCTTCCCTCCTCTCCCGATGTCGTGGTCGTGATTCGCATCGCCCCGGTCTGAGCCGGTGGCGGCGCGGGCGGATCTGGTTCTGGTGCCGTCGGGCCGCTCTGACCGCCCGAGCTGCACGTCACGAACAGCATCGACGCAACGAACCCCATAGCGGGACGGAAACGCAATCCGAGCAGCACGACGAACCTCCTGTAGGATCACCAGAATCGTTCTCTACGCCTAACTGATTGAACGTCTGTGGGGGAGTTGATTGCGCTCGGTCCATCGGTAAGTCGCTGCGCCGACAATCTCGCTCGTTTCGCGCGTTTCATAAGGGGATCGTTTCCGTGATCCCGATGGGAGCAATATTCCCTTACCGCAACGGAGCATCCTCGATGATCTTGCGCGCTCTTTCCTCCATTCTATCGATCCTCGTCGCGGGTCTTGCCCTGACGCGCGGCGCGGATGCCCAGGTGGCGGGTGCCCACTCAACGGCAGATACCCGACGCGACGATTCGCAGCGTTCCAATTGGTCCATCGATGATCTTCTCCTCCAGGAAACGGCCGGCCAGTTCCAGATCTCGCCGGACGGCCGATACGTCGTCTGGATCCGGTCGCAGATGGACGTCGAGAAGGGAGAGGTGGCCGCGAACCTCTGGATCACGCGCTCGCGCGACGGCGAGGCCTGGCCCCTCACCCGCGGACTCGAGCAGGTCTCGCTTCCCCGCTGGTCTCCGGACGGTCGGACTGTCGCCTTCTTATGGGATCGCCCGCTGCCGGAAGGAGCCGTCGAGGACGAAGCCTCGGACGTGGAAGACGACAGCCGGGCGACCCAACTCTGGGCGCTCCGCCTCGAGGGTGGAGAGCCGTGGCCGCTGACGACCCGGGCGCGGGGATTGTCCAGCTTCGCCTGGAAAGGGTGGAGCGGTGACACCCTGGTCTTCCTCGCCCAGGAGGCCGAGAGCCGGCTCGCCCTTCGCCGGAAGACCGAGAAGGACGCTGCGATCGCCGTCGAGGACACCCTAGATGCGCCCCCCACCCGTCTCTGGTCCCTTTCCATCGAGGATGGAGAGGTCCGGCGTCTCACGTCGAACCGGGACTGGATCCAGGCCTTCGCCCTGTCGCCGGACGGTCGGAGCGCCGCCACTGTGACCAACATCAGCTTACGCTACGTTTTCGACGAGCAGATCCCGCCCCTGACGCATATCGTAGACATGGCCACCGGGCTGACCCGAAGAGCTTCGATCCCCGAGCGTACCGTGCCTCTGGTGCTCGAGTGGACGGCGGACGGCCGCGGCTTCCTCTTCAGCTATCTGCATTCCAACCACCCTGTCTACCGCGCCGCCTCGGTGCAGCGGATGGGCTTTTATGACGCGGTTGCCGACGCATTCCAGCCGGTGGACCTCGATTGGGAACGGGGTCTGGGTCTGGGGTTCGAGGTCGTGCCCGACGGGTTCCTTGCCCTCCTGGCCGACGGGCTGGTCGACCGGCCGGCCCGGTACGCGCGCCACGGCGACGGATGGCGCCGGGAGCTTTTGCGCGGACCGCACGTGCCCCATCTGTGGGGCTGGTCCGCGTCGGACGACGGACGCTGGGTCGCCTTCAATCACTCCACCGCCTCCACGCCACCGCGTCCTTACCTGTCTTCGCTTCGGGACTCGCGCATCGATGACCCGGTCCTGATCGCGGACCTCAATCCGGGATTCGCCGTCAAGCCCACCCCTCGCGTAGAACAGCGCCGCTGGACCGGCGCCCTGAATGAGGAGGTCGAGGGGCTCCTGACGTATCCAGTCCACTGGGAGCCCGGGCGGTCCTATCCCCTGATCGTGAGCACGCACGGTGGTCCCGCGTGGAGGGATGCCGACGACTGGTTCCAGAACTGGGCGTATCCGACGGTACTGCACAGCCAGCAGGGCGCGTTCGTCCTGCAGGTCAACTATCACGGGAGCGCCTTCTACGGATTGGACTTCGTCGAGTCGATCGCCGACGGCAGATACTACGAGCTCCCACTCGAGGACATCGAGGCGGGTGTCGACCTGCTCATCAGTGAGGGCCTGGTTCATCCGGACAGCATTGCCGCCGCAGGGTGGAGCAACGGCTCGATCCTCTCGATCGGGCTGGTCGTCGAAAACCCCGATCGCTACCGCGTGTTGGTCGCCGGAGCGGGCGACGTGGAGTGGCTATCCGACTGGGCGAACGTCGATTTCGGAGCCGCGTTCGACAACTACTATTTCGGCGGGAGCCCGCTCGACGATCCCCAGCGCTACATCGACCTGAGCCCCTTCTTCCGGCTGGACAGAGTCCAGGCGCCGACTCTGATCTTCTTCGGGACCGAGGATCGGAATGTTCCGACGAGTCAGGGGTGGAGCCACTTCCGCGCGCTCCAGCAACTCGGCAAGGAGGTTCGCTTCGTGCTCTTCCCCGGCGAGGCACATGGGCTCGAGAGCCTCGCCTCCCAGCGACGCAAGGTTCAGGAGGAGCTCATCTGGCTGAGACGACACCTCTACGGGGACGAGAGCCATGCGCTGCTCGCGCTCGCCGGAGGCTCTCCGCTGGAGGCCGCGCTGGGCCGAGAAGCGGCGGCTCGAACGTCTGACGGGTTGTATGGCGTGCCGATGGACGGGGTCCTCGTGCCCGAGCTGGTTTCCATGACAATTCTGGGGAAGAGCGGCTCAGGTGCTGAGGGATCGGAAGCGATCCCCAGATTGCATCGGATCGAGGTGGGCCGGTTCGAGGTGACGCGCGCGCAGTGGCATGCGTTCGATCCTTCGCTGCCGCTTGCAGCGGGCGAGCAGAATCTACCCGTCACCGGAGTGACGTACGACCAGGCTCTATCCTACGTCTCATGGCTCTCCACTCGGTCCGGAGAGCCCCACTCCCTCCCTACGGCGACGGAGTTCGACGCCATGGCCGCAGAGATCGAAGGCGGCGTTACCCTCGACTGGTGGGCGGGATACGCCCCGAATCCTGAGGATCGCGAGCGCCTCGGCCAGTTGAGCGGCGCCCTTCCCAGCCGGTCACCCTTGCTTCTTATCGTCGGGAGCCTGGCCACCGATGTCGTCGGGACGATCCCGTCCAGGGAGATCGACGAGGGCGCCGCCGGCTCCGCCGCGATGCCCCTCGTCTTCGACCTCGGGGGAAATGCCGCCGAATGGGCGATAGAAGCCGACGGCACGGGAATCGTGAAGGGCGGGAGCGCGGACCGTTCCCGCGAGGAAACGGCCCACGGCGTAGTAGCCGCGCCGGAGTACCGTGGCCTGAGGGTCGTCCGGCGCGGCGAACAGCCATAAACTGCCGCTCGGGTGCTAAAAGTGCGCGATTGGGTCCGCGGGACCCGCAGGGTCGCCGCAGGCAGTCCCCTGGCTGCCAACGTTACCGAGAAGTCGGATCCCCGCCACATGCGGAGCGGCCATCGACGTGCCGCTGAAGGTCGCCGTGCCGCCCCCGCGGGCGAGCGATGTCACGCCGACGCCGGGCGCGGCGAAGTCCACCGGCGGGTTCCCGTAGTTCGAGAACGACGCTAGGCAGCCATTGGTTCCGATCGCGGAGACGGTGTAGACCCGGGCGTGCTCGACGCGTGCCGGCGTGTGGTTGAGTGCATTCTCACCGCTGTTGCCAGCGGCGATCGTGAAGTAGATGCCCTGGTCGGCAGCCCGCTCCACGGCCTCGTCGATGGTGGTGTCGTCGCTGTCGGCACCGAGGCTGAGGTTCGCCACGTCGCCAGGATCACCGTTTGCCGCTACAAAATCTACGCCGCTCATGACCCACTCGAACGTGCCGCTTCCCTGATTGTCGAGGACCCGGACGGAGCAGACAGTGGCTCCGGAAGCGACGCCCACGACGTCGCGATCGTTGTCGATGGCCGCGATCGTGCCGGCCACGTGGGTTCCGTGCCCATTGCCGTCGTCGGCGCTGGTCGACTGACCCCGCCGCCCGGTGACGAAGCTCCTGCTGCAACCCGTGTTAACGTTCAGGTCGGGGTGATCGAGGTCCACGCCGGTGTCGATGACCCAGGCGACTCTGCCGACACCCGATCGAGGCCCGCCTATACGCGTGACGCCCCACGGGGTCGTCTCGGACGTCCCCCCACCACCGCCGCAGAGCGGGTGATTGGGGTTCTTGTTGCAGTTCACGTTCGGGCGGATGGGCTCGATCAGTCTGACGATCCGGTCCTCCACGACGCTCCGGACCCGCGGATCGTTCCGCACGGCGGCCAGCCGCCCCGGAGGGATGAACGCCGAGAAGCCGTCCACGGCTTCCCACACCCGCCGCGCGCCGAACCCATTCCCGCGCCCGATCTCCCGTGCTACCGCCGACGCGTCGACCCCTGGCTGGAGCAGGACTATGTAGATCTTGCCCGCGGCGGCAGAGCTGGCGAGGTCACGCGTCGGCGAGACTGGACCGGAGTCCTCCGCACAGGCCCAACCCAGAAGGAGCAATGCAAAGACCAACCCCCGGTGCTTCATGCTACCCCGTATCGAAACAGGTTCGTGTTCGGCCTGGCGGTTTGAACTCTGCATGATACGACGGACGCACCAGATTGTAAATATTCTCTCGGTCCCGCCGGGCCATCGGACCCGGAATCCCCAGATGGTCAGCCATCACACCCACTACCGAATCCCGGGCTTTCAGAACTGACGAGTCGCGGTGATGGTAAAGTCCACGCAACGATCTGCGGAGTCGTAGTCCGCTTGCCCGCCGCCGTCGGTCTCGGAGTAGGAGAGCGCGGAGATCAGCGCCCTTGCGTCGTCGAACCGGAGCACGGCGATCTCGCCGTCGTTCGAATCCTGGACGGACACGTCGTTGACGGCCAAGTTGAGCGAACCGGAGCCGTCCGTCTGCCCCCCGCTGATCTGGAGATGGAACGCGGAACGCTTCCTGCGACTCAGGTTCAACTCACCCGCCCACGGAGCGGAGTCGTAGCCTCCCCAATCGTTCACGGATGGCACCAGCTCGGGATTCTTCTGGTCGCAGACGAAAGTGTCTCCCGTCGAGGCCGTGGGGAACGAGAAGGAGAGCCCGCCCGTGCTTACCTGCTTGAACGGATCGCTGGCGCTCGCCGGGACATTGTCCATGGTACCCTGGATGTCTCCCGAGAACTCATAGTCGTAGAGAACGTTCGACGAGGGCTTGGCGGCTGGCTCGAGCGCTGTCGGCATGCCGGACGGTCCGAAGCTCTCTTCGCAAGCAGCGAACAACGCGATGCCTGCCAGCAGGACGAACCGTTTCCTTGAACTGTGCATGTGCGACTCTCCCTTCCGGTACGTGGCGTGAGTTTCTTCGAGCTGTATTCAACGCACGCCGAGCTGGGAATTGCCCCTGCTACTGAGAAGCTGCTCCGGAGGGAATCGCCGTTATCGTGAAATTGATGCACCGATCTTCGCTGTCTGGGACGGCTGCGCCATTGGCATCGGTTTCGGCCCAGCTTGTGAGGCCGACCTGCGCGCGGGCGTTTCGGAAGTCCGCGAAGGCGATGCCGGTAGCCAGATTGACGGTGTCGGTGACGGGCTCGTGGTTCACGACGAGATTGATCTGCCCGCCATCGGGATCCTCCTGGTCCCCGACGATCTGGAAGTGGAAGCTTCCGCTTCCGCGGCGAGCCAGATCCATCCCGCCGCGCCACGAAGAATTCGAGAATGCTCCCCAGTCGGTGGCGGTTACGGACGTTCCATTGATCCTCCGGCATGCGCTTCTTTCCCCGCTCGCCAAGACCGGTCGGAAAGAGACGGCTCCGGCATTGATCGCCTTCAAAGGATCTCGGGAGTCCAGCGTCAGTCCCGAGACGGTTCCCATCAGATCTCCCCCGAACGTGAGCGTGTAGAGATTCGATCTTCCTTGCCGAAGCGTGACTTCGAACCGCTCGATCCCGATGCCCCGCTTTCCCTTCGAGGTGGTGACGATGACGTCGTATCGATCGGGGATGGCGTCGGCCGCGATAGTGATATTGGCAACGACCTTCTTCGGACTGACGAACGTCGTGGAGTTGGTACGCACCTTTTCCGTGGTCACTCCGTCGAGTCCGAAGTCCACTCGTGAACCATGGTCGAAACCCGAGCCCGTCACGGCGACGTCGAGGGTCGTGTCCTGCGGGGCGGTGGACGGATCCGCCGCCGTGACGACGGGATCGCCAGACGGCTTCGCCGCAAGATCGATCGAGCCCCTTGAAGCACCGGTCGGTATGTCGTTCTCGCAAGCCGCGGAAAGTAGGCAAACGGCCGCCGGCAGGAGAGATCGTCGCAGGATCCTGTTATGCAACCGGCTCATTACCGCTATATGCTCGCTTGAGCGTGGCTGGACAAGTCGCTTCTTACTGTGAAACGACAGCCTGCCTCGCTTTTGCTTCCTGATTTCACACGACTCGAAAGTAGTTGACGAGAATCCGGCGGCGCCCCGGACCCGTGCTCTGGGCATCGACGCTCCTCACTGCACCGCTCGGTTGTCATGGCAGGCTGTTCTCCCGTCCCGAACGGTTCTGTCACTGCTCGATGCCGCGGCCCGAGCACTTCCGTAAAAATCTGTCCGCAGCCTGCGACGAGGCACGCCGATCGAGCGAGCATACTTTGTTGAGGGCTCGCCAAGGATTCGCCATCCCGGGGACGGTCATAAACGGCCCGACCCCCACGATCGCAGTTTTCGAAAATCGGGTCTCGAATCTTCACGGAACGCTGAACCTATCTCGCGTTCGGGGCCCATCAGTTAGTCTGAATACTGATTGACCCTCCCTTCAGCGTCGTCCCACTACTTTCAGTATCACTGGCGCCCATCTGATTGTCGTAGACTATCGAATCATCGTTCGTGTGGTCCCAGATCTTGATTCGAAACCTATCGGCTCCCCCGCCGCCCGGTATTTCCCCGTCTATGGCGGTCAACATGAACCCGAAGTCGCCGACTCCGTTGATGGTTCCAATACCCTTGAACTGAGCACGCGCACCAGCCACAACCAGCCATTCATAGGAGCTGCTCATGAACTCCAGATCCGCAGTCCGAAACGTGAACCTTGTTGTACCATCGGGTACCGTCCTGCCAGGCCGATACCGGGAGACGAAGGCGAACCGTGCGATATCGGCAAGATCGGGATCTGCAGCGAACGCTCCTAGGGGAGACTGGATCAACCCCGCCCCCGTGACGAACCCTGCGGCGGGATCGAAGACCGCCAGCAGGGTACACGTCGTGGACGGACCTGTGCTCGTGTTGCCATCCAGATCCGTTCCTCGAACGCAGATTTCATGGATCCCGGATTGAGGAAATGATAGAGTCGCCTCCACCGCTTCCAGTCCCTGACCGAAGTCGCCATCCACGGCGGTCATCGGAACAAAAGGACCCCCGTCAACACTGTAATCGCCCGCCCCCACACCGGAGGCTTCGCACCCGCCGTCCGAGATCACGGCCGCGAGGCGGGTGACGGTACCCGCTTGGACGGGATTCGGAGTGGCCGCAACCGCAGACGCTACCGGGGGCTCGTCATCCCCGGTCTTTTCAAGTCCTTGGGTCGCAGCATAGAAGAGCTCATTCAAGAGGACACGCCGAGGCATTCCACTACCACCCGAGATACCAGGATCACCGGAATTCCCGCCTTCAACGACCACCGAAGTCAGGATTACCCTGCCCAACTTGATTGGGTACTCCACGAGGACCGGCTGACCCGACGAGGCCAGAATCACCTGGGCATCCAGGGGCAACGGAGGCAGATAACCCGCCACAAAGCAACAGATAGAACCTTGCACCTGAATGTTCGTGCCGGTCCAGTCATCCCCCGAACCGATGGTGCCATCCGGTCCGACCGCCATGGGGTGGTGCGCGTCGGCGAGGGTGAGAAGGTTTGTATGGGGTCCGAAACTGCTAAGAGGCGTTAGCGATGGCGGCCGATAGTTGGGAGCACGAAAAATGGTGACATCTGCGTCATGCATCACCAGAACCCCCCCAGTCTCAACGAAAGCCAGCAAATTCGCTTGAGCCTGCGAAGCATTCACGTTCGCGGCGGTAGCGGGGGACCCTGACGAATTCGTGGGAATGATCACAATGTCAGTTTCCGGGGATATACCTACGGCGAGCTGGCTTGTAGGATGGACCACGTAGCCAGGTTGGTCCTTATCTCCGAATCCCAGTTCGAGTAGGACCGACTCGATGCGCGCGTGGCTGACGTCCGTAAAGACTTCGACGAACTGTGGTTCTTCGCATGTCAGTGCCGTTTCCAGGGATCTTTCAGACCCGAGTCCTACTGGTGACTCCGGCCCAGTGCCGAACTTCTGGCAGGCCCCGATTCCAAGGACGAAAGAGAACGAGAACAGGCAAGCCGCCAGGCGGTCCATCGTGACCTCCTCGGAGCACTCATTGATCGCAGCCAGCGGTCTTGGTTCACCCGCAAGAAAATCCTGGCCACGGCTAGGTTCCGAGGTTTATCAAACGAGAGGGCGATGGTCCTTTGTGCAGAGATCAGCGTCTCAGGAAAAACTTCTCGAGTTCGTTAGAAGCTGACCATGGCTCCGCGGGCGAGTCATTCACACGATTCGGAAGTAGTCGACCAGCACGCAGCGGCGGCGGCGGACGAAGGTGCGGGCCGAGGTGGGCCCCTCGCCGGTGGGGGTCGAGATCGTCATGGCTGTCGGGCCCTCCCCGCCGAAACCGAGCCCGGCCAGGTTGGGACCGTTCTTGACGAAGATCGAGCAGTTGATCGCTACAGCCATGCGGTGGAGGGCGTCCAGGCTCTTCGAGTGCATGCAGGCGGTGTGCTTGAAGCCGTGCTCGAGCTCGACCGCCCAGTCGATCGCCGTGTTGACGTCCGGGCTGCGGATGAGCGGAATCACAGGTGTCAGGAGCTCGAGGAAGGCGAACGGATGGCCCTTCCCCGTCTCGGCGACGAGGAGACGGGTCGTCTCGGGAACCCGCTTCCCGATGAGGCCCGCGATAACCGCAGGATCCTTCCCCACGAAGTCCTTGTTCATGCGCGGCTCGGGGCCCGGATAGTCCGTCAGGATCGCGCGGGCGAGCGCCTCGGCCTCCTCGGCCGACAGCAACACAGCGTCGTTCCGCTGGAGTTCGGCCAGCAGCTCGTCGGCGATCGCGTCCTCGGCCAGGATCTCCTTCTCGCAGGTGCAGACGATGTTGTTGTCGAACCCAGCGCCGGCCACGATGTCGCGCGCGGTCTGCGCGAGGTCGGCGGTCCGGTCGACGACGACCGGTGGGTTTCCGGGCCCAGCCGCGATCACTCGCTTGTCCGACTTCTGGGCGGCGCGGACTACCCCACCGCCACCGGTCACGACGAGGAGGTCGATCCCCCGATGATGGAACATCGCCTGCGCCGCCTCGATCGAGGGCTGGGCGACGGCGGTAAGGAGCGTCTCCGGCCCCCCGACCTCGGCCGACGCGGCGTTCATGAGATGGATGGTGCGGTTGGTCACGCTCTTCGCCAGCGGATGGGCTCCGAAGACGACGGCGTTCCCCGAGGCGATCATCGAGATCCCGTTGTTGATGATCGTCGCGGCCGGGTTCGTGGACGGCGTCACCGCCCCGATCACGCCCCACGGAGCCAGCTCGGTCAGGGTCAGCCCGTGATCACCGGAAAGGATCTCGGGCTCCAGATCCTCGGTCCCGGGTGTCCGGTCGACGACGAGCCGGTTCTTGAGGGTCTTGCTGCGCACGTTCCCGAGCCGGGTCTCGGCCACGGCCTCCTCGGCGAGCGACTCGGACGCCTCTCCCAGCCGCTTCCGCTGATTCGCGATGATCCGGTCGCGGAGCTCGAGCGTCCGGATCTCCCGCTGCGCCGCCCGCGCGGCCGCGGCTGCCTCGTCGACGGTCTCGAAGATCCCCAGCGATCCGCCGGACGGTATCGGTCGCGTCTCCGCGGAGACGCGGCGCGTGGCGGCGGAACCCGCGTGATCGGCGGGAGTGGGAACAGGTGGCCCGGAGGGAACGCCGACCGCGGCGGCGGATGGGGCCGCACCGGCGGATGGGATCGCCGCGCCGCCGCCGCGGCCGAGCTCGGCGGTGATGCGGTCGACGATCGTGCGGATCTCGCGTTCGGTCAGTGGCACGGACGGCGTACCTGCGGTGGAACGGGCGGGTCGGGGTGGCGCGCGGGAAGTGCCCGCGCGCCCGGATCGGAGAAGCTTCCTACTCGGCGACGATCGGGAAGTGCGCGTCCAGGTCCGTGTGCGGCCGCGGAATCACGTGCACGGAAACGACCTCGCCGACCTTCTTGGCGGCGGCCGCGCCCGCGTCTACGGCAGCCTGGCAGGCCGCGACGTCGCCGCGGACCAGCGCCGTTACGTATCCCGCGCCGATCTTCTCGTATCCGACGAGCGTCACGCGCGCTGCCTTGACCATCGCGTCGGCGGCCTCGATGAGCGCCACCAGCCCGCGCGTTTCGATCATCCCCAGTGCTTCCATTCGGTCCTCCTCCCGGCCGAGGGGTGGTGCGGATGAGCGTCTCGCG
>DASRVB010000022.1:0-16630 GCA_035687725.1 Gemmatimonadota bacterium
TCGCGGGTGATCTCGTGGAAGACGAGCCGGCGGACGGGGACGCGGGGCTTTAGGAGCTCGGTCAGGTGCCAGCTGATCGCCTCGCCCTCGCGGTCCTCGTCGGTCGCCAGCCACAGCGTCTCGGCGCCCTCGAGGAGCCGCTTGAGCCTGGTGATCTGCTCCGACTTTCCGGGCACGGTGACGTAGATCGGCTCGAAGCCCTCGTCGACGTTGACCCCGAGCCGGGCCCACGGCTCTCCCTTGAACCGGGCGGGGACCTCCTTGGCTCCGCGCGGCAGGTCCCGCACGTGCCCGATCGAGGCCTCGACCACGAAGCCGGAGCCCAGGTATCGCTCGATCGTCCGCGCCTTGGCCGGCGACTCGACGATCACGAGGTTCGGCGCACCGGACCGGCGGCGCGGGCCCTCGCGGGCGGGCGTGGATGTGCGTTTCGCGCTCATGGAAGTCCTAATCTACCATGCATTTCCGCTACTCGACCACCGAGGACAGGACCTGGAGGTCCCCCTTCATGTCCCTGACCCTCGGCGGCGGAGGGTGCGAGGGCGGCGGGAATTCTCACACTTCCAATCCATTTACAGAGGGGCCCCGAGAATGCACTCGACCATGGACCCGAACTCGATCGTTTTCACCGACCCCCCACAACGCGAACGGGGCGCCCGTCCGTCCAGGCGCCCCGTCCCGAAATCTCCGCTTGGCTTTCGATCAGCCTCCCCCGCCCCCGCCTCCGCCATCCCCGTCGCCGCCATCGCCAGGCTCGCCGATCAACTCGCCGGTCACGTCGAACGTGACGGCGTTCGTGCCCGGGGCGATCGCGACCACCGCGTTATGGCCCTCGGTGGGCCCGGTGTACTGGTTCGAGGCGAACCCGAGCGCATCGGTGAAGGTCGTGAAGGCGAACATGGAGCCGCCGCCGTCCGACACGCGCCACTGCACCGCCACGCCCGGTACCGGGTTCCCGAAGGCGTCGAGCGCCTGGACGACGAAGGGGTTCGGATCCCGCGTCCGGTTGGCGGGCGACCCGGCCGGGAACAGTGTGTCGATCGGCACGGTCTGATCGTCACCCGAGATGATGACGAGCTGGGAGGCTCCCGCGCTGGGCAGCGCAGTGGCCGTGAAGTTGAGGGTCTGCTCGGACTGCGCCCCCGCAGGACCGACCAGCGCGGTCGCGCTGACCGTATGACCGCCCGCCTCGGTGCCCAGGCGCAGCCAGGCGCGGGCGAAGCCGCCTGCGTCGGTCACGACGACCACCTGATGGCCGCTGCTTCCCGTCTCGTCGCCTTGGAAGGCAGTCGGATCGGTGGCCAGCTTGGCGGAGTCCCCTTGCGCGAACTGGATCGTGAACGTCACCGGAATCGAGTCCACCGGGAGCCCGTCGGGGTTCCGCACCTGGACCGTGAACGGCTGGGGGAGGATCGCCCCCACCGTCGCAGACTGGTTGTCTCCGCTGATCTTCAGGAACGTCGCTCCCTGGTTCGGGTCGCTCGCCACCTGGATCGCGAACGTGATCACATCGCTGCCGCTACGGGCCTCGACCAGCACGGTGCCCGACGACAGCGGGAGGAAGAAGACCTGCGTGAAGCCCTGATCGTTCGTCAGTGTGCTGTCGGAACTGAACACGCCCGCCCCGGACACGACCTCGTACCGGACCACCGCGGAGCGCAGCGGCTGCCCGTCGGGCCCCAGCACGCGAGTCTCGAGCAGGACGCCGAAGCCGCTCCCCAGCGTGGCCGCCAGCTGTTGCGGGGTAATGGGGATCAGGCTCGTCGGCACGCCATCGTCGGGCGAATCCGACGCGGTCGGCGGCGCCTCGACGCATGCCGCCAGGGCGAGCCACGCCCCGAGCGCGAGCGCGACGGCCAGGCGATGACGATGGAACGACGTTCTGCTCACGATCGTGCTCCTTTCCTCAACCGGTGGTGCCGCGGACGGCTTCCACGCGGCGGTATGCCTGATACATGCCCTGCGCGCAGAGCGGCAGGTAGATCTCGCTGGCGGCCATCTCGACGGTCGTGTAGATCGGCACGCCACGGAAATTGCCGACCGCGATCAGGTCGCGCGGGTCGATGCGCCTGATCGCTCCGAATTCGATCCAGGTCTCGCCGTTGTGCAGGATCACGTCGTCGCCGCGATACCAGGACTGATCCTCGAGACAGACGAGCGTGACGATCTCGCTCTCCTCCCGGTCGATCGGGACGATGTACGGCGTCACGAAGATCAAAAGGTCGCGCTTCTCGGTTCGGGTACGCTCCGTCCGGAAGAGGGCGCCCAGCACGGGGATGTCCTTGAGGAGCGGGATGCCGCTCCGCACGGTGGACACGTCCTGCACCGTCAGCCCGCCGATCACCGCCGTCTCGCCGTCATCGACGAGGATCTGCGAGTTCGCGCGCTGGGTGTTGAACGTGACCCCGACGTCGGGATCGTTGACCGCCACGCCCGACCGCTCGGCGCGCAGCTGCATGAGCACCTTGCCGTTCGACGTGATGTGCGGCGTGACGTTGAGGATGATGCCCGTCTCAATGAGCTGGACCGTGGCTTGAGCTTCGGGCGAGTCGGCGCCGATGTCGAGGACGCGGATGGGCGTTCGCTCCCCGACGAAGATCTCGGCCGGCAGGTTGTTCAACACGGTGGTCTGCGGCTCGGCCTGGATGTCGGCCATCTCACGCTGCTCGAGCGCCTGTAGCAGCCCGCCCACGTTCAGCCCGGAAGCCAGCGTTCCGATCGAAAGATCGAGGAACGGGTCGGCGATCGTGCCTTCCGTGTTGGCCAGGACGTGCGTGTCGACGGTGAAGTCGCGCAGGTTCTCCATGCGCCACTTCACGCCCAGCTCCCGGAGGTCGACCTTGTTGACGAACACGATCTTGGCCTTGATCGTGACCTGCGGGGTCTGGACGTCGAGCTCGCGGATGATCCCCACCAGCTGCGCGACGCGGTTCGGCACGTCGGTGATGACCAGCGAGTTGGTCTTGGCGTCGGCCTGGACGGCGCCGCGCTCGCTCTTGAGCGGCTCGAGCACGGCCACCACGTCCTGCGACGCGATGAAGTTGAGCGAGATGACCTCGGTGACGAGGTCGACCAGCTTCTCGGTCTCGGCCAGGTTCGCCACCGAGTCGACGCGGATGATCCCGCCCTCGAGCCGGACTTCGAGCCCGTTGGCCCGCATGAGCGTGACCAGCGCCTCGTCCCACGGCTGATTGCGGATGTCGGCCGTTATGAGGACGTCGACGACCCCCGCTCCGGCCACGATCGAGTAGCCGGACACCTCTCCGAAAGCGCGCACCACCGTCTCGATGTCGGCGTTCTGGAACGACAGCGAGATCGGCTCGCCCTCGATGCCGGGCAGGCCCGGCTCCTGGATCTCGGCCTGGGCATAGGCGAACTCCGGCTCGGCGGCCGCCCGCCGCATCACGACGCCGCCCTCCGGAGTGACGACCACCGGTTGCGGAGCCGCGACCGGAGCCCCCTCCGCGGCCACGTACGTTCCGAACGCATCGGTGGGATTGTCGAACGTGACGTAGAGGTTGGTTCCCTCCTGGTACACAGCGTAGGAGGCGACGCCCGTGAGCGCGAAGTCGAACCGCACACGGTCGGGCGCCGGCTGGCTGACGACGGCATATCGCACGCCGCCGCGATAGATGTCGTCGTACTGGCGGAGTGGCAGCCCCGGCTGCGCGGCCTGGAGCTCGATCGACAGGTGCGGCGGAAGCGGCTGGAACTCGTCCCGGTAGCGGATCGCGCCGTCCGTCTCGATGACGACCTGGGTCGATTCGCCCGCGCTCAGCACGCGGAAGTTGGTCACGGTCGTGGCCTGCTGCGCGAGCGCGGCAGCGGGACCCGCCAACCCGCCCAGGACGACCAGCAGGGCGATGAGCTTACGTCGATCGATCATGGCTTCTCCTCGCTGCGTTCGAGTCGCAGGACCTCGCGCCGAACGGTTCCGTACTCCTCCACCTCGAATACCGCCGATTGGGGCTGGATCTGAACGAGTCGCGCTTCGCCGATGCGCTCGCCGACGCGCAGGAAATGACCGCGCCTGGTCGGGTCCTCGAGCACGACCAGGCTGTTGCCCGGCGAGCCCAGGAAGACGCCGGTCAGGCGCAGCGCCTCGAACCGCGGTCCGGTCTCGGGGCTGCTCTCGAGCGTCAGCGGGTCGAAGGGATCGCGGCGGCCCTCGCCGTCGTAGATGGCGGGGGCGAGCGCGGAAGCCGGCACGAAGGCGGTGACCGAGTCGCCGACCACGACCTGCGCGCCCACGAACGTGGGAACGAGCAGGACCAGGGCGGCCGCGAAGCCGGTCACGAGGAGTCGTGGGTCAGCTCTCATCGCGGACCTCGTCCACGGCGCCCGTGGCCACGGGTTCTCCGTCGGGAAGCGCGGACACGTCGTCCCGGAGGGCGGCGGGCACGTACGTCGACAGCCGCATCGTCGCCAGGACCTCGTACTCTGGCGGCGGCGCCGCAGCCGCAGGAGCGTCGGGCTGGGCGGCCGCCGGAGCCTGTGGCGCCGTCGTCACGCCCTGGACGGCGCCCGCCTGCGACTGCAACAGCTCGCTGACGGTCGGGCGGACGACGCGCTGAAAGCTCACCACGCTCGCCAGGAAGCGGCCCACGTCGTGATAGTCGCCCTGCACCTGGACGTCGTAGGGGATCTCGACCAGCGACTCGCCCGGGACCTCCGGGAGCGGAGCGAAGTTGACGATCTTCACCTCGTTCTCGATGGCCGCGAACGCGACCTCCTCGAGGAGCGTCGGCACCTCGGCGTCCGAGGGGAGCAGGGTCTCGTACTCCGCCAGCCTCACCTGATACTCCGCCTCCTGCTGCTCGAGCTCGCGCAGCCGTGCCGGTTGCGTCAGGGCCCGAGCCTGGTCGTTGTAGCTCTGGATCGTCGCCAGACGATCCTCGAGCACCGTCCGCTCCTCGCGGAGCGGGCTGTACAGGTACTGCCAGAACGCGTACGTCAGACCCAAGAGCAGCAGCGTGAACAGGGCCGCGCGCTGTCTCTCGGGGGAGTCGAGCCCGAACGCCATCTCAGTCGACCACGATCCCGAAGTCTTCGAGCAGGAAGACCGACCCCAGGTCGTAGAGACGCCCCGATCCGACGGTGAGGCCGGTCAAGAACGGGAGAACCTGCCCGTTGTAGATGAACTGGACCTGCACGTCGGCGAAGAACAGTGGCGGTGGGAGATCAAACGGGCTCGTCGGTGGCACCTCCAGGTCTTCGCCATCGTAGCCCGGGAACACGAAGGCCTCGACCAGGCCGTCCTCTCCCGAGATTGCGAACACGTCGGGACCTTGGTACCGACGTTGCTGAGCACCTCCACCCCCGCCCTGGTCAGGCGGTGGCGACTCCACGACCATGCGCACGCCGGGAACCGGCGTCCGAGACTGGCTCGAGGCGAACACCTGTACGCGCACGAGCGCCATGTTGGCCTGGTTCTGGATCTCGTCGGGGTCGTTGAAGTCGCAGGCGGCGACCGCGAGCATGAGGGTCGCTCCGGCGAGGGCGGCGGCCGCTCCCATCTGCTGCACGCGATGTGGGCTGATCATGGCTGTTCCTCCGTTGCTGCAGCGGTGTCGGGCGGAACGATCACGACCGTCGTGTCGGGCGGCGTGATCACCACCGGATCGAAATTTTCGAACGTGGCCAGCAGGGTAAAGGTCTGAACGGGCATCTCCTGCCGCATCGCCCGGGTCACTCCTATGAGGCGCACGGCGCGGAGCTCCGGCGACGCTTCCAGGCCCCGCATGTACGCGGTGATCGCGGGGTTGGAGAAGGTAGCGCCGGCGATCCGGATCTCTTCGGGTGGGAGGTCTTCCTGGTTGACCGCCTCCAGCCAGGTGTAGGCCGGCAGCTGCCGCGAGAGCGTCTCCAGGAGCTGGATCCAGAACAGGCGCCCGTCGACGACCTCCTCGAGGACGTCCACGCGCGCGACGAGCTGCGACTGCACGTCCTCGAGCGCGCGGACGCGGGCGATCTCGGTGTGGAAGCGCGCGGAGTCCGCCTGCGCGACCTCGATGGCCGCTCGCGCTTCGCTGATCCCGCGGCGCGTCTGGTAGTAGAGGAAGACGGCAACGAGGAGGACGACGAGGCCGACGAGACCGACCAGCACGGACGGCGAAGAACTCACCCATTCGGGCCGCGGGACCCGCACGCTCGGGATCCGGCTCGCCCTCGGCTCCTTCTCCTTCTGTCCCGGCGTCAGGTTGATGCGCGGCATCCTCTACCCCTTTCCCCTGAGGCCCAGCCCGACGGCGACGGCGATGACCGAGGGGCCTCCATGCTCCGCCAGCGCGCGCTCGGCTTCCGCGGTGGCAGCCACCGCGCGAAGCGGATCCATCACGGTGACCTTGGTTCCCAGCCGCCGCTCGATCGCCTCTCCCAGACCTGGAAGCCGGGCGCCTCCCCCGGACAGCACGACCTCGTCCAGCCTGCCCTGAGAGGTCTCGCTGCTCATGAGGATCGAGCGAGCGCGTTCGACGGGCGCCACCAGGCTCTCGATCGGCTCCTTCAATGCGTCGCGGGAGGGGGTGTCCATCTCGCCCGTCTGTCGGAGGCGCGTCTCCGCTTCGTCGAGCGAGATTCCGAGTTCCTTCACCAGCGCCTCCGCGAAGCGGCGCGTGCCGATCGCGAGGTCGCGGGTCAGCACCGGGCTCGTCTGCTCGACGACGCTCAGGTTCGAGGTCTCGCGGCCGATGTTGACCAGGCAGAAGCTTCCGTACGCGGCGTGGTCGTAGGCCCTCTCGAAGGCGGTCTGGACCGCGAAGGAGTCGACGTCGATCACCGCGGTGTCGAAGCCCGCTTCCTCGAGAAGACGCATGCGGGTCTCCACGAGGTCCATCTTCGCGGCCACGAGGAGGACGTCCATCTGGAGCCCGTCGCTGTCGGGATCGAGGACCTCGAAGTCGAGGCTCACGCTGTCCATGTCGAAGGGGACGTGCTGCTCGGCCTCCCAGCGGATCACTTTCCGCGCCTCGGCGTCCCGCATGCGGTCCATCTTGATCCGCTTGACGATGACGTCACGCCCGGAGACCGCCGTCGCGGCGGCCCGCCCCTTGATGTCCAGGCGTTCGCGAAGACCGCGGACGGTGTCGACGACCATGCGGTAGTCCATGATTTCGCCGCCGACGATCGCGTCCTGCTGGAGCCGTTCGATGCCGAGCGCGCCGATTCGGGGCGTCCCCGACCCGTCCTCCAGAGTCAGCATCTTGACCTGACCGGAGCCGAGATCGATCGCGACCGTTCCTCGCGACTTGCCGAACTTCATGCGCCCTCGTGCCCTGCGGTGGCCTGTAAATTTCTGACGCCTGTCAGAAATCTGACACACTTCCGGGACGCCCGGCAGAATGCGCCGGGGGAGCCTGCAATTCCCGAATCGTCCCGCGGTGCTGCCTGATTCCCCGCGCGACTGCGGATGGGAATCAGCTAGGGCGCAAGAGTGGGGCCAGAGATCCGGTCAGCGTACCTCGCGCCAGTCGACGACGCGCCAGCCCGCCGCGTCCGGTTCGGCCCACACTTCCAGCTCTCGCGCGGCCGTCCCCACGAGACCGCGCGACAGCAAATGGAGTCGGCCATCGACGGGGGACCAGCGGATAGCCCACGAGCCGGGGGACTCCGATCCCATCATGCTGTCCGCGCTCGCCGCTCGCAAGGGTTCTCGCCGCAACGCGGCCAGCGCCTCGGCGAGGCCGGCCTCGGCGACTCCCAGAGCCGCCGCGTGCTCCCGGTGCCGGACGGCGAGCCGCAAGTCGATGACCGCTCCGACCGATGCCGAGAGCGCGAGCGCGCTGAGCGCGACCAGGGCCCAGAGGACGACGACGAGCGCACTGCCGCGCCGGCTGCGGCTATCCGCGATCAGGGATTTCTCCGCCCGGCCGACCACTCCGCCACCGGCGGCGGGCCTCCACCGGGATTCGGTAGCGCGAGCCGTGCGACCGCGATCCGGACCGCCGCGGGTGGGGGCCTGCCTCCGAGGTCGGCGCCTGACCCGTCCCGAAACAGGAATACCGTGGAGTCCGGCCAGGCGGCCGCGAGTCGCGGCCCGCCATTGATCCCGCGCCGGAAGACCCCCGGCGCGGTCGCGTACGCCAGGCGTTCGTTGGGGTTCGACGCGGTGGGCAGTAGCGCCCCGTCCCCGTTCCAATCGGCGGAGAATTCCATCGTGTCGGGTGTGAGCCGGGTCACTCCCGCGCCGGAGACAGACGCCGGATCGTAGCCGGCGCCGCGCCAGTCCGACGCCCACTGCGTAAGCGCAGCCCGCGCCTCCTGCCAGGCGGCCTCCGAAGCGGCGATCCGGGCGACCGCCCGGTTCCCGGCAGCGCAGAGCGACAGCGCCGCGCCGGTGACGATGAAGCCGATCGTGGCCGAGACCACGAACTCGAGCGTCGTGGTGCCTGCTCGACCCCGTGGTGGGGCGAGCACAAGTGCCGGCTTTTCAGGGCGCACAGACCCCGCCCGAAGGGAGAAAGCGGCGGCTCGAGAGCCGCACGCCGGGCTCGCCGGCCTCCGCCCTCACCGACACCTGCGCCGACTCCACGCACTCCGATTGCAATCCGGTCTGCCATTCCATGACCCCACGCCATTCTCCCCACGAGATCGCCTCGGTTGCTGCTGCTGCTCCCCGATGTGGGCCTGCCCGCCAGGCCTCGAGCCATGCCTCCGCCGAAGCGAGCGCGAGACCGGAAGACGCCGCCTGGTGTCGCGCTTGCTGGGCCTGCCCGATCGCTCCGGCGAGCGCAAGGGCTCCAACAGTCAGCAGAAGGAGCGCCACGACGATTTCCACCAGGGTCTCCCCGCGGCTCCTCATGGCTTCGCCACCGCTCCGCTCGGCGCTACACGGATTCCGTGCCAGGCGCCATCCGGGTCGTCGGCGGGGCCGATCCAGGTGGTGCTGTGCAGATCGGTCGTGCCGCGGGCGGTAAAGGGGATCGATTGACGGCTGGCGGTCGTGCGGATCCTGACAGAGGGCGGAACCTGCCGGGAGAGGAGCGATTCCCCTCCGACCTCGAGTGCCCCGTACGATCCCGCGGCAGTATCGATCACGACGGTCACCGTCCTACCCCTCAGGATCGCCTCCATGCGGACGAGGACCAGGTCGGCACGGAGCTGTCGAGCGGCCGCCAACGCGGCATACCGGCGTTGGGCGCGTCCCAGGTCCGGCATCGCGGCGGTGAGCATGATCGACAGGACAGCCAGGACGAGGATCACCTCGACCAGCGTGTGCCCGTGGTGTGGAACACGGGAATGACGCATGGAATCGGACTCGAGCAAGTCGCGCACCAGAGCGGTGACGCCTCGGGCCCCGGATGGTAAGGAGTCGGTGGGTGGCGGATTACGTCGACAAACCGACGCCGGTCAGCAGCTGACGACGGCGCCGACTTCTGAGGACAGGCAGAAGGTCTCGAGACTCGCCGAGTGGTTGGCCGACAACTCGTAGCCGTCGGCATCCGCTTCCAGGACGACGAGGGTCACGTTCTCGGTAGGCGAGAACTCGACGTCGACGATCGCCTGGTCGGCGTAGGTATCATTCGTGGCGTAGTAGGTCTCCTGGAAATGCGCGGCGTTCTTGAGGTCGCTCTTGGCGGCGGCGTTGGCCGCCTTCACCCGCATCTGGGGATAGCTGGCGATCGCGATCGTCGCGAGGATTCCAATGAGCAGCATGATGACGAGCAGCTCGAGGAGCGTGAATCCAGCGGAACTTCGTGCGGCGGAAGCCCTCATGGGACCCTAGGTATGGCAAGAATTGGACCATTGGCAGCCTACCTGCCAACCTCGATGGGCAGGAAACGCCCTCCACGGTAGAGCCACGCGGGGCGCTCCAGCCGCCGGATGAGCTCGGCGTTTCGCCCCCGCAGGTCGCGGGCGAACACCAGCGGCCCGGTCAGCTCCGGATCGTTCGATGCCAGGTGCGGCGTGTAAATGGTGTACCCCCCCTGGTCGTACTCGAGTTCGTCCAGGCAAGCGGGCGTAAGGCGGGAGCCGGGTTGGAGCCGCAGCGAAGGGTCGCCGTTGACTTCTACGTGGACGAGGCGGGCCTCGCCGACCATGGCGGATTCTAGCCCCGATTCGAGTCGGTCCAGCGTCCACGCATCCACCGCCGCCTGGCGCGCGATCCCTTCGAGGACACAGTGGTCGATCTGACGGTACGCCTTCTCGGCTGTCGAGGCCGAGGTCCCGAGTCCTCGCAGTCGCGAGATCAATCGGTCACCCCAGCTCACCGACACCAGGACCAGTCCCCGCTCGATCCCCTCCTTTTCGGCTTCCTCGACGAGATCGAGCTTCATGCTGTCCATGCCCGTCTGATAGATCCGAAAGCGCGCCGGGATTCCGTATGCGAGCGCGTAGAGCGTCGACAACAGAAGGAGCGATACGGCGAACACGGCCGCATTCACCCCGCCCAGGAAACGGGTCTGCTGGCGGGTCAGCCGCCGCGCGCCCTCGACCAGGGCGCGCGCGGTGAGCGGCACGAGGAACGCGACGCATGTATACAGAAACCGAGGTCCCATCGAGGCATCGCGGTGCCAGTAGAACAGGTATACGGCCGGAACGGCCAGGAACATCGCGAGCAGCCACCCGTCCCACCGGCGAAGGAGCCATCCGAGGATCAGCGCAAATCCCAGCGGGAACAGCGACGGGATCGGCCACTCGAACAGATACAGCTCGAGCAGCGCCAGATCGACGAGCTCGTTCCTGAGGCCGGTCATCGGCGTGTGCCTGTCGCCCCATGGCGTGGTGTGAAACCCCAGACCATGGGACTCTCCCCAGAGCTCGATGTATCCCGGCCGCAGGGGGTCTCCGGTTGTCGCCGCGTTGAAGGCGAGATAGAGCGAGGCCGCGGCCAGAAATCCTCCGGCCATCACCCCCAGGCTCCTCCAGCGCCCATTCCTGTGGGCGTCCGTGATCAGGAATGCCGCGGATACCGCGCCCACCGCCAGCGCCTCGAGAGGACGGCTGAGGAATGCGATGCCGAGACCCAACCCGGCGACTCCGGCCCACCGGACTCCGTTTTCTTCCTCGCTTCGCGCGAGCCCGTAGAGGAAGAGGGCGATACCGGCCAGCGAGGAGATGTGGTTCATCATGCGCGCGCCCATGAACCAGAAGAAGGGCGCGAGCAGGAGGAGCAGGAACGCGACCTTCGCGGTCACGCGGTCGTACGCGCGGGCGGTGAAGCCGTAGAGGAGCCCCGCCGTCAGCAGGCTGAGCAGGATCGGGACCAGCCAGGGGACACCGAGCAGAACGCCCATCGCGAGCAGCGCTGGATGGCCTGGCGGGTACTGCGAGTACCACCGTTCGCCTCCTATGATCATGTGCGGGGTGACGAAGAACTCGACCAGCGGGGGAGACGGCGCCACCATGCTCCCCGAGGCGAAGATCCTCGCCTGGAAGAGCTGCGCCACGCTGTCCACGCTCAGCGGGCGATGCTGGAACGCGAAGCCCGAGACAAGTAGCAGGAGACCAGCGAGTACGGCGAATCCGAGAAGCATCATGCCGCGCGAACCGGAGTCGTGGAGCCGCTGCAGCCACCGCACCCCAGCGTCGATCGCGGACTCGGGAGTAACGCGCGCGACGAGCCATGCCGCGGTGCCGAAGATCACGAGGCCCAGCGCCCAATCCAGTGGAGAAACCAGCGCGCCGGCTCCCTTCGTCTCGCCGAAGAGATCCAGGAGAGGAACGAATGGCAGGACGATCAGGAACAGACCGACGATAGCGATGCCGAAACGTCGGGCGCTCAGAGACGTCGGTCCGCGCCTTCCAGGCGCCGCTCCTCTATTCCGACACGCTCGGCGACGATGAACAGAGGCCGGCGCTTCACCTCGTCATAGATCCGACCCACGTACTCGCCGATGATCCCTATCGTGACCAGCACCACCCCGCCCAGGAACAGGGTCGTCGTCATCAGGGACGCCCAGCCGAGGATCGCCCTGTCGGTGAAGAGCTTGAGGTAGAGGATCGTCGCCATGAGGAGGAACGCGGCCAGCGAGACGAACAGACCGAGCATGGTGGCCAGCCGAAGGGGCAGGTTGGAGAACGAGAAGATGCCGTCGAAGGCCAGCCGGAAGAGCCGCGCCACCGAGACCCGGGGTGCGCCCGACCAGCGTGCGTCGCGTTCGTAGTCTACCGCCGTCTGCCGGAACCCCACCCATGCACGGAGACCGGCGAGATACCGATTCCGTTCGGGCATCGCGTCGAGCTGGTCCACGACCCGGCGATCGAGCAGCGAGAACAGACCCGACTGCAGCGGCATCTCGGTTTCCGAGGCTGCGTGCATGACGCGGTAGAAGGCGCGGAAGGCGATCCTTCGGGGAAGGGACTCCTTCCGCCGCGTCTTCACCGTATGGACGATCTCATTCCCCGCGCGCCACCTGGCTACGAGCTCGGGGATGAGCTCCGGCGGATCCTGCAAGTCACCGTCCATCAGGACGACGGCGTCCCCGCGGGCGTGCGCGAGGCCCGCGGTAACCGCCGCCTGATGGCCGAAGTTCCGCGAGAGTCGGACCAGCTTGAACCGTCGGTCGCGCTCGTGAAGCTCGGCGATCCAGCGTGCGCTTCCGTCATCGGAGCCGTCGTCGACGAAGACGACCTCGCTGCCCGCGAGTTCTCCCACGAGGACGCTTTCCAGGCGGCGAACCAGCTCCGGCAAGGTCTCGATCTCGTCCTTGATCGGGACGACGACGGAGAGCGAACCGGTGGGTACAACTCCGCTCATGTCAATCACTCGAGTCGGTACTCCGGAATGATCCCGTCCTCGAAACGATAGATGACGACCAGGGGGACGCCCTGATACTGCAGGAGATATGCCGGTGGCCCGTACCCGGGCCGGGGAAGGAGGTCCTCACCTCGCGTCGAACGTCTCATCTGCGCCAGAACATAGTCGGATGGAAGCACGTTCGTGAACCGCAGGTCTCTTCTCAAGCGCCCGATTCCCTGCTGAACGACCAGGGAAAGCGTCTCTCCGTTGACGAAGACAGTCGCGCCCGAGGGCAGCTCGCGATTCAGAAAATCGAGTACGGGTCCCGCATAGGCATCCTGCCAGTAAGTCGTTTCGAAGCCGAGAGCGTGCGCTCCCCGGAGTCCGCCCACGGCTTCGCTGTAATAGGAAAGGTAATAGGGATGAATGAATGCCAGTTGTGCGGCCGGGGGCAGAAACGCCACGATCAGGACCCACCTCGTGAGCCTTTCTCCCATGGCATTCCAGGTAAAGTGGACACCATAACCCGCCAGCATGCCCAGGAACGGGAAAAGCATGATGAACTGACGCACCCCGTCATGGTGCGGGGCTCGAGGCAGGAGGAACATGAGCCATACGAAGCCGACGGTCCCCGCGCAGAGCACCACTAGAGGGTCGGGCCGTCGGAGACCCGCGACGGTGCCGAGCCCCGCGAGGATGGAGATGCATGCCGGGACGACGACCGCAGTCATCACGAATACATGGTGCCACGGGACGTCGAATCCGAATTGCCGCCCCATGTAGTACGTGAATATGGGGACGTAGTCCGCGCGGTGCAGGCTTTCCCACAACCAAGTCCGCAGGAATTGCCCCGGGGCTACCCATAGCATGGGATTCAAGACCCAGAAAACGAGAATGGCCACTACCGCCGCGAGGAGCGCTCCGACGGCCGTCCGTCGCGGAGCGCGCCACAAGCCCCAGAGGACGAGGGGTGCGACCGCCGCCACGCCGGTGAACTTCGTTCCCATCGCGATGCCCCAGAAGGCACCGCACAGCACCCATCCCAGGCGGCGATCCCGCTCGATTCCCCACCATCCAGCCGCGGTCGCCGCCACCCAGAAAGCCATGAGCGTGGTCTCGGTCGCGGCGAAATGGGCATGGCCGAAAAGCCGGGGCTGGAGGAGGATCGAAAGCGCCGCGCCCAGTCCCGCGACGCCGCTCCATGCCGCCGTCCCCCAGCGGAAGGCCAGGAGGACCAGCGCCGAGAACAGGAGCGCTGAGGCCAGCCGGAAGGCGGCAAGTGGGCCGATCACTGACTTCGTCGCCCACCACGTGAAAGCCATCCATTCCTTGTAGAGCGGCGGGTGCGGATTGTAGTAGTGTTGCCAGTTCCACATTTCGAACACGATGTCACGGTTCAGCGCAACGGCGGGTCCTTCGACCAGCAGCTTCTGGACCCACTGGACCTGGAGCTGCGCAGAGCCGAAATAGAATGGTTCGTCCCAGGTGATCCCCGGACTAGTCAATGTGGAGCCAACGAGTAGCAGGGTGATCCCGAACAGGATCCACCCCACCTTCCGGCGATTGGCTACCAGCCACTCGTTCATTGCTGCGGCGCCTTCAATCCAGCCCGTAGATGGCGACGAGCGGCACTCCCTGCAACTTCAGCTCGTAGGCCGGTGGGACACGTTCGATGGCCTGGAGCATGGATTCCTCCATCAACCCCTGGCGCATCTGCACCAGCATGAAATCCGCGGGAGGTCCGCTCGTGAGGCGGATGTCCCGACGAAGCGTCCCATAGGTCTGCTGCAGTTCGAGCGTGACAGGCTCGCCGAAGACGAAGACGCTTCCGTCCGGCGGGACCTCGCGATTCAGCCAATCGAAGACGGGCCCCGTATAGGAATCCATCCAGAATGTCGTCTCGAATCCCAGTGCCCGAGCCCCGCGAACACCACCTACAAGCTCGCTGTAGTACGCGAGGTAGTGAGGATGCACCCAAGCGAGTTGGACGGCTGCCGATGTGAATACCAACACCAGGATAGTGATCGCGTGGGAGCGCCGCTGCGCCGCCCCCCAGAGAACGTGCAATCCGTACCCGGCCGCCATGCCAAGGAACGGGAACAGGACGACGAACTGTCGAACGCCGTCGTGGTGGGGAGCGCGCGGGAGGAGCATCAGGAACACGATCAACGCCACCGTGCCGACGGCGAGTATCACAGCGGAGTCCCGCCGCCGGAGGCCCCGCGTGATCCCGACCCCCGCCAAGAGCACGATGCCCAGCGGAGTAACCGCTAGTGTCATCACGAGGACGTGATGCCAGGGAATGGAGAAGCCGTAGGTCTCTCCGAGGTAATAGGTCGCGATCGGAGCGTAGTCGCCGCGGTGGAGGCTCTCCCAGAGCCATGGCCCGAGGAAAGCCCCGGGATCCACCCACAGCATCGGGTTGAGCGCCCAGAAGGTGGCCAGGGCTGCAGGCACCGCCACCGCCAGCCCCTTCACGGTCGACCGCGGGTCCCGCCAGAGCCCCCAGACCAGGAATGGAACTCCTGCCATGACGCCGGTGAACTTCGTCCCCGCCGCGAGGCCCCAGGCGATCCCGGCCAGGGCCCATCCTGCGCTCCGTTCCCTCTCCACTGCCCACCACGCCGCCGCCGAGGCGGCCACACAGAACGCCATGAGCGGAGTCTCGGTGGCGCCGAAATGTGCGTGCCCGAACAGGCGAGGCATGAGCAGAATCGAAAGCGCGGCCCCCAGGCCTCCGATGCCACTCCATGCTGCGGAGCCCCACCGAAATGCAAGCGCGACCAAAGCCGCGAATAGTAGAGCGGGTGCCAGACGGAACCCGGCCAGCGGGCTGAACACCCATCGGGTGGCGGACCAGCTCATCGCCATCAGTTCCTTGTAGACCGGCGGGTGCGGGTTCCGGTAATGCTGCCAGTCCCACATCGCAAAGACGGTGTCGCGGTCGAGAGCGGACGAGGGACCATCCGCGATGAGCTTCTGCACCCATTCGACCTGACGCTCTGCGGATTCGAAGTAGAACGGCTCATCCCATGCGATTCCGGGAGCGGTGAGTGTGGAGCCCACGAGCAAGAGGGTGAGCAGGAACAATCCCCATCCCGCGATGTTCCGGTGCCTATCCAACCAATCGCTCACCGGCTCTCCTATAGAGGTCGTACGACGGCGGCGAGCGAGAGGCCGAAGGGAAGGTTCTGCCGCGACAGCCAGCCAGCTTCCACCCTCTGCCAGCGTTCGAGCAGCGGATTCAACCAGGTCGGCGACATATCGAAATCTGTTCGCTGGCCGCCATGCCGCCTCTTCAGCATCCGCACGAGAGCGGCAGGGATGAGAGTTCCCGCAAACGTATAGGTGAGCACTAGGGGCTTCAGACCCGCCTGGTGCAGCTTTCGTCGCATCTCCTGACGCGTGTAGCGACGGACGTGGTGCATCGCCTCGTCGTGCGGTGACCACATCGTCGGATGCGCGGGGACGTGAATGACGCCGACGCCGGTCGGCTTCAGGACCCGGGCAACTTCTCCGAAGACGAGGTGATCCTCGACGACGTGCTCCGCGACGTCGAGCAGAAACAAGCGATCGACGCTGGCTTCCCGGAATGGGAGATGGCGGGCGTCCGAGCGCATCAGACGGGCGCCCTCACGCTCAACGGCAAAGCCGAGCGCCTCGACGTGGTCGTCGATGCCGACCGCTGTCGCACCTGCGCCGAACCGCTCGAGGATCGCGCCGGTCCCGCATCCCACGTCCACGATTCGATCCGTCGGGGCGGGAGGGCCCATGCCGACGCGCGACAGGAGGGCGTGGATCGCCTCGCTCTTCCCGCGGAACCACCAGTGGTCCCTCTCCAGTCGGTGCATCCGATCATACTCCTCAGGCTCCACGGCCCCCTCCTTTTGCGATCAGGAAGCCCAGTACGGTCAGGGAAAGCAGGCTCACGATGGCGGCGGCGCCGAG
>DASRVB010000023.1:0-9451 GCA_035687725.1 Gemmatimonadota bacterium
CGCGTGCGTCGCGGGAGGATGCCGGGACGCGGCCGGCGTGACCGGCGATGGGCCGGCCTGGCCCGACACGCTTCCGGCCGCCAGCGTGATCGGCGCGCCGCGCGGGCTCGAGCCGGTCCGCGCGGTGATGCACGTCCACTCCCTCTACTCCCACGATGCCTGCGACGAGACCCCGTTCGACGAGGCCGGCCGGCCGAACGAGGCCTGCCTCACGCGGTTTCGTCGCGCGATCTGCACGGCGCGGCTCGGCGCCGTATTCCTGACCGAGCACGACCGATACCTGGTGCGAGCCGACGCGATCTCCGACGCGCTGCTCCTCCGGGAAGGCGACCGGCCGATCATCGTCGACGGCGGAACACGCGCCTCGCGGATCGACTGCGGGAAGGGGTCGCAGGGCGCGCTCCTCTTCGCGGGCGCGGAGAACCAGCTCATGCCGATCGCGTTCGATTCCCTGCCGCGGGGGTCCGACGAGGAGCAGAGGTCGTTCTACGATGCGGATACCGCGGGCGCGGCGGCCGCCTTCCGGAGCTACGGCGCGATCGTGCTCCTGCCGCATGCCGAGGACGAGCCGCTCGCCACCATCGCGGCGCTGAACCCCGACGGGATCGAGATCTACAACCCGCACGCGAACTTCGCGTTCAAGCATCGCCTCCATCAGGGACTGTCGCGCTTCGGCGCCATCGCAGACATCCTGCCCTTCTACCTGCGGACGACCCGCGCGCATCCCGACCTCGCGCTCCTGCCGATGTTTCACGCCAACCGGAACGCGATCGACGACTGGGACGCGCTGCTGGCGTCGGGACGCGACCCGTTCGGTTTCGGCGGCTCGGACGCCCACGAGAACTCGCTCCCATGGACGATGGCGGACGGCGAGCGCGGGGACTCGTACGAGCGGATGCTGCCATGGGTGACGAACGTGCTGCTCGTGCGCGATGTCGCCGGTGCGGAAGTCGGTCCGACGAGCGGCCACGACCTCGACGCGGCGCGCGCGGCGGCCATCGAGGAAGCGGTGCGCGACGGCCGCTTCTACGTCGTGATCGAGGCGTGGGGTACCCCCGCCGGATTCGACTTTCGGCTCGAGGGGCGGGCCGCGGTCGCGGAGATGGGATCGGAGGTGGCCATGGCGCCCGGTCAGCGGCTGGTCGTCGAGCTGCCGCGGGTCGGGGGTGCCGCGGCAGGCATCGGCGCGGGCCCGGGGTCTTCAGGCGCCGCTGGACGGACGCCCCAGATCCGCGCGCGACTCTACCGGATCGATGCCGGGGGCAGCCGGACGATCGTCGCCGAGTCGAGCGAGCGGATCGACGTCGCGGTTCCCGGGCCCGGGGCGTATCGCGTCGAGGTGGGGATCGTCCCGCGCCACCTCGAGCCCTGGCTGGGAGGCACGGACTACCTTCGCGAGGTGCCGTGGATCTACGCCAACCCGATCCGCGTGACGGGGCCGGCCGGCGCGGGCCCGGCGGCGGACAGCGCGACGGCGCGGTGAGCGGGATCGGTCGCCTCCTGCTCCAGGCGCGGACGAACGTCGCGGAAACCGACGGATCGGAACCCTATCCCGACCTCGCGCCCCTCGTCCTCGACCTGCCGCCGAACGCGGCCTACGCGGCCGCGCTGTCCGCAGCGCGGGCGATGCCTCTCTGGCAGGTGACGTCCGAGGATCCCGGGGCGGGCAGGATCGCCGCATGCGCAACGACCCCGCGGATGAAGTTCGTGGACGACGTCGAGATCACCATCGAGCCGTCGGGCGCCGGCAGCCGGATCCACGTTCGCTCGGCGTCGCGCGTCGGGCTCACCGACTTCGGCACGAACGCGCGCCGGATCCGAGCCTACCTCGCGCGCCTCGCGACGAGCTCGCCCCGCTAGCTACTCGCCCCCGCGATCGACGCGGATCCGCGGCGAGCCGTCCTCCAGCCAGTCGATCGCGACGCGGTAGTCCTGGCCGCAGGCGGAGCACTCCTCGAAGTACTCCTGCTCGGGCCTGTCGGCAGGCGGCTCGAGGAACAGGTCCTGCTCGGTGCCGCACCACGGGCAGATGACCAGACTGCCCTCGAAGGTCTGCCCGGGCAGTGTCGGCGCGGGGCCGGCGTCCGGGTCGTCCGGCTGGCCGACCAGATCATCTCTCTCCATCCCATCCCCTCCCTGTCTTTGAGTTTCCAGCGGCCCTGGATCATGGTATCGCTCCCGGGCGCGCTTCGCACGTATCGCATCCTCCGCGCGTTTGCCGCTGCCGGATACCCGGCGTATTTTTCATAGTTCGGATCGCTTCTTCCGAAGAGTCGCGCTCCCCGGTAGCTCAGTTGGTAGAGCAGGTGGCTGTTAACCACCGTGTCGCTGGTTCGAGTCCGGCCCGGGGAGCCAATTCTCCTCCTTTGCAATACCCCACTCTTTGCAATACCCTGCGCGCGTGCACGCCTACCTGATCGTCGCGCAAGCCGCCCCCGAGACGGGCCTCCGGATCGACTGGACCACCATGCCCACGTACAACACCGTCATGGCGGTGGCGGCGGGAGCGGGTTTGATCATGCTGGTATTATTCGCCCGCGAGCTCCTCCGGAGCCCGAGCGACGTGCTCCCCGAGTCGTGGGCCCTGGCCTTCGGCGTGGTCGGCGTCATCCTGACCGCGACCGGGCTCCACATGACGCTGACATGGCCGCCCGTCGACGGCGCGCTCGGTCGTCGGCTGGTCATGGGCGCTCGCCGGTCTGGTATTCCTGCTCTTCGGCGCGATGAACTTCTTCACGCATATCGGACTCATCGTCAACACGATGTGAGAAGGAGGGCGCCATGAATCACGCCGACAGGGTTGCCCTCGTGACGGGCGCGGGCTCGGGGATCGGCCGCGCGATCGCCCTGGGCCTCGCCGCCGAGGGCGCGCGGGTAGTCGTGTCCGACCTGGACGAGGCCGGCGGCGCGGAGACGGTCGCGGCGATCGAGGAGTCGGGCGGCACGGCGATCTTCGTGCGTGGGGACGTGTCGAAGCCCGAGGACGGCGAGGCGCTCGTCGGGTCGGCAGTGAAGGAGTTCGGCGCGCTCCACGTGGCCGTCAACAACGCCGGCATCGGCGGGCCGTCGGCCCTCACGGGGGAGTACCCGATCGACGGTTGGGACCGCGTCATCTCCATCAATCTCTCGGGCGTGTTCTACGGGATGCGCTACGAGATCCCCGCGCTGCTCGACTCCGGTGGCGGCGCGATCGTCAACGTCGCCTCGATCCTCGGGCAGGTCGGATTCCCGAGCTCCTGCGCGTATGTCGCCGCCAAGCACGGCGTCGTAGGGCTGACGCGGAGCGCGGCGCTCGAGTACGCCGCCCGCGGAGTCCGCGTCAACGCCATCGGCCCCGCCTTCATCAACACGCCGCTCATCGAGAAGAACATGTCGCCGGAAGCGCGCGCCGGACTCGTCGCGAAGCATCCCATCGGTCGCCTCGGCGAGCCCGAAGAGGTCGCGGAACTCGTCGTCTGGCTGAGCTCGGACAGGGCCTCGTTCGTGACCGGGAGCTACTACGCGGTCGACGGCGGGTACCTTGCGCAGTAGCGCGAGGCTCGGGCGACGCGAGCGCGTAGCACACCGCGCGGGCTAGGGTGCGCCGATGCCGGTGATCTCAGGGGTCGAGGGGCTGCTCGTGCTGGCGATCGTCGGGATGGTCGCGGCGCTGGTCGTCATCCCGCTGGGCCTGCCCGGTCTCTGGATCATGATCGGCATCCTGGCGGTCGCGACCTTCGCGGACGAGGTCTCCCCGATCGTCCTGATCCTGCTCGTCCTCGTCGCCCTCCTCGCCGAGCTCGCGGAGTGGGCGCTCGTTTCGTGGACGAGCGCCCGCTGGGGCGGGTCGCGGAAGGCGTTCTGGGGCGCGATCGCCGGCGGGATCGTCGGGGTCCTGGTCGGCCTGCCGATCCCGCTGCCAATCCTGGGACCGCTCATCGCCGGGCTCTTCGGCACCTTCGCGGGTGCGGCCGCGGTCACACTTTGGGAGACGCGCGCGCTCCGCTCGGCGGGTCGGGTCGGCTGCGGCGCCGTGCTCGGGCGCGCATTCGCGGCCGCGACCAAGACCGCGGCCGGGGTCGTGATCCTCGTGACCGGCGCGGCCGCGCTGATCCTGCGGTAGCGGAAGCGAACAACCGCCGTACCGGGCTCAGGTCTCGGGCCGCTCGGGGACGCGCGGCCACAGAATGAACGTGCCGATGACACCGGCCATCAGCGATGCGATGAAGATCGCCACCTTGGCGGCGGTGAAGTCGGCCCCGGTGAACGCCAGCTGTGCGATGAAGAGCGACATCGTGAACCCGATCCCGCCGAAGGCAGCCACTCCCAGGAGCTGACGCCACGTATAGGTGTCGGGCTTGGCGCCGATTCCCGTCCGCACCGCCAGCCAGGAGCCCACGAAGAGCCCCAGCGGCTTTCCGACCACGAGCCCGCCGACGATCGCCAGCACCAGTCTCTCGTGCCCGTCGACGAGGCCCGGCGACCATCGAAGCCCGGCGTTGGCGAGCGCGAAGATCGGGAGCACGAAGAAGCTCGACCACGGCACGCTCTTGCGCAGGAGCTTGCTGGCCGGCGACTCGATGCGGCCATGGATCGTGTCGAGCGCGCGCAGCACCGGCTCCGAAAGGCGGCGGCGCGGCGCGGCGTCGCCGCTCAACGCCCGTTCGGCCTGGATGATCGTCTGCGCCTGGGCCATGAGCGCGTCCAGGTTCGCCGGCGGCCGGGTCGGCGTGACGACAGCGAGAACCACGCCCGCGAGCGTCGCGTGGATCCCGGCTTCGTGGAGACAGAACCAGAGCGCGATCCCGAGCACCGCGTACGGCAGATGGCGGTAGACGCGTCCCTTGTTCATCGCCACGAGCCCGCCGGTGACGGCGATCGCGGCCGTCAGGTACGGCACGGAGATCTGCCCGGCATAGAACAGCGCGACGACCGCGATCGCGACCAGGTCGTCGGCGATGACCGCCGCCGTGAGGAACACGCGGAGGTCGACCGGAACGCGGTCTCCGAGGAGGATCATGATCGCCACCGCGAAGGCCGTGTCTGTGGCGATCGTCATCCCCCAGCCGTGCGCGAGGGGGCTGCCGTGCATCAGCGCCAGGTAGATGATCGCGGGCACGATCATGCCGCCGAACGCCGCGGCGATCGGCAGGGTGGCTGCGCGCCACGCAGAAAGCCGCCCCACCAGCAGCTCGCGCTTGATCTCCAAGCCGACGACCAGGAAGAAGACGCTGAGGAGACCATGGTTCACCCACTCCCCGAGCGAGAGCGAGAAGGCGCGTTCGTCCAGTCGCAACGCGAGCTGCCGACTCCACAGCGACTCGTAGGCCGGCCCCGCGTTCGAATTGGTCAGAAGCAGCGCGAGCAGCGTGCCGACGAGTAGCAGCAGCCCGCCGGCCGGGGCCCAGCGCACGAAGTTCATCGACGCGATGTGGAGCCGATGGCCCATCGAGCGCAGAAGCGCGTCGGCCAGGGCGCTCTCGTCCCACGCGCCTTCGTAGCGCCGGTCGTTGATGAAGAACGTCGGCGTGAATCGGGCGCCGCTGCGGATCCCGCTCAGCGCATCCTCTCGCACGTGGGTGTCGGCCTGTTTGGCGGGTCCCTCCTCCCGTGCCTCGATTGGAGGCACCCCGAGCTCGTGGCCGATCCGCTTCAGCTCCTGCTCCTCGAACCACGGGCCGCGCCGCATCAACTCGCCGTGCACCTCCCAGAACCGCCCGCTCGTCTGATGGGCGTACTCCGCCATCTCGGCTGCGCGCGTGGCCACGGCGCGATCGGTCAGCGGGAGGTGCCGGTACACATAGCGCATCCGGTCGCCGAAGCGGTCGCGCAGATTTGCGACCACCTCGTGCGCCACCTTGCAGTGCTCGCACGCGTAGCTGCCGTATTCGATGAGCGTGAAGTCCGCGTCCGACGCCCCGAGGACGTGGTCCCGTTTCTCGTCCACGGGAAGCGTGAGGCGCGTGGGTCGGGTTTCGGCCATCTAGAACGGGGAAGCAGCCGCTGCGGCCGCGACGTACCCCCTGCGGCCCGGAATCCTCAGTCGTCGTCCTCTGCGGGCGGCGGGGCGGCCGGAGCCGCGGGCGCGGCGCAATCCGGAACCGCCAGAGGGGTGCCGGCCTCGAGCTCCTCGGTGAAGCCGCCCGAGCAGTCGTGGTCGCGCAGGGTGTAGGATTCCTGGGCCCCGGCAGGGCGCACGACGAGGGCCCAGGCCTCGCCGCCGGTCACGAAACGGAGGACCTGGGCGCGCTCGGCGCCCCGATGGACCTCGATCGCGGTCTCGTCGCCCGGCGCGCCCGGCAGCATGTCGCGGTAGAGGATCGCGACCTTGGCGTACCCCTCGAGCGAGGGGACCACGTGGGGGACGTCGGCCGCGGGAGCGGCCGTGTCGGCGGCCATGGTGTCGGCCGCAGCGGTCGTGTCGGCGGTCAGGGTGTCGGCGGCAGCCGCCGCATTGTCCGACGTGACGGTGTCGGCCGGAGCGGCGGTCGTGTCGGGAGCGGTCGTGTCGGGTGCCGTCGTGTCCTGCTGCGCGGCGACAGGCGCGGCGAGGACCGCGCTCGCGAGGACGGCGGCGGCGATGAGGACTCGCATGGGCTCATGCTCCGCGCCGGCGCGCGGATTGTCAAGCGCGCCCCCGACCCCGATCTTCCGCCGACGATGCGCTTCGACGCGATTCTCTTCGACCTCGACGGCACGCTCGCCGACACGCTCGACGACATCGCAGCCTCGATGAACTGGGCGCTCGAGCGAAACGCGCTCCACCCGCATCCGCCCGACGCCTATCGCGAGCTCGTCGGCGAGGGCGTCGGCCGGCTGGTCGAGCGCGCCATCCCCGCCGGGCGCCAGGACCTCCACGCCGCCGTGCTCGAGGACCTGCGCGCACACTACACCGAGCACATGCTGGACAAGACCGCGCCTTATCCGGGGATCCCCGAGCTCCTCGACGAGCTCGCCGCCCGCGATCTCCCGATGGCGATCCTCAGCAACAAGCCGGAGACCGCCACGCGCTGGATGGTGGATCGCCTCTTCTCGGCGTGGCCGTTCGCGTACGTCGCCGGGGAGCGACCGGGGATGCCGCACAAGCCCGACCCACGGGCGGCCAGCGAGATCGCCTGCGGGCTCGGCGTCGATCCGGCGCGCGTGCTCTATCTCGGCGACACGCGCACGGACATGGAAACCGCGGTCGCAGCCGGGATGTTCGGCGTCGGCGCGCTGTGGGGCTTTCGCGACGAGGCGGAGCTACGGGCGCACGGTGCGGCGGAGGTCGTCGAGCACCCGCGCGACGTCCTCCCGTTGATCGAGGGATGACCTTCGCGCGTCCAGTGAGCATCTCGATTCGCTCGCCGATCTCTCCCACCGGAGGTTTCCGCATGCGCCGGTTCCCGCTCCTCGTCGTGCTCCTCACCGCCGCCTGCGCGTCCCGCGGCACTTCCGGGCCGCAGGTCGAGACCCCGTCCACGCCGCCGGCGCCCGCGTTCGAGCGGCCGATCCCCTATCCCCTCGACATTCCGTCCGGCTACCGCGAGGCCGTCGAGCGCGGCACACGGGGGGCCGACGGCGCTCCCGGGCCGCGCTACTGGCAGCAGTGGGCCGAGTACGACGTCGCGGTGCGGCTCGACACCGAGCGGAGGCGGCTCGATGGCACGACGGCGATCTCGTACCGGAACAATTCGCCCGACACGCTCGACATTCTCGTCGTCCAGCTGATCCAGAACCTCCACGCGCCCGGCGCGGCGCGAAGCGGCGAGGAGGAGGTCACGGGCGGCGTCGAGCTCGAGCGGGTAGCCGTCGGCGGCACCGAGATCCATGCATTCGAGGGCGACGCGGAGGGGCCGGGCTACGAGGTGAGCTCGACCCGGCTCTTCATCCGGCCGCCGAGCCCCGTGCCACCCGGCGGCTCGACCCAGCTCGCGTTCGACTTCGCCTTCGCCATCCCGCAGCAGGGCGCCTCCGGCCGCATGGGGTACAGTGGCGAGGAGCTCTTCTACCTGGCCTACTTCTATCCCCAGATGGCGGTCTACGACGACGTCGAGGGGTGGGACACCGACCGCTTCACCGGGAACGCGGAGTTCTACGCGGACTTCGGCCGCTACGACGTGACGATCGACGCGCCGGCCGGCTGGCTCGTCGAGGGAACCGGAGCGCTCGTCAATCCCGCCGAGACCCTGGCCGCGGACGTGCGCGCGCGCCTCGACGCCGCCGCGGCGTCCGATTCGGTCCAGCGCGTGCTCTCCGGCGCGGACTTCGACGGGCAGGTGACGGCTCCCGGACGCGGCGGCCGCCTGGCGTGGCACTTCGTCGCCGACTCGGTCCACGACGTGGCGTACAGCGTGACCCGACACACGAACTGGGACGTCACGCGCACGCCGGTCGGCGACCTGGACGGAGACGGGGCGGTCGACCATGCGCGGATCGGCGCGATCTGGCGCGACTCGGCCCCTCGCTGGGCGCACGCCGCACGCTACGCCGCCCACTCGATCGCCCATCACTCGGAGTTCACGGGTCTGTCGTACCCATGGCCGCACATGACGTCGGTGGAGGGCGGCGGGATCATCGGCGGCGGGATGGAGTTCCCGATGATGACGCTGATCGGCGACTACAACGAGCGCGGCGACACGGCCCTATACGCGGTCACGGCGCACGAGCTCGCGCACATGTGGGTGCCGATGATCGTCGCCAACAACGAGCGCCGGTACGCGTGGATGGACGAGGGCACGACCACGTTCAACGAGAACCAGGCCAAGAAGGACTTCTATGCCGGCTACGACTGGGACCTCCCCGAGCAGGAGTCCTACGTCGACGTCGCGCTGGCGGAGCTCGAGGGGTCGCTGATGACGTTCTCGGACTACCACGTGCCGGGGCCGGCGTACGGCATCGCGTCGTACGACAAGCCGGGCACCATCCTCGCTGCGCTGCGCGCGATGCTCGGCGAGGACCTGTTCATGCGCGCCTACCACGCCTACTTCGATCGCTGGGCGTTCAAGCATCCCTACCCGTGGGATTTCTTCCGCACGTTCGAGGACGTGAGCGGCCGCGATCTCGACTGGTTCTGGCGCTCCTGGTACTACGAGACCTGGCTCCTGGACCAGGCGGTGGGCGGTGTCCGCCTGGAGGGCGAACGGTCGGTCGTCTTCATCGAGGACCGCGGCCGGGTGCCGATGCCCGTCCCGCTCACGATCCGCTGCCGGGACGGCGAGACGATCGAGCGCACGGTTCCCGTCGACGACTGGCTGGCGGGACGCCGGCAGACCTCGATCGAGATCCCGTGCGCTGTCGAGAGCGTCACGATCGACGCCGCGCGCGACTACCCGGACGCAGACCGCTCGAACAACGGCTGGGAGGAAGGCGCGCCGGCGTCGTGAGCGACGCTCCGCGCCGACCCGTCGCCCTCGTCACCGGGGCCTCGAGCGGCATCGGGCTCGAGCTGGCGCGCGTGGCGGCGTCGCGCGGGTACGACCTCGTCCTCGTG
>DASRVB010000024.1:0-13824 GCA_035687725.1 Gemmatimonadota bacterium
CGACACATACATCGCGCAGGCCCGCACCGGAGCGCCGGTCGCGTTCACGATCCAGCGGGACGGCGTGGAGCGGGAGGCGCGCGGCGAAGTGCGGGAGAGCCGCGTGCGCCATGTCGAGATCCGGGAGATCACGTCCTCCTCGTCCGAGGCCCAACTGGTTCGTGCGTCGCTGTTCCAACCGACCCAACCTATTCCTTAGCGCGAGGCGGCTCGAAACGGGTCAGATGCGAGGCACGCAACGAGTGGATTCCGAGGCGTAGTGGTTCCTACGCCGCAGGAAGACACGAGGAGCGGAACGAAGCAGATGACCCGTTTCCAGCCGCCTCATCAATACTGCCAGTTGAGGCCGCCCTCGAGGCGGAACAACGACTCGTCCGCGATCTGGAAGCGGACCTCGCCGAACCAGCCCCACCAGCGCTGGACGGGGACGTCGACCCCGCCCGCGAGCAGGAGCGCGATCTCGGTGGAATCGTCGTCGCGTCCTTCTCGATCGAAGTTGACGTGGCTGAGACCCAGTCCCGCTCCCGCGTAGGGCTCGACTCGAGAACGCGCGGGGTCGACGGGGAACAGGTAATGCAGCTCGCCGGCGAGCATGAACGAGAGCGCGTCGTCGCCCAGCCCGAGCGTGAGGAACGGCTGCAGCCTGACATTCTCCGCCAGTCTTCCCGCGTCCACCTGGCCGCCGATCAGCAGCTGGGTGAGGTCGTCGTCCAGGGTGGCCCCGGCGCGAACGCCGTACGCCATGATCTGAAGATCCTGCGATCGAGAATCGGAAGGGAGGATTGTGACGAGGGTGCCGGCAATCAGCAGGATCGGAAGCGCTCGAGCCATGGGACCTCCGCACGAGGGGTTCTAAGCCGTCAATCGATGCCGGATGGGAAGCATGATACACGGGCTGCCCCGACTTGTGCCCGGGTCGACGCCATCTTACCCTTTGGGCCGATGGATCCAACCCCGGACGCATCGGCCACCAGGGTCAAGGAGGAGCCTTGAACGAGCAGAACGTACCGAACCCCCCGCCGCCTCCAGGACAGCGGTCCCCGACGGCGAGCCAGAGCTCCACCGGCCTCGACCCGAAGCTGGCGGGTCTGCTGTGTTACATCCTGGGAATCATCACAGGGCTCATCTTCTTCCTCATCGAGAAGAGCAACGACGTGGTGCGGTTCCACGCCGCCCAGTCGATCCTCTTCAGCGGCTCGATGATCGTCCTGTGGATCATCCTCACGATCCTGCAATTCGTCATTCTGTCGATTTCCCTCTCGCTGGGGAGCATCTTCTCCCTGCTGACGATGTTGCTCGGGCTGGCGGTGTTCGTCCTCTGGGTGGTGCTGCTGATCAAGGGCTACTCGGGTCAGAAGTGGAAGCTCCCGGTGATCGGCGACATGGCGGAACGGATGGCATCGAGCGGGCAACGGACGGCCTGAGCGGCCAGCTCTGAATCCAGTCTCGATCATCCGCAAGAAGCGCGACGGCGGCTCACTCTCCTACGACGAGTGGGCCGCCTTTTTTTCCGCCTACCTGGCGGATGAGGTGGCCGACTATCACGTCTCCGCGCTCCTCATGGCCGTGTTCTTCCAGGGCATGGACGCGGAGGAGACGAGCGCCCTCACCCGAATCATGGTCGACTCCGGGGAGACGTGGTCCTGGGAGGACGTCGGCGGCCCGGTCGTCGACAAGCACTCGACCGGAGGCGTGGGGGACAAGGCGTCCATACCGCTCGCCCCGATCGCGGCGGCCTGCGGTCTCAAGGTCCCGATGGTGTCGGGACGCGGCCTCGGCCATACCGGCGGAACGCTCGACAAGCTGGAGTCGATCCCCGGGTACCAGGTCCGCCTGACGAAGGAGGACTTCGAGCGGCTGCTGCGGGACGTAGGATATGGCATGGGAGGACAGACGGGGACGTTCGCCCCCCTGGACCGCGAGGTCTACGCGCTGCGCGACGTGACCGCCACGGTCGAGTCGATTCCGCTCATCACGGCCAGCATCATGTCGAAGAAGATCGCCGAGGGCGTGTCGGGGCTGGTGACCGACGTGAAGTGGGGGGACGGCGCGTTCATGGTCCCCTACGAAGACGCCGAGGGTCTTGCGCGGAGCATGATCCGGATCGGGTCCGAATTCGAACTGCGGGTCGAGGCGCTCATGACGCGCATGGACATGCCGCTCGGTCGCACGATCGGCCATGCATTGGAGATCCGGGAATCGATCGCCCTGCTCCGTGGCGAGCCCGTCGACGAGCGGCTCCGGGACCTTGTGACCGCGCTGGCGGAGCGCATGCTGGTCCTCGGTGGACTGGCGGAACCCTCCGACGCCACCAGCCGTGTCGCGGAGGCGATCGCGAGCGGGCGCGCGCTCGAGCTCTTTCGCGCCAATGTCGAGGCCCAGGGAGGCGATCCCAGGGTTGCCGACGACCTGTCGCTCTTGCCGTCGGCGCCCTGCCTTCGCGAGGTGCCCGCACCCGCTGCTGGCTGGCTGGTGAAGCTCCCGGCGCGGGAGGTCGGCTATGCGCTGATCGATCTGGGCGGCGGTAGACGGACCAAGGGAGCCGAGATCGATCGCGCGGTGGGGTTCGAGCTCCTGCGTCGCCCCGGCGAAGAGGTCGCGCGCGGCGAGGCGTGGTGCGTCGTGCACGCGCGATCGGAGGACGAGGCCCTAGCGGCGGGCGAGCGCCTATCGGGTCTCGCCGTGTGGTCGGAGGCGCCGGTGGAGATCAAGCCGATCGTGACGCGCGCGCTTTCCGAGCAATCGTAATACAGCCGGAATCGTTCAATTCCCGTCAAAGGGACCAGATACCGGCAAAGCCGAGCATCACGCATTTTCGAGTTTGCATCGAGGCCGTGTTTTTCTTATGGTAGCCGCATAACAGTTCATCCGTAGTGCCCCATCGCATAACTCTCACGCGGGGAGACTCCTACGTGAAATCATCCGTCAGCTGCGCCCTGCGCGCGGCCATAGTCGGCTTTTTGTGCGCGGCGATCGCCGTTGCCTGCAATACCTCCTCACCCGTCGAAGTCGATTCCACCTTCGAAGCCGCCCTGGAGGAGTCCTGGCTCGAAGCCTCGCCACTACAGATCGATCTCGGAGCCACCTCTACATCGGCGTCGATCACCCTCAAGACGAGCTACAGGAGAAGGGTATCGTGGACCGCGAGCGAGAACGCGTCCTGGCTCTCGCTGGAAAAGTCATCCGGATCCGTGAGGAGGGGCTCTCCCATAAAGATCCCGCTGTCCGTCGAGCGCGACGGATTGCCGGCGGGAGATTACAGCACGAGCGTGACGATCTCGTCCACAAAGGGCACCGAGACCGTGGACGTGAGATTGAGCGTGGCGACGTCTGGAACGACGACGTTCTCAGTCTCGCCGCAGCAGCTCGATTTCGGCAGCACGGCTACGAGCCTCTCGGTGACGCTGAAGAACACCAGCAGCAAGTCGCTGTCCTGGAACGCGAGCGAGGGTGTAGGCTGGCTCGGTCTCAACACCATGTCGGGGACGATATCCGCAAACTCGCAGAAGACGGTGGTGATCTCCATAAGCCGAACGGGCAAGACCGCGGGTACCTACTCCACGAACGTGAAGTTCTCGGCCGGCACCGCAGGATCTGGTACCGTGACGGCGAACATGACCGTGCCGTCATCCTCGGGGACGGTGCTGCTCGCCGGCCAGCTGGTCAATCAGTTCACGGGGGCCGCTCTCCAGGGCATCACGGTCCAGTACGGGGGCAAGACCGCGACGACGAACTCGTCGGGCATGTTCACGATCTCGGGCTCGCCTGTGAGCACTTTGCAGCAGCTCACTCTCTCGGGTTCCGGGGTCTACAAGCGGGTGACGTTCGCGCGGACGGGCGACAGCAAGTGGGGTGTGATTCCCTCCAGCTTCAACATCACGGCGTTCAACGACGTCGCGCGGGACGAATGGGGGTCGAGCACGGTTCGCTGGGTGACGCGGCCGACCATCTACGTGGACAGCCGGCCGGAGGGGTTCTCGAGCTCCGAGATGTCGACCTGGATTTCCCAGGTCAAGGTTCAGGCAGCGGAGTTCGTGTCGAAGTGGTCGGGTACGGTGATCCAGCCTTCATCGGTGATCGTGACCTCCAGCCCACCTGCCGACCTCACGACAGGGACGATCGTGATTCACATCAGCGACAACTCCTCCGACTTCGGGGGCAGCTCGGGCGCGATCGGCTACGCGAGGCTCTCGCAGAACTCGGACCGGTCGATCCGAAGCTCCGCGGTTTGGCTCCGCTACTCGCTGTATCCGGGGACCACGAAGGCCGACAAGCGCAAGGGCATTCTCGGTCACGAGCTCGGGCACGCGATGGGTTTGGGACACATGGATCGCGACATGGTCAGCTTGATGCAGCCATCGATCGGAACGAAAACGGATCTCCTCGAGTTCGACCGGCAGGTGGCGTCGTTCGTCTACACGCGATCGCCGAGTAACACCTCGCCGGACACGGATAGCTCGGCGAGCTTCCTGGGAGCCCTGGCCCCGTCCGCCGCGCCCGTATCCAGGGAGTGGGTCTGCGAGGCGGGCGAGGATCAGCCTTAGCGCACTACTGCTGCGAGAGGGGGCGAGGCATGCGGACTGCCCTCGCCCCCTTCTCGAACTCAGAAGAGGAAGTCGTCGTCCACTTGCGGGGGTGAGTCTTCGCCGCCGCGTCCACCGGGGCGCTCGCCGTTCAGGGGCCCTTCGAGGAGCGGCACGCCGGTATCCTCGCGGGGCGCGTTGCAATAATGCTCGGGCTCGGTGCCGGGGATCATGATCTCGGTGTAGGCGGCCATCCCGCAGAAACCCGCCGCCAGCATGCCCGTGCGCGTGGTCACACTCACGTGCTCGAGGCCGGGCGGCTCCGGGAACCCGTCCTCGGGGATCTCGAGTCCCTCGTGCGCGACCTTCATGAAGTCCGTCCAAACGGGAGCTGCGAGCACGCCTCCCGTCCCGTTGTACCGGATCCGCTGCTTGCGATCGAACCCGACCCACGTCAGTGTGATGTACTCCGGCGTGAAGCCCACGAACCAGGCGTCCGTCGACTCGTTCGTCGTCCCCGTCTTGCCGGCCGCCGGCCATTCGAACCCCTGTCCCCGGACGCCGTAGCGGCCGGTGCCTTTCTCCACCACATCCTCCAGGATGGTCGTCACGATGTACGCCTCCTGCTCGGTCAGGATGCGCGTGCGGGCGGGCGTATAGGTGCGGATGACGTTCCCGTTTCGGTCTTCGACTCGCGTGATCGCGATCGGAGTGACGCGCGTCCCGTACGTCGGATAGACCGTGTAGGCCCGGAGCACCTCCATGGGGTTTAGATCGGCTGCGCCCAGGGCGAGCGACCCGTAGGGGGGCAGCTCGGAGCTGATCCCGGCGTCCCGCGCATAGTCGATCACGGCCTGGATCCCGACGTCGAACATGAGGCGCACGGTAGGCACGTTGATCGAGTTGGTGAGCGCGTGGCGCAACGTGACGGGCCCGCGGAAGCGGCGGTCGAAGTTCTCCGGCGTCCATGTCTCCCCGTTGCCCATCGGCATCGACAGCGGCCTGTCGTCGACCACGTAGGACACGGGGAATCCGTTCCGGACGGCGGCCGTGTAGACGAACGGCTTGAATACCGAGCCCGGCTGGCGCAGCGACTGCGTGGCGCGATTGAACTTCGATTCCTCGAACGACCGGCCGCCGACCATGGCCACGATCCCGCCGGTTTCGAGGTCGACCGACACCAGTATGCCCTGCAGGTACGGGGTCACCGGCCCGCCGTCGGGCTCGAGGAAAGCGAAGCTGTCCCCGGCCGCGAACGCCGCCTCGCGGGCGGCCAGCCAGTCCGCGCGCCGCATCTTGTCTGACGCCAGCGTCTTCTCGATCGCGTCCAGGTGCTTCGCCACGGCCTCTTCGGCCGTTTGCTGGAGCTTCGGGTCCAGGGTCGTGAAGACGCGATAGCCGCCCTGCCACACCGCGTCGGTCCCGAGCTGCTGCTCGAGCTGACGCCGCACGTATTCGGTGAAGTACGTGTCCGCACCCTCGACTCCGCGTCGCGGAGCGAGATCGATCTCGCTGCTGGCCGCCTGCCGCGCCGCGTCCCGCTCGATGGCGTTCACTTCGACGAGGTTCTGGAGCACGGTGGCGCGCCGATCGAGCGCGGCCTGCATGCTGACGCGCGGGCTCTGCCGGGACGGCGCCTGGACGATCCCCGCCAGGAGCGCCGCCTCGGGCAGGGTCAGGTCGGTCGCGGGCTTGCCGAAGTACATCTGCGCGGCCGACTCGATCCCGTACGCGCCGCTCCCGAAGTAGACCTGGTTCACGTACATCTCGAGGATCTTGTTCTTGGGATACATCTCCTCGATCTCGTGCGCCAGGATCATCTCCTTGAACTTTCGCACGAACCGCTTCTCCGGTGAGAGGAAGAGGTTCCGCGAGAGTTGCATCGTGATCGTGGAGCCCCCCTGGCCTCGGCTGCCCGTCACGACGTTGTGCCAGGCGGCGCTAGCCAGCCGTCGGAGGTTGATCCCGTCGTGCTTGAAGAACGCGCGATCCTCCGTCGCCAGGATGGCGCGGATGAACTGGGGAGGGACGCGCTCCAGCGGGATGATCTCCCGGCGCTCGCTGGCGAACTCCGCGATCAGCGAGCCATCGGCGGCGAACACCTTCGTCACGAGGCTCGGCTGCCACTCCTCGAGCCGCGCGATCGAGGGCAGGTCGGCGCGGTACTTCTCGTAGATGCCGAGGAACGCGCCCACTCCCATGCAGACCGTGAACGTCGCGATCAGCGCCAGGATGTTGGAGCCGCGCCAGAAGCGGAAGTGACCCGGGGGGTTGCCCATGCGATTCAATATACCTGCTCGGCCGGAGGCGTGGCGATTCGCAATTCGGCCTTGGAGTGAAGGCCGCGCGGGTGGAAGCGGACTGCCGTCAGTGTGGAAGCCGGGTTCCGAATTTCATCGATTTTTCCCTGCGACGCTCCGTTGTCGAAGACGGCATGTTCATTGCACCGCCCTCAAGTCCAGTACGCGGAGCCCAACACGTCCCCGGGCGCCACCTCGACAACACATCCCCCGTTGGAGACTGCCGTGCAATCGATATCCGTGCGGGTGCGACCCGCTACGCTGGCCGCCTTATGGGCCTTGATCGCCGTCGCCTGTACCTCGTCCACCCCTACAGATGTCGAATCGGACGCCGCGAAGCCCGCCAGGCTCGAAGTGTCTCCCACGCGCATCGACTTCGGGGCCGAGGGATCGACCTCGTCCTTCACGCTGATCAACGCCGGCACCCGGGCGATCGAGTGGAGCGCGAGCGAAACCACGCAATGGCTCTCTCTCGGTGCCAGTTCGGGGACGATGTTCCCGGGTGCCACCCGGACTGTCTCGGTGTCGGCGCAACGCGGGAGCCTGGCTCCGGGGACTTACACGACGGCTGTCCAGGTCGAAGGCGCCCGAGGAGCCGGGTCGGAGACTGTTTCGGTGTCCGTTACCGTGCCCTCCGGTAGCCAACCGGCCAACCTGGAGGTCACCCCGCTCCGGGTCGACTTCGGAGCGACTGGGACCAGCGCATCGGTGACCCTGAAGAACACCGGCGACAGCCCCCTGACATGGACGGCCAGCGAGAGCGCCGGCTGGCTTGGCCTTGCTGCCACGTCCGGCTCGCTTGCCGCCGGGACGACCAAGTCGGTCACGCTCTCCGCGGCAAGGGGCGGAATGAGCCCGGGGACGTACACGACGAGTGTGGTCATATCCGCCGGTGCCGCTGGAGCGGTCAGCGAGGCCGTTTCGATGACGGTGCCCGCCCCGGAGGATACGACAGCGCCTGAGGATCCGCCGGCGCCGGAAGATCCTCCTACTACTTCCGTGCTCCTCTCCGGTAGGCTCGTGGATCAGTTCAGCGGCGCGGCGCTAGGGGGGATCAACGTGCGGTATGGTGGCCGAAATGCGACGACCGACGCGACAGGATTCTTCTCCATCGCAGGGGAGCCTACGTCCACATGGGGCGACCTGACTCTCTCTGGGACCGGCATCTACGCGCGCAGAACCTACGCACGGACCGGGATTACCCAATGGCAGGTGGTGCCCGGTAGCTTCAACATGACGGCGTTCAGTGATGTGGCGCGTGACGAGTGGGCGCCATACACGATCCGCTGGGTCACTCCGCCGACTGTCTACGTGGATACCCGGCCGGAGGGCTTCGCCGGTGGGGCGGATCTCGATCAGTGGATCTCCGAGGTGCGTGCCCAGGCAGCGGGGTTCGTATCCAGCTGGTCTGGACAGACGGTGCGGCCGGCTGACGTGATCGTCACATCCAATCCGCCGCGCGACTTCACGGCTGGCACGATCGTAATCCATTTCAGCGATAGCAACTCGGATTACGGCAATTACTCCAGCGCTATCGGATACGCAAGGGTTTCCTGGTCGGGCGAAGGCATGATCTCCGGATCGGCCGTCTGGCTGCGGTATGTCCGCTATCCGGACAGGCCGGGAAAGAGGATGGGAATCCTGGGACACGAGCTGGGCCATGCAATGGGATTCGGACACATGGATGGAACGACCGCGAGCTTCATGAATCCGTCGATTGGCAGCAATACGGATCTCAGCGCATTCGATCGACAGGCCGCTGACCTGCTCTACTCGCGTGCACCTGGGAACACGTCGCCGGATACGGACAGATCCTACTCGATGACCGGCAGCCTGACGCCATCGCGAGCTGTGGGAGTGTCCGAGGTGGTGTGCCGGGACGAGGCGGAGCGCCCGTAGACCCGGCGTAACAAGGCATCGACGGCTGCGGCCGCCGGGGGCTTGGTGGTCCCCGGCGGCCGAATGCTAGATTGCGGTCGCGATGCCTCCCAGGCCCGCCTTTCCCCCTGTGGCCGAGCAGATGGCCGTCATCCGCCGGCATGCGGTGGACCTCCTGCCTGAGGAGGAGCTCCTGGCCAAGCTGGAGCGGTCGCGGGCGACCTCGACCCCGCTCGTCGTCAAGCTGGGCTTCGATCCGACTCGTCCCGACCTCCACATCGGCCACACCGTTACCCTTCGAAAGCTGCGCGACTTCCAGCGCCTCGGTCATACGATCGCCTTCGTGGTCGGAGACTTCACGGCCCTCATCGGGGACCCTTCGGGCCGATCGGCCACCCGGCCTCCCCTTTCGCGGGAGGAAGTCGACTCCAACGCCAGAACCTTTGCCGACCAGGTCTTCCGTATCCTGGACCGGGAGCGGACGGAGATCCGATACAACTCGGAATGGCTGGGGACGATGACGTTCGAAGAGGTCTTGCGTCTGGCCTCGCGGTACACGGTCGCGCGCATGCTCGAGCGGGACGACTTCAAGCAGCGCTATGCCTCGGGTTCGGCGATCTCGATTCACGAACTCCTGTATCCTCTCGCGCAGGGGTACGACTCCGTGGCGCTCGAGGCCGACGTCGAGCTCGGCGGAACGGATCAGCGATTCAACCTGCTCGTCGCGCGGGACATTCAGCGCGAGTACGGCGTCGAGCCTCAGGTGATCCTCACGCTCCCGCTCCTCGAAGGCACCGACGGCCGGCAGAAGATGTCGAAGTCCTACGACAACTGGATCGCGCTGACCGACCCGCCGGAGGAGATGTACGGCAAGACCATGTCCATTCCTGACGAGCTGATCGCCAAGTACTGGCGGCTGGGTCTCGACTCGACCGAAGAAGAGGTGACGGTGGTCGAGCGTGCGCTTGCCGCGGGGGAGAATCCCCGGGACTGGAAGCGTGCGCTCGCCCGCGCCATGGTCGTCGAGTACCACGGCGACGGGGCGGCCGAGGCCGCCGAGGATCACTTCGACCGCCTGTTCGTCCGCCACGACCGGCCCGAGGAGATCCCCGATGTGACGTTAACGGTAAAGGGGGATGCCGCGGCCCTGACGTGGGTGCTGCGCGAGGCCGGCCTCGCGTCTTCTACCTCGGAGGGGTGGCGGCTGATCGACCAGGGGGCAGTGTGGATGGACGGTGAGCGCATAGCGGAGCCAGGCCACATGGTCGTCGCAGGTTCAACGGCCGTGATCCAAGTAGGGAAGCGCCGCTTCGCGAGGGTAACGCTTCAGGGTTGAGCCCATCTGCGACTCAAATAAGGGATCTCACGCGCAACAGCAGATTTTGCCACGGCACGTCGACATAGAAGCGCAACAGGATGAACATGGCTACGTATCCTGCGCGCCAGGCCTTTTGCTCGACTGGAACCTGAGCCACACCCATTGCAGCTAGCATCCAGCCGAAGCCGACGACTGGTGCTATTGGATAGGCAGCTACCAGGAACGCGAGGAGCAGGCCGTGTCTAAGGCGGCCGGTCCACCTCCCCCACGGTAGCAGGAAAACAAGCCCAACCGCCGCTTCCAGAAGAACCGTAGCCCAGGTGAGGAACATCGCCAGGCGGGACAACGCCTCTGACTTCAGTGCGATCTCGGGTGTGGATGACGATGAGGGACCTGGGGTTTCTGTGAGGTAGCTACGGGCAGACACGATCTGATCCTGCGAGAGATCGGTGACGAGACGGACGGTTGCCTCGAATCGTTCATCGGTGAGCAGCCGGACGGTATAGAACCGCCCATCCATGAAATCAGGCGAAAGAACGGCCTTCCAGAGAGTTGCCCAGAGGAATACGGCCGCCACAAGCCAGCGAGCGGAGCGAGCGAGAAAGCGGTCCGGTCGCGGGGCCCAAACAGCGAGGAATACAGCGAGCGTCCAGTAAGCGAACAAGTAGTGATGATTGTCTGCCACAGGCCACGCCGCTACCAGGCGGGCGGCAGAGAGCACGAAAATGCCTGCCCAGATCGCGGGGGTGAATAGCGCGGACCGGAAGAGCAGGGCCACGATCCCGAGTGCAATGGTAGTGGAGGTCAAGTACCAGACATCGACGGGACGCATGACCACAAGCAATGCGGTCAAGAGCAAAGGCAGCGTGGCCTGCGAAAAATCTTCCGGGTTTCGAGATCGAAAGAATTTGTTCACTCGGGGGCGGTAGATGGATCGAAATCCACGATGACGTCTTGAACCAGGTCGTGTCTGGGCGCCATCGTTCTTGGATCGTAGGAAACGCGCCAGACCGCGACATGGACGTGAGAGACGGGAGACCGGCGGCTTTCCACGGCAGCTACCTGCCGGGCAATTCTCGTCAAGCGCTCTTTCGAGGGAAGCATCGCTCCCTCATAGAATCCACTTCCGAATTCGGAGGTGAGGGGTACAAGCCGATCCTCCTCGCCCGTCGACACCCGAATGCCGAACTTGCGGTTCGTGCCGGAGTCGGTAGTCGAGAACATCCCGAAACCGCCTCCCTTCCAGGGGGCCAGTCCGGCCGTTCGTGTGAGCGCGAACTGAAAGCCGGCTACCAGGCAGAGCACGATCGCTGGGATCAGCGGCCCAAGCTCGACCTTGGGGAGGGACCGGGGGGTCAATCGTCGACCACGAGCTCCGTCGAGTAGGCTGGATTCTCCGTGATTTCGAGTATCCGGCCAATCACCTCGTCAGTTCCCCCCCAATGAGGGGGCCGGCGTACGTTCCAGGCGGGAAGGCCCAACAGCCGAAGGTGCTTCGCTGGATCGGGCCACCCCACGAGAAGGATGTACTCCTGCTGATACAGCCACTTCAGCCGCTCTCGAGGATCCATCGGTTCCACCACGACTTGTCTGCTTTCGTGCCAGTCGAGGATGAAGAAGCCACGAAACGGCAGGACGGGCCGGCTGGGTGGGGTCGAGAGGCGATACCGCGGCCTGCCGCCTACGATGCCCAGGTACCGCGACTTCTCGAACCGTTCGGCTGTGTCGGGCCGCAGGTCCACGCAATCGGGGCCAGCCCAGGCCATCGATCCCTGCAGAGCCAGCAGATCATCGGCGACTATTGGATAGCCGCGGGAAGCGAGCTCCGCTAGCATGGCGCTCTTTCCCGCCTCGCGGGCCCCCATGATTCCCCACGCACCGGCGCTTGTTTCGAAGGCGCCACCATGCAGAGTGAGATCTCCCCGCCAGCGGGCATGGACGGAAATCCCAATCGTGAGATTGGGGTGGACCAGCGAACCGGGGACCGGAGGGGTTGGAAAATCGAACGTAATCGTGGCAGGATCGCGGCAGGCCCAGAAGGCTCCGGCCTTCCGATGACCGTACGCCACCCGATCTCGACCCACATCCTCGATATCTACCGTTGTCGAGGCATGTCGCCATGCGACAGTGACCTCCGGCATCGAAGCGTCGAGCTCGATCAGGTCGGTCAGCTCCTGTTCGGGATCGGTGTAGTGGAGGCGGAAACCGTATGCGCCGCGATGGATGGGCCCTGCCATCAGGGTCGGGGCTCCGCGTAGGCAGCTGCTTGCAGGGTAAAAAGCTCCGCGTAGTGACCCTGGCGTGTCATCAGATCCTCATGGCTGCCAGCCTCGGCGATCCGCCCGTCCCTGAGCACATAGATTCGGTCCGCGCTCCGCACGCTGGAGAAGCGGTGCGAGACAAGAAGGACCGAGCGACCGCGCGAGAGAACGCGCATCTGCGAGAACAGCTCATGCTCCGCACGCGGGTCGAGGGACGCTGTGGGTTCATCCAACACGAGGAAGCTGCCCTGGCGGTAGAAGGCGCGAGCCAGCGCCAACCGCTGCCACTGACCTACCGAGAGCTCGTGACCCCCGTAGAATTGCCGCCCGAGCCGCGTGTCGTATCCATGCGGCAGACGGGAGAGGAACCCGTGGGCTCCTGCCTGGCGGGCCGCCTCTGCGACGGCCTCCGGGTCCGCTCTCCGATCCGCACGCCCGAGCAGAATGTTCTCGCGCGCGGTGAGGTGATACTGGACGAAATTCTGGAAGATCACGGTAATCTCCGATCGGAGCTCCTCCTGATCGAGATCAGCTATGTCGATACCGTTCCACAAGATACGGCCAGAGTGCGGGCGGTAGAGCTGGCAGATCAACTTGACCAAGGTGGTCTTCCCGGACCCGTTCTCGCCAACGAGTGCCACGACTTCATGTGGCCGCACTTCGAGCGAAACACCTCGGAGCACGAGCGCATCGGTATTCGGATAGCAGAACGCTACGTTCTCGAGCGTCAGGCCGGCGAAAACATGCGACGGTCGGGAGTTCCCCGATGCGGATGCCTTCTCTCGTCGAGTCTCGACCGCAGCCGCATATCGACTCATGAACGTGCGATAATCGTCCAGGAACATCCCGGCTTCGACGAGATTTCCGATACTCCTGGTTACGGTATTGAAGCGGGAGATCAGCATTTGCATAGCCGCCCCTGCGGCTACGGCGGTCGCGACGTCCACGCGTTCGGTCAGAACCAGCCATACCAGCGCCCCCAAGGCGATCGCGGCACCGAAAGCGCCTCCCACCGTGCCGAACATCGCAACTTTCAATCGGCGCCGAAGAAACGCCCGCAGCTTGGAAAGCCGCTCCCGGGTAATGTCATCGTAGCGGCGGCGGAGAAAACTTGTCGCGCCGAATACTCGGAGCTCCTGTGCGGGTTCACGCCCGGTCAGGAGCTGCATCAGATAAAACCGCTCTCGGTTGCGTGGAGTCCAGTCGTACTCGAAAGTGTATGCCTTCTGGCTATTCCGGAGCGTGGCGAGGAGAAGCGGGACGGAGGCCATGACGACGAGGAGCAGAACGAGAGGATGCATGGTGAAGAGCGCGATCCCGATACCTATGCTCGTCAGAACCGACATCACGAGGGCGCTCACCCCGTTTACCATTTCGACTGGCTTCGATAATCCCGATGTGCGAGCTCGAGAGAGCTGGTCAAAGAATTCCGGATCCTCGAAATCCGCCAGCTCCACCCCGACGGAGACGTCGATGATACGGTCGAAGGCATCGATCGCAACCATCTCGGTCAGCAATCGTTGCTGATGGACCACGACCGCTCC
>DASRVB010000025.1:0-7096 GCA_035687725.1 Gemmatimonadota bacterium
AGAATCCCCCATCGGCATCGGACCGGTCGGCCAGATCCACCGCGTGAGAGATGAAGGAATCGCTCGCGGCGGGGGCCGCGCTCAACGTGTACCGCGTGCCTTCGCGGGCGGGATGGAAATAGAGCCGCATCCGGTCGTTCGCCATGGCGGCGATGCTGGGCGCGGACCCCCACGCGTTCGCGCCCATCACCTGGTAGTTCACCCTGTCGTCCAGCAGCGCCGGCTTCGGACCGCCCTTCAGCGCGTGATCGAACCACTGGAACCGTAGATCCGCCACCATGTCGATTCTCGCCGCCGGATCGATCTCGTAGCCGGCGAAGTAGGTCGCCGTGTCGCCGAGAGCCGTCACGACGCCGCGCTGCGCCTGAAAATGATCGTAGGGCCCGATCAGCAGATAGTGCTCGGCCTGCGGGTTGTGCCTTGTGTGCTCCTGGAAGTAGTAGACGGCGGCGCCGGGTCCACCGAAGAAGTAGCCGGCGGTCTGGAGCACGGGGATCGTGATTCGCGCGTACTCTTCGCCCTGCGGGATCATCGCGCCCCAGTAGTCACCGATGGTCGGGTGCGCGATCCATTCGGCGAACACGGGATTCGGGGTCCCGTCAATCTCCTCGAGCTCACGGTAGGGCCGGCCGCTGACGTACCACTCCCGATACAACCGATTCCAGCGCGCGTTGTCGCTGTACGTCGTGTTGTCCAGCCACCGGTTGTTAGCCGCGTAGAACGGCCAGGGGTACACGAAGCTCTGGAAGACGTTTCCTTCCATCGGGACGTCGATGCCCGGCGCCACGGGCGCGCCGACCATGATCGCTCTCAGCGCGGCCGGCATGCGCTTCGCCGCGGCCCATGCGGTGAAGCCCGAATAGCTCCCGCCGTACATGCCGACTCGACCGTCGCTCCAGGGTTGCGCGGCGATCCAGTCGATCAATGCGGCGACATCGGCGCCGTCGTGCACGTAGGGCTCGATCACGTCCGGGCTGCACGCCTTCCCCCGCGTGAACCCCGTCACGCCCACGTATCCGTTTGCCGCGCTCAGCAGCGCCTCCCGCATCGAGGCGATCGAGTCCGCGTAGATCGTGAACTGGAGGAGGGTGGGGAGCGGCGACCGCGCCGCGCGCGGACGCACCACGATCGCACACACGGTGGCCCCGTCGGGCGTCTCGACCGGGACGTTGGGCTCGATCACGTAGCGGCGCGCGTCGTCCTCGGCGACCAGGGCCTCGGCGAGGCCGGCGAAGCCGCGGTACGACTCCACGGCCTGGTACACGCGCAGCAGCGTGAGGGCTTCCTCGAGCGAGACGGTCGTCTTGCCGGTCTGGTCCGGCGTCGCCCAGCGGAGATCACCGGCCACGGTGCGGGGGCTCAGCAGGATCGTCCTGGCCGCCAGCGCGGCGGTTGGGTCGTCGAGCTCGGCGAAGCGGTCGCGGAACGATTCGGCGAAAACCTCGTCGAACGGCCGCCCGCTGCTGGCCGCCAGATTCCTCGCACGTACGTAGATCTCGTACTGGACGTATCGCGCCCGCGTCTGCGGAGGCGGATCGCGACGCAAGCTCCGCAGCTCCGCAAGGCTGGCCTCGGCTTCGGGATACTTGCCGGTGAGGATCTGCAGCCGGAACAGATTGTCGAGAAAGCGGGTCCGATCCGCATCCTCGTAGGTCGCCAGTACCTCGTACGCAAGCCGGGGCATGGAAGTGGCGAGTGCCGCTGAGTCGGCGACTTCGGCGCTCGTCAACGGGAAGCTCTGCGCTGATGCCTCGGGCGCGCCCAGCAGAATCGCACCGCACACCAGCCCGATGACGTGAATGCGATCGAACACTACGTGTCTCTCATGCGTCGCGTTTCTCACCGATCCTTCATCCACGCGCGCGCCGACGCGACCGGTTCGTCAAGCGCGATCCTCGCCATTCAGCAATTCCTCCGACCCCTCGGAGAGATCGCCACGCCCGCTATGCCCCCTACCCAGGCTGGTCGGGCGCGGCCGTTCCGATCCGCCAAAAGCCAGCTGTACTTTGGTGTGTCGTCGGGTTGCCCGGACAAGTCGCCGGTCCGCGGAGAGAAGCGCTGCGGATAGCGCTTCCGCAAGCGTGACGTACGTGGCGTCGTAGGCGGAAAAGTTCGCTCGTCGTTGCAGGATCCGCTCCATCAGCCGCTCGTTGCCGTGGCGGATCAGCGGCAGGTCGAGGTAGTCCGCGACCGCCTCTTCCGCGCGGTCTACAGTGATCTTCCGCTGGAGAACCGCACGGCGGATGGCAGCCGCGACCTCGACGTCGCACAGGGCCGGTACGTGCACGTCCGTGTCCGAATCCGTCACGATCGCACCGATCGACCCAGAGACCGCAGATCCGAAGAGGTACTCGACGATCGCGGACGCGTCCGCGACGACGATCCTCACCGGCCCTCCCGCTCCTCGCGGATCAGGTCGGCCGCGCTCTTACGGAGGTCGACGGGACGCCGCGACGCGATCCGCCGGAAGACTTCCTCGGCCGGCGGCCGCGCGACTTCGCGCTCGAGAATCGACTGGACGTAGTCGGTCAGCGTCTCGCCGCGCTCCTTCGCACGGCGCTTGAGTTCCCGATGAAGGGGGTCCGGGATATCGCGGACCTGGAGATTCTTGGACATGTAGGGAAGATCGCGCATGCGGATCGCATGCGCAAGTTGGATCTCACGCAGATTCTTATTGGACCGTGTATACGAGCCAGACGATCCCGCTCGGGAAAACGCGGTGATCCGTGAGCTTGAGCTTCTTCAGCACGGCCGGGCTCGGCAGGAACGGGACGCCGCCGCCGACGAGGACCGGCACGATCGCGGGTTCGACGGTGTCGACGAGATTCAGATCGAGCAGGCTGCGGAAGAGTTCTCCTCCGCCGAAGAGCCAGATGTCCTTCCCCGGCCGCTCCTTGAGCTCACGCACGCGCGCCTCGAGATCATCGGCGATGACCGTGACGCCGGGATGGTCCTCGGGTAGCAGCGACCGGGAGACGACAACCATATCGCCGCCGAGGCCCGGCCCGGGCTGCGAGAGCGTCAGCTCGTAGGTCTTGCGTCCCATGAGGAAGGTGTCGAACTGGGCGAAGAGCGCGGCGAAGTCGATCGTCGGCTCGTCGACGATCCAGTCCGCTCCGCCCTTCTCGTCGGCGATGTAGCCGTCCAGGCTGCACGCCACGTGATAGCGGATCCGGCGTCCGGACTTCGAGGGAGTACCCTGCTTCGATTTTTTTCTGGCGGTCATCGGCGCTCCACGCGCGCGAGGTGCTTCCCAAGATGGCCGGCCGCGAGGCCGACGCGCTCGGCGCGCGACCCCGGGGCCAGCCGTGGTCGGGGCTCGCCCGACCGGTCGGTGCTACATCCCCTGCGCTTCGGCCTCCGCCGCGCCGCACGCGAACGCGCCGGCCATGAAGGCGCCCACCTCTTCCGACCCTTCCATGCCCATCTCTTCCTGGAGCTCCGCCGCGCGGGCCTCGTCGCCCTGCATGCCGGCGAGCACGTATTCCTTCTGTTCGTCGTTAAGGTTTTCGTCGGCGGTGTCGGCCATGCAATTGCAAAACTCCTCCGAGCCCTCGCCGGACTCGTTGCACGCCTCGACGAACTCCCCGTGGAACCCGCCGGCACCGCACCCGACCAGGACGAGTAAGCCTACCAACAGTCTCGATCCGCTCACGAGCGAACCTCCACGCTGAAAGGGACGGATGCGGCCGGCTGCACCGCGGTTAGGTGTCGCCATTCTATGCCAAATGGCTATGTCTGGATAGACCCCAGCCGGGAGGCGCGCCTCGTCACGACGAGGCCCCACAGGAGGACGATCACGATCGCCACGTGGTAGGCGACGTCGGGGACGGTGCGGGGTCCGACGCCGACCGCGATCGTGAAGATCCCGACGCAGGTGGCGAAGAGCGCGAACCCCTGCCCTACGAGGCCCGCCGCGCGCGTCGTCGACGGCCGGAGCGTCGCCACGAGAATCGCGATCAGGAGGACCGTCGCGATGATCGCCTCCGCCAGGTGCGCCTCGTGGTGGGCGTACCCCTCGACCAGATACCCGGCGTGGATGAGCGCGGCGAGCGCGAAGGTCGCCGCCTCGAAGAGCATGAAGGCGCGGATCGTGTTGCGATCGCTGGTCAGCATCACGATACCGACGCTAGCAGGGTTCGCTCTCGGCGCCGCCTTCGCGCCAGCGCCCCCACGCCGCCACCGCCAGTGAGACGGCGATCAAGCCCGCCGACACGAGCATCGTCTCGCGGAGTCCCGCCACCTGGGCCGGTGCCGGCGCCACGCTCGGCTCGCCGCGCACCCCGGCGCGCGAGGCCACCCGCGCAGCCCACACCGCCCCCAGGATCGAGATCCCGCTGAGCTGCCCGGTGATCCGCGTGATCGTCAGGAGCCCCGACGTCACGCCCAGGCGCCGCGGCGGCACCGAGCCCATGATCGCGCTGTTGTTGGGCGACTGGAAGATCCCCATCCCGAGCCCGACGGGGAGCATCGTGGCGAGGTACGCGATCGCGCCCGTGTCGGTGCCGAGTGTCAGCATGAGGAGGTAGCTCGCGAGGAGTGTCCCGAGGCCGACCAGGATCACCGGCCAGGGCCCGACCCGATCCGAGATCGATCCCGCCGCGGGCGCCGCCAGTCCCAGACCCAGCGGCACCGACGAGAGCAGGAGCCCCATCTCGGCAGGAGAGTGGCCGAGCACGCGCTCGAGGTAGAAGGGCAGCAGCAGCCCCACGCCGCCGATCGCCGCGAAGCTCGCCCACCCCGCGAACAGGTTCACGCTGACGAGGCGGTTCCGGAAGAGCGAGAGGTCGAGCATCGGATGCTCGGCGCGCCGCTCGATCGCGATGAAGACCGGCAGCGCGAGCGCCGCCAGCGCGAGGAGACCGACAGGCAGCCCGTGACCGAAGCCGTGGGTCTGGCCGAAGGTGAGACCCAGGAGGAGCGAGAGCAGCATGACGAGGAAGGCGCCCGCGCCGACGAAGTCGAACCGCTCGCCGCCCGGCGGCGGGACGTCCGGGATGTAGCGAATCGCCGTGATCGTCCCCACGATCCCGACCGGCAGGTTCACGTAGAAGATCCAGCGCCAGCCGAGCGAGTTGATGAGGAGCCCGCCGAGCGTCGGACCGAGTACGATGCCGATCGACACGATCGCGCCCTGAATCCCGAGCGCGCGCCCCCGCTCCTCGCGCGGGAACGCCTCGGTGATGATGGCGAACCCAAGCGCGAAGATCATGGCCGCGCCGACCCCTTGGAAGACGCGGAATCCGATCAGCCAGCCGACCGAGGGCGAGAGCCCGCACAGCACCGAGCCCAGCGTGAAGACCGCGAAGCCCCATGTGTAGATCGGCTTCTTCCCCAGGATGTCCCCGAGCCGCCCGATGCCGAGGACGAGCGTCGCCAGCGTCAGCAGGTAGGCCATGACGACCCACTGGACGATGGGGAACGTCGTGTCGAGGTCCTCGACCAGTGTGGGCAGTGCGACGTTGACGATCGAGCCGTCGATCGTGCCGAGGAAGATCCCCATGGCGATCGCCAGCATCACCCACCACTTCTGCGAATAATCGACCTCGTGCATGGCGGCGGAAGGTAGCCCGCTGTCCGGATGCGGTCCCTTCCGGGGAGGGGCAACTCCTCTCGCTTGCTCTGTAAATGGATTGGAAGCGCCATGGATGGAGCGTTTGGAGGCGCCTGGAAGCTTCGCTTCCAATGGATTTACACAGGGGCCCGAACTGTGTCCGAATCGGGCCCCACTTGTCCCGGATTCCACGACTCCGTAGCCTAAGCTCGTCGATCCAAGCCCCCGCTACCCGGCCTCTTTTCGAAGGTGGCTCCCATGTCGCGTCAGGTTCTCCTCCGCCGGCTTCTCGTGGTCGCGATTCCCCTTCTCCTCCTCCCCCCGGGCCCGCTCCGTGCCCAGGAGCACGGGGAGCACGCGCACCCCGAGGGCGAAGAGGAGATCGGGTCCGTCCACTTCCCGACCTCCTGCAACGAAGCCGCTCAGGAGCGGTTCGACCGCGGCGTCGCGAAGCTCCATTCGTTCTGGTTCGAGAGCGCGAACGAAGAGTTCGCTGCCGCCGCGGCGGCGGATCCGAGTTGCGCGATGCCGCACTGGGGGACGGCGATGACGTTCTGGGGGAACCCGATGGCGCGGAGCGCTCCGACCGCGGAGAACGCCGCTCAGGCAGTCGCCGCAGTCGCCCAGGCTGAGGCACTGGCGGGCGACGCGACGCCGCGCGAGCGTGCCTACATCGAGGCCGTCGCCGCACTCTGGCGCGATCACGAGTCAGTGGGGTTCCTCGACCGCATGCGCGCCCACGAGGAGGCGCTCGCGGCCGTCGTCGAAGCGAACCCGGATGATACCGAGGCGGCGATTTTCCACGCCCGCATGATGATCGCGAACGCGGACCCCGCGGACTTGACGTTCGCGCGCCAGCAGGCCGCGGCGGAAATCCTGCTGCCGCTGTTCGAGGCGCAGCCCGAGCATCCGGGGCTTGCGCACTACATCATCCACGCGTTCGACGCCCCGCCGATCGCCGGCAGCGGGCTCGAGGCCGCCCGCCGCTACGCCGAGATCGCGCCCGACGCCCCACACGCGCTCCACATGCCGTCTCACATCTTCACGCGGCTCGGCTATTGGGACGAGTCGATCGAGACGAACCGCCGGTCGGCGGAGGCCTCACCAGTGCCGGACGCGGCCGTGCATGCCGTCGACTACATGGTCTATGCCTTTTTGCAGCAGGGACGCGACTCCATCGCCGCGGCGGTCATCAGCCGGGTCCCCGATAGCGATGATCCTTACTACGGTGGCCTGCTCGGATTCAACGCGCTGGCGATGCCGGCGCGTCACGCGCTCGAACGCAGCGACTGGGAGGCTGCCGCCCAGCTGCCGGCCCCCGAGGAGGCCGGACCGGCGTTCGTGAAGGCCGTCCCGCGCTTCGCCCGCGCAGTCGGCGCGGCGCGGAGCGGCCACCCCGAGATGGCCCGCGCCGACATCGAGGTGCTGGAGCTGCTGGAGGGCGACCTCGCGGAATCGGGGGAACCGGATTGGGCGGTGCGGGTCGGCGCGCAGCGGCTCGCGGCCGAGGCCTGGGCGCTGTGGGCGGAGGGCGATCGCGAG
>DASRVB010000026.1:0-8013 GCA_035687725.1 Gemmatimonadota bacterium
CGCGCGAGGGGCGACCAACCCCAAGGAGGAAACGATGAGGAGAGCGGCGTTCGCGGTCCTGGCCGCCGCGGGGATTCCCGCGCTGGCCGCGACGGCAAGCGCGCAGACAGTCCGGGAACTCCCCGAGGCGGTCGCGCAGTATGTGAAGGTGAACGCGCCGCTGGTCGCGCTGACCGGCGTACAGGTCGTCGACGGCACCGGCGCCGCGCCACTGGCGGATGCGACGATCGTGATCCGCGACGGTCGGATCGAGGCCGTCGGCACGGACGTGGAGATCCCGGCGGGCGCCGAGGTCCTGGACCTCGCCGGCCACACCGTGGTTCCCGGCTTCGTCGGGCTCCACGACCACACGTTCTACACGACCGCCGGCCGCCGCATCCAGGCGACCGAGACGGCCCCCAAGCTCTACCTGGGCTCGGGGGTGACGACGATCCGGACCACCGGGAGCTACCATCCCTACTCCGAGCTCAACCTCAAGCGCGCCATCGACGCCGGCCGGGTGGCGGGGCCGCGGATCCACGTGACGGGTCCGTACCTGACCGGCGGCGAGTCGATGTACATGACGATCGTCGAGGATCCCGACGAAGCGCGCCGGGTCGTCGGCTACTGGGCGGACGAGGGCGCGACCTGGTTCAAGGTCTACACGCGGATTTCGCGCGCGGATCTGGCCGCCGTCATCGACGAGGCCCACAAGCGGGGCCTCAAGGTCACGGGCCACATCTGCTCTGTCTCGTTCCGCGAAGCGGTCGAGCTCGGGATCGACAACCTCGAGCACGGCTTCTTCACGAATTCCGACTATGCGGCCGGCAAACAGCCCGACGAGTGCCCGGACAACCTGACCGAGAGCCTGCTGGCGGTCGATCCCCAAGGCCCCGAGGTCCAGGCCACGTTCCGCGACATGATCGACAACGGTGTCGCGATGACGACCACGGTCGCGATCTACGAGACGTTCGTGCCGGACCGGCCGCCACTCGATCAGCGGATGCTCGACCTCATGGCGCCCGAAGCACGCGAGGAGTATCTGGAGACCCGCGCGGAGATCGCCGCCACGGCCGACTCCTCCGCATGGCCGGAGCTGTTCCAGAAAGCGCAGGCCTACGAGCGGGCGTTCGTCGAAGCCGGGGGGCTCCTCGCGGCCGGCGTCGACCCCACCGGGATCGGCGGTGCGCTGGCCGGCCTCGGAGACCAGCGCAACTACGAGCTCCTCGTCGAGGCCGGGTTCGCACCGGCCCAGGCGATCCAGATCATGACGGCGAACGGCGCGAAGGTCCTCGGCGAGTACGGGCAGTACGGCTCGATCGAGCCCGGCAAGCTGGCCGAGCTGGCGGTGATCGAGGGCGACCCGGTCGCGCGGCCGGCCGAGATCCGGAACGTCACGCTGGTGTTCAAGGATGGCCTCGGGTTCGACGCCCCGAAGCTGATCGAGTCGACCAAGGGGATCGTCGGCATCCGGTGAAGATCGTCGGCATCAGGTAAAGGAGGGCGCACGATGAGGAAGTCGCCGTTCACGCGCGGGCTGACGCTTGCGGCGGTCCTGATTGCCGCGGTCAGCGGGGCCGCCCGAGGTCAGGCGGGAGACCTGGAAGAGGCCGTGGCACAGTACGTGACGGTCGATGCGCCGGTCGTGGCGCTGACCGGAGTGCAGGTCGTCGACGGCACCGGCGCGCCGCCGCTGGCCGATGCGACGATCGTCATCCGCGACGGCGTGATCGAGGCAGTCGGAGAGGGCGTCGAGGTCCCGGAGGGGGCCGAGGTCCTCGATCTCACAGGGCACACGGTGATCCCCGGGATCGTGGGGCTCCACGATCACACGTTCTACATGACCGCCGGGCGCGTGGTCCAGTCCACCGAGACTGCCCCCAAGCTCTACCTGGGCTCGGGCGTCACGACGATCCGCACGACTGGCAGCTACCACCCCTACTCCGAGCTCAACCTCAAGCGCGCGATCGACGCGGGCATCCTGCCGGGGCCGCGGATGCACGTCACGAGCCCGTATCTGGTAAGCGAGCCTTCCGCCGAGCTGGACATGACGATCGTGGACGACCCCGACGAGGCGCGGAGGGTGGTCGATTACTGGGCGGACGAGGGCGCGACCTGGGTCAAGGTGTACACGCGGATCTCACGCGCGAACCTCGCGGCCGTGATCGAGGAAGCCCACAGGCGCGACCTCAAGGTCACGGGCCACATCTGCTCGGTGTCCTTTCGCGAGGCGGCCGCGCTCGGAATCGACAACGTCGAGCACGGACTGTTCACGAATTCGGACTATGTCGATGACAAACAGCCCGACGAGTGCCCGTCCAACATGATGACCAGCCTCTTCTCTCTCGATCTGGAGAGTCCCGAGGTGGAGGCGACGTTCCGCGACCTGATCGACAACGGGGTCGCGATGACGTCCACGCTGGCGATCCTCGAGACGTTCGTCCCGAACCGGCCGCCGCTCGACCAGCGTATGCTGGACCTCATGGCCCCCGAGATACGGGAGGAGGTACTGGAAACGCACGCAGCCATCGAGGCCACGGCGGGCTCCTCTCCCTGGCCGCGATTCTTCGAGAAGGTCCTGGCATACGAGAAGGCATTCGTCGACGCCGGGGGGCTTCTGGCCGCGGGCGTCGACCCGACGGGATACGGCGGCGCGATCGCCGGAACGGGCGACCTCCGGAACTACGAGCTCCTTCTCGAGGCGGGGTTCACGCCCGTCCAGGCGATCCAGATCATGACGGCGAACGGCGCGAAGGTCCTCGGCGAGTACGACAACTACGGCTCGATCGAAGCCGGAAAGCTGGCCGAGCTGGCGGTGATCGAAGGCGATCCTGTCGCGCGGCCGGCCGAGATCCACAACGTCGCGCTCGTGTTCAAGGACGGACTCGGATACGACGCTCCGGCGCTCATCGAGTCGACAAAGGGGATCGTCGGCATCCGTTGAGACGCGGCGCGCGGCCGATCGTCGTCGAGGCGTATCGGAGCTACGGGACCAGCGATCGCGTGTTCGTGCGCGGCCGCGTGCTCGCCGATCCCGGCGTCGCGCGCGCGGCACCCGGTGACAGGCGGCTCCGGAACCTGCGCCGCACGTGGCGGCGGATGCGGAGCCGGGAGGTGCCGCACGCCCGGGTGTCGGTCCGCTTCCAGGGCTCGGAGACGGAGGCGGTGGCCAACGGGGAAGGGCACATCCACACCTGGCTCATCCCCGACGCGCCGCTCGCGCCGGACCAGATCTGGCACCCGGTCGCGCTCGAGGTCGTCAGCCCGCCGGTGACCGGACCCGGACGCGGCGAGACGGGCATCCTCGTGCCGAGCCCAGCCGCGCGCTTCGGCGTCATCAGCGACATCGACGACACGGTCATCCAGGCCGACGTGGCACGGCTCCTGTCGATGGTGGCCGACGTGGCGTTCGGCAGCGCCCACACGCGCGCTCCGTTTCCCGGCGTGGCCGCGTTCTTCCGCGCCCTGCACACCGGCACGGGGACCGCGCTCAACCCCGTGTTCTACGTTTCCAACGGTCCGTGGAATCTCTACGACGTATTCGAGCATTTCCTCGAGCTCCGCGGGATCCCGCCGGGACCGGTTGAGCTGAGGGACTGGGGCGCGCCGTGGCGGGAGGTGCGGCGCATCGGCAGGTACGAGCACAAGCTCGAGTCGATCCGCCGGATCTTCCGCACGCTCCCCGACCTGCCCTTCATCCTGATCGGGGATTCGGGCGAAGACGACCCGGAGATCTATCGGGACGTCGTGCGGGAGTTTCCCGCGCGCGTGCCGGCCGTATACATCCGCGACGTCTCGCGGGACCCGCTCCGGCGCACGGAGATCGCGAACCTGGCCGAAGAGGTGAGCTCGGCGGGAAGCGCGCTCGTCCTGGCCGAGGACACGCTGGCGGCCGCGCGCCATGCCGCCGACCACGAATGGATCGATCCGGCGGCCGTCCACGCCGTATCCGCCGAGAGTCGTCATGCCGGCGCGCGCGCCGCGACGGTCGTCGAGGGGGGCACGGAACATCGCATCTGAAACGAACGAGGTAGCATGGAAAAGGGTACGGGAACCATCCTGGTGGCGCTCCTCGGGGCGGGCGCGTCCGGCTCCGTAGCGCAGGCGCAACCCGCCGCGGGAGATACGCTCATGCAGGCGAGCGGAACGTTCGACGTGGAATTGACGCCGCAGCCTTCCGACGGCGGCGCGACGCCGGGCAGGATGACGATCGCGAAGCGGTTCCACGGCGATCTGGAGGGGACGAGCCAGGGCCAGATGCTGACGGCCATGACGGCTGTGGACGGATCGGCGGCGTACGTCGCGATCGAGGAGTTCCGCGGGACGCTCCACGGAAAGAGCGGCACGTTCGCGCTCCAGCACTCCGGGACGATGGCCCGCGGCGCGGCGGGGGCGTCTCCGCGGAGACGTGCGGCGGCACTCGACCCCCGATGCGCGCTGATCCCAGGGGTGCGTCTCCGCGGAGACGCGCAAGACGAGCTGCCGGCGATGCTTACGTTCCCGAGGGTCCTCCCCGCCGCTCGAGGAGTCTTCGCAGAGTAGGAAGCGTGAGGCGGTCCTTTTCCCGGCCGGCCGCTTCTTTCGAACGAATCACGTCGGCGAGCGCCGCCACCGGCACTTCGATGCCGCGAATGTCGATCTTCACCGCGCGCCGGCGGAGATCGGGATATCCTCTTGTGCCCGCCGGATCGAACGTCAGGTCGAGATCTCCATAGCGTGTCGTCAGGTTGAGGATCGACACGCGCGCGAGAAACTCCGCGGACCGATCGAAATCCGATCCAGCGGGCTCATCGGCGGTGCGAATCCGGGCATTCAGTCGATCCAGTGCGGCCGCGAGGGCCTTCAGATTGTCGCCCCTCCGATCGGGGGCGATGTCCACGTCGGTCGTGACATACGGAGAGCCGTGGAGCGTGGCGGCCAGGCCACCGATCAGTACGTATCGGACGCCGCTCTCGTCGAGGACGCGGAGGATGGATTCCGGGTCGAAGAATCCCGTCTCAGCCAAGGCGCCGAGCCATGGCCGCACGTCCCTCGCGGATGAAGGCAACGGCTCGAACGAGCTGATCCAGACGTTGGGCGGCAGTCAGAGCGAGATTCCCCTCGATCTGGCTCGCGTCCACGGAATCGCGGTCTTCAAGTCCCAGCCGCAGCTCGAGGCCGCACGCGTGGATGAGTCTGCGCAAGGATTCCAGCGAGGGTCGGGTCGCGCCGGACTCCCAGCGGGCGATCGCCGACTGGGTCGTTCCTGCTCGAGCCGCGAGCTCGGCCTGCGTCAGCCCGGCCCGCGAGCGCGCTTCGCGAAGGATATCTCCGGATATTATGGTCATGAATATAGCACATTCGATATATCAATGACACACAGGGCCGCAGGCCGGAACCGGCGCGGGCCGATACCTTGAGGCCGATGCCCCGTCCAACTCTGTACCTGATCGACGCCTACGCGCTCATCTACCGGGCGTACTTCGCGCTCATCCGGAGTCCCCTCCGCACGTCTTCCGGCGAGGAGACGAGCGCGCCGTTCGGGATGGCGAACTTCTTGGTGAAGCTCCTCGACGAACGGAAGCCCGACTACCTGGGGGTGGTATTCGACTCGCGCGAGCGGACCTTCCGCCACGAGCGCTTCTCCGACTACAAGGCCACGCGCGAGAAGATGCCGGACGACCTTTCGGCGCAGCTCCCGCGCATCCACGAGCTGTTCGAGGCTTTCCGCGTGCCGGTCATCGAGGTCCCGGGCCAGGAGGCCGACGACGTGATCGGCTCGCTCGCGCGGAAGGCCGCCGACGCCGGGCTCGAGGTGTACATCGTCTCCGGCGACAAGGACTTCTACCAGCTCGTCGACGAGCACATCCGGCTCCTGAACCCCGGCCGCGGAGGGGCCGCGGGGGTCGAGGAGGAGGTGATCGACCTCTCGAACGCGGCCGCCAAGTTCGGCGTCCCTCCGCCCCTCGTGACCGACGTGCTCGGCTTCATGGGCGACAGCTCCGACAACATCCCGGGGGTCCCCGGGATCGGGCCCAAGTCCGCCCAGAAGCTCGTCGACGAGTGGGGCTCGATGGAGGACGTGTACGCGAATCTGGACGAGGTCGGAACGCCGAAGCTGAGGGAGCGGCTGGCGGCCGGTCGCGAGGCGGCGCTCCTGTCCAAGGAGCTGGTCACGATCCGGACCGACGTCGACGTCGCATTGGACCTCGAGCGACTCGCCGCGCGGGCCCCGGCCCCCGACCTCGTTACCACCCTTTTCACGGCGCTGGAGTTCACGAAGCTGCTCGAGCGCTTCGGCGGGGCCGTCGAGGTCACGGCCGACGCGGAATACGCGGTCGTCGAGTCGCTCGAGGCGTTGGAGGCGCTGGCGGCCGAGATCCAGGAAGCCGGCCGCACCGCGCTGGATCTCGAAACCGATTCCCAGAACGCGATCGACGCCGCGATCGTCGGCTTCTCGTTCGCTACCGCGCCGGGCCGCGGGCGCTACGTGCCGATCGGGCACACCGGCGGGCGGAGCCTGCCCGCGGCCGAAGCTCTCGCGATCCTCGTCCCGATCCTCGAGGATCCCGCGATCCGCAAGGTGGGGCAGGACGTCAAGTTCGACACAGTGGTCCTCCAGCGCGCGGGGATCGAGCTCGCCGGCGTCGAGGCGGACGCGATCCTCGCGGCCTACATCCTCGATCCGGGGCGACGCGCCTACGCGATCGACATCCTCGCGCTCGAGCACTTCGGCCACCGGATGGCCAGCTACGACGAGGTCACCCGCCCCGACGGTGAGAACCAGATCCCATTCTCCGAGGTCGACGTCGAGGCCGCGGCGCGCTACTCGTGCGAGGAGGCCGACATCGCGCTCCGGCTTTGCGGCCTGTTCCTGCCGCAGCTCGAGGCGCGCGAGCTCCTCGACCTCTACCGCGACGTCGAGCTGCCGCTCATCCCGGTGCTCGCCGAGATGGAGCGCGCGGGGATAAAGCTGGACGTGGAGTTCTTCGCGGCCATGGCGAAGAAGATGGAGGGGGAGCTCGCCGCCATCGAGCACGACTGCCACGCGATCGCGGGCGAGCCGTTCAACCTGAACTCGCCTCAGCAGCTCTCCGAGATCCTGTTCGAGCGCATGAAGCTCCCGGTCGTCAAGCGGACGAAGACCGGCTACTCCACCGACGCCGAGGTGCTGGAGGCGCTCGCGGTCGACCACGAGCTGCCGCGCCGCTGCCTCGAGTGGCGGGAGCTCGCGAAGCTGAAGTCGACCTACGTCGACGCGCTGCCGGCGGCGGTGAATCCCCGGACCGGCAAGCTCCACACGAGCTTCAACCAGACCGTGGCCGCGAGCGGGCGGCTGTCGTCATCCGAGCCCAATCTCCAGAACATCCCCGCCCGCACGACGCTCGGGCGCGAGATCCGGAAGGGCTTCATTCCCTCCGAGGACGGCTGGACCCTCCTCGTCGCCGACTACTCGCAGATCGAGCTGAGGATCCTCGCGCACTTGACGGGCGACCCGAACCTGGTGCTCGCCTTCCGCACGCGGCAGGACATCCACCGCCAGACCGCCGCGCTCGTATTCGGTGTTCCCCCCGAGAAGGTCACCGAGGCGCTCCGGACGCGCGCCAAGGAAGTGAACTTCGGGGTGGTCTACGGGATGGGCGTGTTCGGCCTGGCGCGCCGGCTCGGCATCTCGCGAGAGGAGGCGAAGGCGTTCATCGACGGATATTTCGCGCGCTTCGCGGACGTCAAGCGGTACCAGGAGGACACGATCGAGAAGGTGAAGCAGGACGGGTACGTGACGACACTGCTCGGTCGGCGGCGCTATCTGCCCGAGATCCGGAGTCGGAACTTCAACGTGCGCTCGTTCGCCGAGCGCGCGGCGATCAACAGCCCGATCCAGGGCACGGCGGCCGACCTCCTGAAGATCGCGATGATCCGCGTCCGCGACCGGATCGCGCGCGAGGAGCTCCCCGCGCGCATGCTCCTTACCGTGCACGACGAACTCGTCTTCGAGGTCGAGCGCTCGGCGGCCGAGGCCGTCGGCCGCGTGGTGCGCGCCGAGATGGAGGGCGC
>DASRVB010000027.1:0-10700 GCA_035687725.1 Gemmatimonadota bacterium
GTTTCCGTGGCGCCACGCCGATCTGTTCTTCACGCGCGTCGGCACCGGGCCTCCCGCCCTCCTCCTGCACGACCTCTACGCCGGGGCCTCGGCCGACGAGCTGGCGCCCCTGGCCGGGCGACTGGCGGGAGCGGTCGAGACGACGCTCCTCGACCTGCCTGGATTCGGGCGCTCGGGCCGCCCGCGGCTCCGCTTCGGACCCGACCTTTTCTTCGACGCGATCGTGGAGTTCGTCCGTCACGAGCTCGACGCGCCGGCGCTCCTGATCGGGAGCGGGCTCTCGGCCTCGTACGCCGTCGAGGCCGCGGTCCGCCTGGGACGGCTGGCACTCGGGGTCGTGCTGATCGCCCCGCCGGAGGCTTCGGGCCTGGCGGGGTTCGAGACTGCCGCGTGGCGCCCATTCGTCTATCAGGCCCTGCGCTCGCCCATCGGAGACGCGGTCCGGCTCTGGCGATCGAGCGGCGCCGGCCGCCGCCGACTCCTCGAGCGCTCGCTTGCAGTCACGCCGCCCGACATCGAAGAGCGCGCGGATGGCCTGCGGCGGTTCGCCCGCCAGCCCGATTCGGGCTGGCCGCTCTGGTCTCTGTGGGCGGGCGATCTGACGTGGGATCCGCGCCCCGCCCTGTCTCGACTCGGCGCGCCCGCGATCGCGATCTGGGGCGCCGAGGCGCGATCCAACGCGGCCGCACCGGAGGCCTACGCGGCCGTCCGCCCCGATATGCCCCAGCTCGTCGTGCCCGGAACGGGGCGCTGGCCCCATCTCGACGATCCGGACGCGGTGGCGGAGGCGATCCTGGAATGGTGGGCCGTCGAAGGCCCCGAGCGGACGGGCGGAGGCGAGTGAGGGAACTGGGCCGCTACCTCTGGCTCGCCGGCGCGATCGCGATCACGCTGCCGAGCCTCGCGTTCAAGTTCGGCGGGCTGGAGTCGACGCCGCCGAAGGAAGCTCTCGTCTTCGGGCTGGCGGTGCTGGGTGCCTCGTTCATGCTCTCCTGGGCCGCCGAGGTGGCGCAGCTCGAGATGAGCCAGGCCCTGGCGCTCGCGATCCTGGCCCTGATCGCGATCCTCCCCGAGTACGCGGTCGATCTCTACTTCGCCTGGCGCGCCGCCGAGGACCCGGTATACGGCCACTACGCCGCGGCCAACATGACGGGCGCCAACCGGCTCCTGGTCGGGCTCGGCTGGCCTGTCATCGTCTGGCTCTTCTGGGCCCGCTGGCGGAAGAAGTCGATCCTCCTCGGAGAGGGAGACATGGTGGCCGTCCAGTTCCTCGCCGTCGCCACCGTCTACGCCTTCATCATCGCCGCGGTGGGCCGCTTCTGGTGGCTCGACACCGCCGTGCTCGTGAGTCTCTTCCTGTGGTATCTCGTCCGCACCGGCGCGATGGGATCGGAGGAGCCCGAACTGGTCGGCCCGGCCCTGCTCATCAGCCGATTGCGCCGCTCCTGGCGGATCGGCGCGAACGTGCTGCTGTTCCTCTACTCGGGAGTTCTGATCTTCCTCGCGGCCGAGCCGTTCGCCGAGTCGCTGATCGATACCGGGAGCCACTTCGGCATCGACGAGTTCCTGCTCGTCCAGTGGGTCGCGCCGCTCGCCTCCGAGGCGCCCGAGTTCATCATCGCCGCGATGTGGACGGTGCGGCGCCACGCGACGATGGCGATGTCGGCGCTCATCTCCTCGAAGGTCAACCAGTGGACGCTCCTGATCGGAACGATCTCCCTGGTGTACTCGATCTCCGCCGGCCGCGTGGCCTCGCTCGACCTCGACCTCCAGCAGCAGCACGAGATCTTCCTCACGGCGGCCCAGTCGTTGTTCGCGGTCGTGATGCTGGCCGACCGGCAGCTCAACTGGTGGCAGGCCCTACTGCTGTTCCTGCCGTTTGCGCTGCAGCTCATGGTCCCCCACTGGCGCATGGAGGTCGCCTACGCGTACCTCGTCCTCGCGCTGGTGTGGGGGATCCTCTACCGGCACCACATGCTGGCGCTCTTGCCCGGCCGTCCCCGCAGGCGGCGGGCGGCGAGGCGCGCGGGAGGCTGATTTCGGCTAGCCGCGGAAGCGGTTGGTGATCGGCATCCGGCGATCCTTGCCGAAGGCGCGGGTCGTGATCTTGAGGCCCGGCGGCGCCTGGCGGCGCTTGTACTCGCTCCGGTCGACGGCGTCCACGACCCAGCGCACGACCTCGGCGTCGTAGCCGAGCGCGACGATGTCGCGCCGCGCGAGGTCTCGCTCGACGTAGGCCTCGAGGATCGGGTCCAGGACGTCGTAGGGCGGGAGCGAGTCGGTGTCCTTCTGGCCGGGCTTGAGCTCCGCCGTCGGCGCCCGCTCGATCGTCTCGCGCGGGATCAACTCGCGACCGCTCTGCCGGTTGATCTCCTCGGCGACCTCGTATACGCGGGTCTTCAGCAAGTCCTTGAGGATCGCGAATCCGCCCACCATGTCGCCGTACAGCGTCGAGTACCCCACCGACATCTCGCTCTTGTTCCCCGGCGCCAGCACGAGCCAGGCGAACTTGTTGGAGAACGCCATCAGGAGGTTCCCACGGATGCGGGCCTGGAGATTCTCTTCGGTGGTGTCGGCGGGCAGATCGCCGAATTCCGGCTGCAGGGCACCGAGGAACGCGTCGAGTATCCCGTCGATCGGGATCTCCCGGTACGCGATCCCGAGGTTCGCGCAGAGCTCGCGCGCGCCGCGCCGGCTCGTCTCGGACGAGTATCGCGAGGGCAGGTAGAAGCCGTGCACGCGCTCGGGTCCCAGCGCGCGGACCGCGATCGCCGCGGTCACCGCCGAGTCGATGCCCCCCGACACGCCGAGGCAGGCCTCGCGGAATCCGTTCTTCCGGAAATAGTCCCGGAGCCCCAGCGTCAGCGCGCTCAGGATCTCGGCCGTGCGGGAGGCCGGCCCCGGGTAGACGGCGGTCCGCGCGGGCAGCGGCGGGCGCTCGCCGTGCCGGCGCTCGCCGAGGTCGACCCGCTCGACCGGCGGAGTGTCGTCGCCACCGATCTCGGACTTGCGGCGCCGGGGATCGTGGAGGCGCTCCTCGAACACCCGCTGGAGCGAAAGATCGACGAGCAGGAGCTCCTCCTCGAAGGCGGCTCCGCGCGCGAGGAGCACGCCGTCCTCGTCGACGATGAGGGACTGGCCGTCGAACACGAGCTCGTCCTGGCCGCCGACCAGGTTGCAGTACGCGACCACGATCGCGTTGTCCTCGGCGCGCGTGGCGATCATCCGCTCGCGATCGTGTCCTTTGCCGGCATGGTACGGCGAGGCCGACAGGTTGATCGCCAGGCGCGCGTCCCCCTCGAGCGCCTGCACCGCCAGCGGCTCGCCGGGATACCAGATGTCCTCGCAGATGTTGACCGCGAGCGTCACGTCTCCCAGCTGGTAGACGGGAATCGACTCGCCGCGCCGGAAGTAGCGGTTCTCGTCGAACACCCCGTAGTTCGGCAGATACCGCTTGCGGTAGACGTGCCGCACGCGCCCGTGCCGGAGTACCGCGGCGGCGTTGTAGACGTCCGCGCCCCGCTCCGGGAAGCCGACGACGACGACCGCCTCGCCGACGTCCCTGGCCAGCGCGTCGAGAGCCTCGCGCGCGGCGTCCAGGAACGATGGCCGGAGCAGCAGGTCCTCCGGCGGATATCCCGAGATCGCGAGCTCGGGGAAGACCACCAAGTCGGGAGCGCTCTCCTCGGCGGTTGCGAGGGTGGCGCGGATGCGGTCGAGATTGCCCGCGACGTCCCCGACGACGACGTCGATCTGGGCCACGGCAAGGCGGAAGGGAATGGGCGGGGTCGCCATAGATGGGTGGCTGACCATAGGAAGCGCGGAGGTGGCGGGCAAATAACGGCCCCCTTGACGAGGGCGGTGGTCGTACTCTATAATCCAGAGTACTCTGGACGCCACAGAAGTGTCGACGATCGCTAGCCGGGGCGCCGGAGCAACGTTCGCTGGGAGGTGACCGTGTCCTACCGCAGGTTCCGACCCGCCGTCATCGCGGGCGTGTCGCTCTTCGTCTTCGCCTCCGGCGCCGCCGCCCAGGCGCCGGTCCCCGAGGAAGCCAGGATGGCGATGGAGCCGTTGGCCTGGCTGGCCGGCCGCTGGTCCGGCCAGGCCACCGTCGTCGGGCCCGAGGGCGTGAAGGCGGTTCGCCAGACCGAGGAAGTGCGAGCCGCGCTCGAGGGAGCGCTCCTGGTCGTGGAAGGCACGGGGCGCGAGCCCGGGACAGGAGGCGAGCCCGGCCCGGTCGTATTTCGAGCCTTCGCCGTCCTCTCCGCGGGCGACGAGCCGGGCAACTACCGCTTCGCCGCCTGGCAAGGCGGCCGCTTCGTCGATGCACGAGCGAAGATCGCCGAGGACGGCGCGCTCTCGTGGGGCTTCGAGACCCCCGACGGAGGTCGGGTGGAATACGTCATCCGCCATCCCGAGCCGGACGTCTGGCACGAAGTGGGCTCGTACCTCCCGCCGGGCCAGGATGCGGGGCGGACGTTCTTCGAGATGACGCTCCATCGCGAGCCGACGGAGAACGCGCGATGAGCGCCGACACCCGGGAGGACCTCGGGTACGTCCGCGACGTGGTGCGGCGCTCGGAGAGGCGTGCCATGCCGCGCGCCATTCTCTGGCTCTGGGCGGCGATCTCGGTGCCCGGATTCGCGATCATCGACGTCGCCCCGGAGCGCGCCGGTCTGTACTGGCTCGTGGCGGGCGTCGCCGGGTTCCTCCTGAGCGCATGGCTCGGCGCCCGCGGTGCGCGGGCCATCGGGCAGCAGTCGGAGGAGACCGGCCGCCGGCACATGCTCCATTGGGCCGGAATGGGCGTGGCGATCTTCCTCCTCAGTTTCGGCGCAGAAGGCTGGGGCTCGACTCCTCAGGCCTCGTCGCACGCCATCCTCCTGATGGTCGCGCTCAGCTACTGGCTGGCGGGCGTTCATCTGGTTCCTGCCCTCAAATGGATGGGCGTCGTCGCGGCTGCGTTGTACGTCGCGCTCGCGCTTCTCGAGGGGTTCCCCTATCCGTGGACGGCCGCAGGAATCGTCATCGCCGCGGGACTGGTGGTCGCGAGCCTCGCCGGCGGGACGGCCGGTGCCGAAGGGTAAGCCTCGAGCCGCCGAAGTCCGGGAGCCCCTCTCCCGGATCGACCGCCTCCTCGAGCACCGCGTGCGCCTGGCGATCGCGGTGCTCCTCTCGCGCTGGGACCGGCTGTCGTTCTCGCGTCTGCAGGAGCTCACCGGCGAGACCGACGGCAGCCTCGGCGCGCACATGCGGCGCATGGAGGAGGCGGGTTACGTCTCGGTCGACAAGGAGTTTCAGGGCCGCAAGCCGGTCACGTGGTACGCGCTGGCGCCCGCCGGCCGCTCGGCGCTCGACGCCCATCTTCGCGCGCTGGAGGACCTGATCGGCCCACACTAGGTTGCTCGGCCATGCACGAGCCGCATCGTCAGACGTGGACGTTGCCCGACACCTTCACGCTCGAGTCCGGGCGCTCGGTCGAGCGACCGGCGACAGCGTACGAGACCTGGGGCTCGCCGCGCGGCGACAATGCGGTGCTCCTGACCACCGGCCTGTCTCCGAGCGCCCACGCCGCGCGCCACGACCCCGGCGACGAACCGGGCTGGTGGGAGGAGATGCTGGGGCCCGGCAAGCCGATCGATACCGATCGCTGGTTCGTCGTCTGCTGCAACGTCCTCGGCGGCTGTCACGGCTCGACCGGACCGTCCTCTCCGAATCCGGCCACGGGCGAGCCGTACGCGCTCGACTTCCCACTCGTCACGTTGCGCGACATGATGCGGCTTCAGCGCGAGCTGCTCACGCACCTGGGCGTCGAGCGCCTCCACGCCGTCATCGGCTCCTCGATGGGCGGGATGCTGGCCCTCGAGTACGCCGCGCTCTTCCCCGACGGCGTCGACCGCCTGATCGCGATCAGCGCGTCGGGCATGACCCACCCGTTCGCCATCGCGCTCAGGCACGTGCAGCGGCGCGCGGTGATCCTCGATCCGGCGTGGCGCGGGGGCCGCTACTACGATACGGGCCAGCCCGCCGATGGGCTCTCGCTCGCGCGCGAGATCGGAACGATCACGTATCGGTCCGATGTCGAGTGGACGAGCCGCTTCGGGCGCGCGTGGCACGACGGCGAGCTGTTCGATCTCGGCGGGCGGTTCGAGATCGAGTCATACCTCCGGCATCAGGGCGAGAAGTACCCGCGCGCCTACGACGCGAACTCGTATCTGTACCTGTCGCGGGCCATGGACCTCCATGACCTGGGACGCGGACGTGGAGGGTTGGTCGAGGGCGTGCGGAGGATCCGCGCTCGCACGCTCCTGATCGGGGTCACCACGGACGTGTTGATCCCCGTATCGGAGATCGACGAGCTGTCCGAGGCGTTCGTTCAAGCCGGCCGGCCGGTCGAGCGCCTCGTCCTCGACATCGAGACCGGCCACGACTCCTTCCTCATCCACCCGGATGCCTTCGGACCACCGATCACCGGCTTCCTCACCGCCGATTAGTTCCTTCCGCGAAAGAAAAATCCGCTTTCCGTTGCAACCATGAAACCGTTTCGGCGCTCTCACCGTATGCCAGGACGAGAAGAGGTTCAACATACGGAAAGGAGCACTGCAATGCGTACCATCGTTTCGGGTCTCATGGCCGCCGCCGCGTACTGGATCGTGATCGCCGCCTTCGTCGCGGTTTCGATGCCGTCGCGGGCGCACATGGAGGCAGTCATCGAGTCCGTCCGATCGACCGAAGTGACCGCCGCCCCGACCCAGGCGTTCCAGCCGCCGCTCGGCTGAGGTCCGCCCCGGCGGGTCCCGATCATCCCCACGGGACCCGCCGGCGGCACCCCTCGGCGCTCGGCGCTTTCCCTCTCATCGGCATACATTCGGGGCGAACCCACGATGGAGGAACGATGCTGTTCGAGCGCTTCGAGGATTCCGGTCTTTCCCAATTCAGCTATGCCGTCGGATGCCCCGGCGCGGGCGCCGTCGCGATCGTCGACCCCAGGCGCGACGTAGACGTGTACGAGACGTTCGCGGCCGATCAGGGCGTCGAGATCACCCACGTCCTGGAGACCCACATCCACGCGGACTTCGCCAGCGGCGCGCGCGAGCTCGCAGAGCGTACGGGAGCCGCGCTCTGCCTGTCGGCGTACGACGATGGCGAGAAGTACGAGGTCGCGTTCCCGCACCAGGAACTCGAGGATGGGTCCACGCTGGAACTCGGATCCGTGCGGATCCAGGCGCTCCACACGCCCGGGCACACACCGGAGCATCTCTCGTTCCTCGCGTACGACACGCATCGCTCCCCGGACGTACCCGAGGTCATGCTCTCCGGTGATTTCCTGTTCGTCGGCTCGCTCGGCCGGCCGGACCTCCTCGGCGAGGAGAGCAAGCGGGAGCTCGCGCGGCGCCAGTTCAAGAGCGTGCGCGAGAAGCTCGCGCCGCTGCCCGACGGGCTCGAGGTCCACCCCGGGCACGGCGCGGGCTCGATGTGCGGAGCCGGGATGAGCGCGCGCCCGCTCTCGACTCTCGGCTTCGAGCGCGTCGCGAACCCGTACCTCGACCCGGCGCTCGGCGAAGAGGCGTTCGTCGACAAGATCCTCGGCTCGGCGCCTCCGTTTCCGCCCTACTATCGGCGGATGAAGACGCTCAATTCGGCGGGGCCCGCGATCCTCGGCGACCTGCCGGGCCGGGACCCGATCCCCGTCGAGGAGTTCCATGCCCTGGTCGAGGCCGGCAACGTCGTCGTCGACCTCCGCGACCAGCTCGCGTTCGGCGGCGGGCACGTCCCGGGCGCGCTCGGGATCGGCGTCGACGGGAGCCCCTCGACCTGGGCCGCATGGGTGGTGCCCTACGACCAGCCGATCCTTCTCGTCGCGGAAACACCCTTCGCGGTCGACCCCGCCGTGCGCGCCCTCGTACGCGTGGGCCTGGACCGGATTCGCGGCTGGCTCGAGGGGGGGATGAACGCCTGGCGGCAGGAAGGTCTGCCGATCGCGACCCTTCCCCAGATGTCGATCCCCGAGCTCGCGGCCGCACTCGAGCGGGGAGGCGCGGTCGACCTCCTCGACGTGCGCGCGGACGGCGAATGGAGCGGCGGTCACGTCGACGGGGCGATCCACGTGCACGGCGGGCTCCTCGAGGACCGGCTGGACGAGGTGCCGCGCAACGGGCGGCCGCTGGCCGTGATCTGCGGCAGCGGCTACCGCTCGACCGTCGCGGCCAGCGTCCTCAAGCGCGCCGGCTTCGAGGACGTGCGCAACGTGCCGGGCGGCATGCGGGCCTGGCGGAGCGCGGGGCTGCCGGTCGTGCGTTAGCCACGCCCCGGCCCAGGGACGCGGGCGCGGTTGGACAACGTCAGCCATACGCTGACCGGCTGGGCGCTCGCGCGCGCGGCCGGAACCTCGCCGCCGCCCGGCACTACGCTCGCCCTCGTCCTGGCCAGCAACCTGCCCGACATCGACCTCGTGCTCCAAGCGCGTTCGGACGCCGCCTATATCCTCTTCCATCGCGGGCTGACGCACTCGCTGGTCGGCCTCGTCGTCCTCCCGATCGCACTCGCCGCAGGCCTCTGGTGGGCCTACGGCGGTCGGACGCGGTTCGCGTGGCTCGCGCTGATCTCGGCGGCGGGAGTGGCGATGCATCTCGTCTACGATCTCGTCACGCCCTGGGGCACGATGCTCCTCTACCCCTTCTCGAGCGAGCGCTTCGCGCTCGAGTGGCTGTTCATCGTCGACTTCGTCACGTGGGCGCTGCCGGCCGGCGTCCTGGTCGTCTCGCGGCGCCGGGCCGAGCGCGGCCGTGCCGCGGTCGTCGTCTGGCTCCTCGCGCTCTTCGTCTACGGCGCCGCCGCCGCGGGAATCCACCGCCAGGCGGTCTCTGTGGTCGTCGCCTCCGAGCGGGCGCAAGGCCGCCAGGTCGCCGAGGCCGTCGCCTTCCCGCGCCTCGGCGCGCCGTGGCGGTGGAGCGGCATCGCCGTCGGTCCGCTGGAGGCGCCCGAGCCACGGATCGCCGTCCATCGCATGCGCGGCATCCCGCCCCGTGCCACCCGCACGGAGCGGATCGACCGCAGGTTCGACGACCCGTGGGTGGCACGAGCGCTCGCGACCCGTGAGGGACAGGCGTATCTCTGGTGGGCGCGTGTGCCGGTGGCCGACGTCGCGCGGACCAATGGCCTGGCGGTCGTGACCCTCCGCGATCTTCGATTCGCCCGCGCGGTCGTTCCCGCAGCGGAGAGCTGGACCCCGTTTGCCATACGGTTCCGATTCGATGAGAGGTCGGGCCGGCTGATCGACGTAACATGGTAGATGCCGCATCGGTGTGTCCGCCTGCTGACATCGTGCCCGATGGCCTGCACCTAGACTGGATCCAGAGGTCTCGTCGACGGGACGCGGCCCGGAATCTCATCGAAGGAGCATCCCATGCGCACGAATGAGCGAATACGCGGCGAAGACCAGCGAACGGGAACTCGTATCCCGCACACGCTCTCGGCGAGCACGATCATCGGCGATCCGGTGGTCAACGAGTACGGCGAGGATCTGGGCAAGATCGAGGAGCTCATGATCGACCTGGACCACGGGCGTGTGGCGTACGCGGTGCTCTCGTTCGGCGGTCTCTTCGGGATCGGCGACAAGCTGTTCGCGGTCCCGCTCGAGGCGATGCAGGTCGATCCCGAGAACCACCGCTTCGTCCTGGACGTCGATCGTGAGCGCCTCGAGCAGGCGCCGGGGTTCGACAAGGACGACTGGCCGGACGCAGCCGACCTCGAGTACCGCCGCTCGGTGTTCGTCTACTACGGCCACGAGCCTTACTGGGAGTAGCCGCCTCGAGCACCGGGAAGGGGATCGCGCGGACGAGGAGCGGGGTCGCCGCGATCGCAGCGGCGTCGGCGGTCGTCCTCTGCGCCTCGATCGCCGGGGCGTTCGCGGAAATCGAGCCCTTCGCGACCTGGCTCTACCCGCTGGCGTGGTATCCGACGCTGGCGCTCCTCGAAGCGGCCGTCGCCTCGCGCGGCGGCCGCTTCTTCCTTGGCCGACCCGCATTCCTGGCGAGTGCGCTCGCCTGGTCGGTGCCGTTCTGGCTCTTCTTCGAGCTCCTGAACATGAGACTCGAGAACTGGTACTACGTATTCCTGCCCCGGGACGGCGCCGCGCGTTGGGTCGGGATCGCGCTGTCGTTCGCGACCGTCGTTCCCGCAGTCCTCTTGACCGAGCGGCTCCTCGATTCGCTGGGGATCGCCGGAGAGCTGCGGGCCCGCCGTCTCCCACGCACTCGCGGCCGGCCTTTGTTCGCCCTCGGCGTGCTCATGCTCGCGCTGGCGCTCGCCTGGCCGCGCGCGCTCTTTCCCCTCGTCTGGGGCGGGGTCTTCCTCGTCGCAGACCCATGGGTCCTTAGCCGCGCGCCGGAGCGTTCGCTCCTCGGCGACCTCGAGCGCGGCAGGCCGGGCCGGATCCTCCGCCTCCTCGCCGCGGGGCTCCTGGTCGGCTTGCTGTGGGAGGCGTTCAACATCGGCGCGCGCGGGAAGTGGATCTATACCGTGCCCGGGTTCGAGGACTTCAAGCTCTTCGAGATGCCTGTCCTCGGGTTTCTCGGCTTCCCGTTCTTCGCGCTGGAGGCGTTCGCAGTCTGGCAGGCGCTGGTCGTCGCGGGGGTCGCGGTTCCGGCGGAGGAACGGCCCCACGTCTCCGCGGAGACGCCGGCGGAGGCGCGGTC
>DASRVB010000028.1:0-10252 GCA_035687725.1 Gemmatimonadota bacterium
GACCTGATCGCCCGGGACGCGGTGTACGCGGACATGTGGCGCCGGCAGCAGGAGGCCGCCCGCAAGGAGGCCGAGGCAGCCGCGATCCGGGCAGCCGCTGCGCAGGCCGTCGAGGAGGGCGCCGCCGCCGAAGTCATGCCCGGCGGGCCCTGATGGCCGAGGGGCGGGCGCGTTTCTCCCGCGCGCTGGCGCCGGTCGGTCGTTACCTGCCCTGGTGGGGCGTCCGCTGGCTCCACCGCGGACGCGCGCGTCATCGTGAAACGGCCGCGCCGATCTCCGACGATGCGGCGCGGGCCCTGGCGCCTTTCTTCCCCAACGAGACCCTGGCGGCGGCACGGGTGGCGATCGTGCCGCGCATTCCGCTGTCGCGCATCCTGCGGCTCGCCCGCCGGCTCGGCATCTCCGCCGTCGACGCCGACCGGCTCCTCGGGATCACCTACCTGGACACGATCGTCGTGCCCGAACACAGGGCCGGTCCGGTTCCGCTGTCTACCCTCTTCCACGAGCTCGTCCACGTCGAGCAGGCGCGTCAACTCGGGGTGCGGGGCTTCGTCGAGCGGTACATCCGGGGATGGCTGGAGAATGGCAGGGAGTACGCCGCGATCCCGCTGGAGCGGGACGCCTACGCGCTCGAGCGCCGCTTCCGCGCCGCGCCGGGCGAGCCCTTCGACGTCGGCGCGGAGGTCGCACGCCGACTGGCGGAAGCCGGGACGCCGGGCCCATCAGGAGGTTCGTGAATCGGAACCGGCTGGAGGCGGTCATCCGCGAGGCGACGCCCGATGACCGGCCGGTCCTCGCCGACCTGATCGCGCGATCGGCGCGAGGCCTGAGTCTCGACGATTACACCGCAGAGCAGATCGAGAGCGCGCTCGGCACCGGGGTGTTCGGAGTCGACTCGGCGCTCATCGGCGACGGGACGTACTTCGTCGCCGAGGCCGGAGGGCGGATCGTCGGATGCGGCGGCTGGAGCCGGCGCAGGACGCTGTTCGGAGGCGACCGGTTTGCCGCTCGCGAAGCGGAGGAGCTCGACCCTCGGTCCGAGCCCGCCAGGATCCGCGCGTTCTTCGTCCACCCGGAATGGTCGCGGCGCGGGATCGGCAGGCGGATCCTCGAGCGCTGCGAGTCCGACGCGCAGGCGCACGGCTTCCGGTCGGCCGAGCTAATGGCCACGCTCCCGGGTGAAAAGCTGTACGGCGCGCTCGGCTATGATGTCGTCGAACGGGTCGACTACGAGATGGACGACGGCGTCATCATCGCCCTTGTCCGAATGCATAAGGATCTCGAATAACCTAACGTCGCTCCCGATGGGTGAACGAACCCTCTGCCACGTCCTGCCCGGTGTGTTTCTCGCGCTGCCCCTCCTCCTGCCGTCATGCGATTCGGAAGAAGTCGTGGTCGACGGTTTCGTCGAGGGACACTTCGTCGTAGAGGGCAGCATCACCGGCGCTTCCGGCGAGGCAGTTCCTGGAGCAGTGATCGTACTTCGAGTCCGTGAGGATGATTGCGACAATTCCGACGTCACGTCGCCGCGAACAGTGGAATCGGATTCCAGCGGAAATTTCCTGCACACGGTCATCCTCCCGCTGTTCATTCCACAAGTATGCCTTGTCTATCGGGTAACGCCGCCGCAGGGAACGGGACTCGAGACGGTGGAGCGAGAGATTCCGGAGGTCACGGTCCTTCCGGTCTCGGTGCCGCCGGACACGGTGGAGATCCTCGTGACGCTGGAAGCCATGTAGGGGCACTACCGAACGGGGCGTTGTGCCTCAGTACGGGTAGAGCGCGTAGAACAGGGCCGACAACCCTGCCAGCGCCCACATCCCGCCCGGCACCTCGCGCGCGCGCCCGGTGGCGACCTTTAGCAGGACCCATACCACGAACCCTGCCGTCAGCCCGATCGCCAGGTCGTACGTGAAGCACATGAGCGCGATCGTCAGGAAGGCGGGCGCGAGCTCCCCCACGTCGTCGAAGCGGAAGCGCGACACGGGCTCGAGCATGAGCATCCCCACGACGACGAGCGCCGGCCCGTAGGCCGACGGCGGCACTGCCGACAAGAGCGGCGCGAAGAAGAGCGCGGCCAGGAACCACAGGGCGGTGACGACCGCCGTGAGCCCGGTCCGTCCGCCGGCTTCGATCCCGGCCGCCGACTCTATGTACGCGCCGCTCGTCGTCGTGCCGAGGAGCGCGCCGAGCACGGTCGAGAACGCGTCGCACTGGAGCGCGCGCTCGATCCCCGGGAGCCGGCCCTCCTCGTCGAGGAGCTGCGCCTTGACCGACAGCCCCGTCAGGGTGCCGATCGTGTCCACGAGATCGAGGACGAAGATCGTCAGGACGATCGACACGAATCCCCACGTCAGCGCGGCGCGGACGTCGAGCGCCAACAGGGTCGGCCCGAGATCTGGCGGCGGGCTGAACACGCCCTCCGGCAGGTCCGCGATCCCGAGCGCGAACGCGAGCCCGCTCGCCGCCAGGATGCCGATCAGGATCGCGCCCGGCACGCGCGCGAGCATGAGCAGCACGATCGCCAGCACCCCGGCGACGCCCACGAGGACGGCGGGATCGTGGAAGTCGCCCGGCGCCACCGGCGTCGCGCCGGGCCCGGCACGGACGACCCCCATCGTGGCGAGGCCGATGAACGTGAGGAAGAGCCCGATCCCTACTGCGATCGCGAGCTTGAGGCTCTCGGGGATCGCAGCAGCGAGCCACGACCGCGTGCGGAAGAGGGCGAGGATCGTGAACAGAACGCCGCTCACGAAGATCGCGCCGAGCGCGGTCTGCCACGTGTGGCCGAGGCCCTGGACGACCGTGTAGGCGACGAACGCGTTCTGGCCCATGTAGGGGGCGACCGCGAACGGGCGGTTCGCCCAGAATCCCATGAGGAGCGTGCCGAACGCCGCGGTGAGGATCGTAGCGACCATGGAGGGCCCGAAGGGCATCCCCGCGGCCTCGAGGATCGCGGGGTTCACGACGATGATGTAAGCCATCGTCGCGAACGTCGTCGTCCCGGCCACGATCTCGCGTCGCCAGGTCGATCCCGCCGCGTGCGGCTGGAAGACCGAGAGCAGGCTAGCGGACCTTTATCGGCATGGGCTCCTCTCCATGGGATCGATCACGCTGGAAGGGGTATGTCGGGACGCGGCACGGGTCAAGCGGCGACGTGTTGTCCGGCCCCGGCGGCGTCCGTATCTTTTTCCGGACAGATTTCGTCCGACTTTCCGCCGCCCGATCGGAGCTCTCTTCCCGTGATCGACGTCGCCACCTTCACGACTCCTTCCGGAGCGGTCTCCGCCCGCCGCACGACCGACGACATCGTCATCGGGATCGTGGGCTCGGGGGGCGACGGCGTGATCTCGAGCGGAGAGCTCCTCGTGTCCGCGGCGGCCGCCGAGGGCCTCTACGCCACGATCCTCAAGTCGTTCGGCCCCCAGATCCGGGGCGGCGAGTCGTCGTGCCGGGTGCGGATCAGCCGCGAGGAGGCGCTTTCCTACGGGGATCGCCTCGACGTGCTCGTGGCGTTCAACTGGGCCGACTTCGCGCGGTTCAAGGAGGAGCTCGAGCTCGCGCCCGGCGTCGTCGTGATCTACGACACGAAGGACGGCACGCCCGTCGACCAGATCCCGGTCGATCCGGCCCTCGAGCCCGTCGTCCTCCAGATCCCGTTCCACGACCTCGCCAACGAAGCGACGGGATCGTCGCTCTCGAAGAACATCCTCCTCCTCGGCGTGCTCGGCGAGCTCTTCGACCTGCCGACCGAAGGGATCGCCGACGCGGTCGATAGAAAGTTCCGCCGGAAGAGCGAAGAGGTGCGGTCCGCCAACGCCACGGCGCTCGCCGCCGGCCGCGCGTACGTGCTGCGTGAGATGGCGGAAACGCCGATGCCGCTGGCCTTCGTCCACGAGAAGGGCGAGCCCAAGCTCCTCATGACCGGAAACGAGGCGCTCGCCTTCGTCGCGCTCAAGGCCGGCTGCCGGCTCTACGCCGGGTATCCGATCACGCCGTCGTCCGACGTCATGGAGTGGCTGGCCAACGAGCTGCCGCGCTTCGGTGGCACGATGATGCAGACCGAGGATGAGATCGCCGCCATCGGGATGTGTGTGGGCGCCTCCTTCGGGGGCACCAAGGCGATGACCTCGACCGCCGGCCCGGGCCTTTCGCTCATGACCGAGTTCCTGGGCCTCGCGTCGATCGCCGAGATCCCGGTCGTGATCGCGGACATCCAGCGGGTCGGCCCGTCGACCGGCATTCCGACCAAGACCGAGCAGTGCGACTTCGCGCACGTCGCGCACGCCGGGCCCGGCGACACGCCGCGGGTCGTCGTCGCGCCCTACGACGTGGCCGACTGCTTCCACATGGCGGTCGAGGCGTTCAACATCGCCGAGGAGTTCCAGACGCCGGTGATCATCCTCTCCGACCAGTATCTGGGCCAGCGCAAGGAGTCCGTTGTGCCGTTCGACATCCACGGCTGGCCGGTGGTGGACCGGCTGACGTTCGGCGGCAACGGCACCGAGCCGTATCGCAGGTATCGCCAGGGTGACGGGGACGTGTCGCCGATGGCGATCCCCGGACAGCCCGGTGGAGAGCACACGATCAGCGGCCTCGAGCACGTGGAGTCCGGCGATCCGACGTCGAGTTCCGCCGTACACGCGAGGATGAACGCGCGGCGGCACGCCAAGCTGGAGCGCCTGGCGCGCGAGCGCGGCGCCGAGCTCGTGCGCACGTTCGGCGCGCCGAACCCGAAGCTCGGCATCGTCTGCTGGGGCTCGACCAGCGCGCAGGCCCGCGAGGCGGCGCGGCGGCTGAACCGGGCGGGACACTCGGTCGGGGTCTGCGTGCCGCAGCTCCTCTGCCCGCTGCCGGTCGAGCCGATCGCCGCGTTCCTCGAAGGCGTCGAGCGCGCGCTCTGGGTCGAGCTCAACCATCAGGGCCAGTTCTATCACTACGCCAGGGCGCGGCTCGACCTGGACGCCGCGCACGGTCACCTGTACGCCCGGAGCGGCGGCATGCCCTTCAGCGTGCAGGAGATCGTCGACCGCGTCCTGGCCCTGGCGGAGGCGTAGGATGGCTACCGCCCTGGCCGGCATCCCGCGCGCGGAAACCAAGCTCTCCGCCAAGGACTTCAAGACCGAGCTGAAGCCGATCTGGTGCCCCGGCTGCGGGGACTTCGGCGTCCTGGCGGCGCTCACCAAGGCGCTCTCCGAGGTCCAGGTCGCGCCTGAGAACGTGGCGGTCTTGACCGGCATCGGCTGCGCCGGCCGGCTCCCCGGCTACGTCAACGGCTACGGCTTCAACGCGCTCCACGGCCGTGTGCTGCCGCTCGCGACGGGACTCAAACTGACGCGCCCGGACCTGCTGGTCTTCGCCGCCGGCGGGGACGGCGACGGGCTCGCGATCGGCGCCGGCCACTTCCCGCATGCCGTGCGGCGCAACCCCGACATCACGTACCTCATGTTCGACAACCAGGTCTACGGGCTCACCAAGGGCCAGTTCTCGCCGACGACACCACTGGGCGACGTGACGACGACCACCCGCTTCGGCTCGATCGAGGCGCCGGTCAACCCGGCCACGCTGGCCATGGCCTATGGCGCCTCGTTCGTCGCGCGCGCGTTCAGCGGGAACGTCAACCACCACGCCGAGATGATCCTCGAGGCGTTCCGCCACCCCGGCTTCGCGTTCATCCAGTCGATCCCGCCGTGCGTGACCTTCCGCGGCAACGAGCAGTTCAAGACGATCCGCGAGAAGGCCCGCTGGCTGAACGTCGACGGGAACGACCACGACCCCTCCGACTGGGGCGCGGCGTGGGAGATTGCCTGCCAGACGGACATCTACGACATGTCGTTCGGGATCATCTGGAAGCAGGAGCGCCCCACCTACGAGGAGCGGCTCGGGTTCCTGCGCGAGAAGGCGGGCAAGCGCGGCCCCGCCGAGCTGGACTCGGTGCTGGAACAGTTCCGCCCCTAGAGCTCGGGCCTCCGACCGGCAGCATACTACCCGCCGCCTCGGGCCGGAACCGGACGCGAGGCCATTGCGCTATATTCAAAGGCGGCTTCCCACTTCCCCCACCGCATCGGAGGCACGATGGAGTACAGCGCGGGCGCGACGCAGTCGAGCGGCATGGACCCCAAGCTGGCGGGCCTGCTCGCCTACCTGGTTCCGCCGATCACCGGCATCATCTTCTTCCTCATCGAGAAGTCGAACCAGGTGGTGCGGTGGCACGCGGCCCAGTCGATCGTCTTCGGCGTAGCCTGGATCATTCTCTGGATAGCGCTGACCGTGCTGTCCATGGTCCTCTCGGCCATCATCCCGATCATCGGCACGATCATCGGCTTCCTGGTCACGTTCGTCGTCTTCATCGGCGGCGTGATCCTGTGGATCGTCTGCCTGATCAAGGGCTACTCGGGCACCATGTGGCGCATGCCCCTGATCGCGCAGTTCGCCGACAAGATCATGGGCGCGGGCCCCGCCACCGCCTGACCGCGGACCCGGGCGGGGCTCCGGCCCCGCCCGCTCCACCCACGCATGCTGTCCATCTCGCCGGCGCGCTTCGAGAAGCTGGTCGCACGCGCCCTCGACCGGCTCCCCGAAATGTTCCACGACCACATGGAGAACGTGAGCGTGGTCATCGCCGAGGAGCCGGATCGGGAGCTCCTCGAGTCGATGGGAATGGACCCCGACGATCCCGAGGACACCCTCTTCGGTCTCTACGAGGGAGTGCCGCTGATCGAGCGCGGGTTCGACGACGTGCTGCTGCCCGACTCGATCACGATCTTCCGGCGTCCGCTGCTCGAGTGGGCCGAGTCCGAGGAGGAGATCGTCGACGAGGTGCGGATCACCGTCCTCCACGAGATCGGCCACTTCTTCGGAATGGACGAGGACAAGCTGGACGAGCTCGGCTACGGCTGATCAGCGCGATGACTGCGCGCGCTCGTCGGTGGTCGGCCGGTTCGTGACGAGCGCGTGGCGCTCGTCGGTCGCCAGGACGGCGAGCGGTCCCCCGATCGCCGCCTCGATGTCGTCGATCTCGGTACGGCGCACGACGGCCAGCAGGCGGTCGGTCCCGGCCAGCATGCGGTAAAAGCTGGTGTCGGCGGTGAATACGTACTCCCGCCATTCATCGTCCTCCTCGAAGGCCGTCACCCGTCCCTCGCCGGAGACCGTGATGACGCGGTCGCCGAGATAGAACGGGATCGCCCGCAGCCAGACGTGGTAGTTGACGATCGGCTCGGCTTCCTCGCGATGGGCGGCGATCGCGCGGGCCATGGGGCGCGAGATCTTCGACCACGCCTCGACGCGGGGGCGCCCGAGCGCGGATACGAGCCCCAGATGGAGGCCGAGGAGCGGGAGCAGGCAGGCCGCGAACGCCAGATCGAGGCGCGCCCGACCCGCCGCGCGCCAGGCGGCCACGCCACCCAGCAGGAACGCGGGGCCCAGGATCCAGCCGATCGCGTTCAGCTCCGCGGGCACGTCCTCGACCGCGAAGGCCGCCGCGGTCAACGCGATCCCGAGGGAGGCGGTAGCGGCGGCGAGCGCGCGCGGAAGCGCATTCTGGCCGGGCGCCGATCCGGCCAGCGCCCGGTCCCACCACCAGCCGGCCGCCAACGCGATCGCGGGGAGAACGGGCAGCATGTAGTTGGCGCGCTTCGTCGGGAAGAGTGAGAACGCGACGAGCGGAACCACGACCCAGGCCACGAGATAGCGCCCGCCGGGCTGCTCGCGCATCCGCGCGAAGGCCCAGAGGCCCGCCACGGCGGGCACGATCCACGCCCAGGACGCCCACGACAGGGTCAGCAGATACGTCCACCAGGGCTCCACTTCGCCCCGATAGGGCTCCGCGATCCTCCCGGCGACCTGCCCTCCCAGCCAGTACGCCGCCAGGCCGGGCCGGCGAGCGGCCTCGACCAGGTACCAGGGGAGCGCCAGGAGCAAGAAGGCTGCTAGCCCGAGGGGGTCGGCGAGCTTCGCAACGCGCGACCAGGAGCGCGTCCAGGCGGCCCAGACGAGCACCGGCAGGGCGGTCCACACGAATACGACCGGGCCCTTGGTCAGGAACCCCGCGCCGAGCGCCGCCCAGGCCGCGAGCCGCCACGCTCGCGATCCACCCGGCCTCGTGCCGCGACGCGCCGTCTCGACGGAGACCACGACCCAGAGCGCAAGGTAGAGGTCCGTCGTCAGGCTCCGGGAGAGCGCGAACCACAGCGGGGAGGAGAGGAGGACGAGGAACGAGAACGCCGCCGCGCGCGCACACATCGTCGCCTCCGCGGCCCGGTACACGACGAGCAGAGCGGCGAGGGAGGCGAGCACGAGCGGAAGCCGGGCGGCGAGCTCGTCGATCCCGAGGATCGCCATCGCGCCGGCTGAGGCCCAATAGACGAGCGGGGGCTTGTCGAAGTGGGCGATTCCATTCAGGCGCGGCGTGATCCAGTCGCCGTTCCGCACCATGGCCGACGCAATCTCCGCATAGCGCGCCTCGGTGGATTCCCAGAGGCCGTACGCTCCGAGCTGCCAGAACTGGACCACCGCGGCGAGGATCGCGAGCCCGACCGCGGGGCGTCGCTCCACCGCGTCGGCGACCCGCTCTCTCACCGGGGGCGGCGCTCTCTCACGGGGAGCGGCGCGCCTCCTCGCGGCGGAGCAGCACGAGGTTTCGCAGGTAGACGAACAGGCCCACGCTCTGTCCGAGGATGAAGACCGGATCGCGCCGCCAGATCGCGTACGTCAGGACGATGGCGCCGCCGGCGATCGAGAGGTACCAGAACGCGCGCGGCACGACGCTCCGGCCGGCGCGCTCGCTGGCCAGCCACTGCACGAGGAAGCGCGAGAAGAAGCACGCCTGACCGAGGAAGCCGAGCGCGAGCCATGCCTCCGAGGGCACGTCAGGCCCCGTCCCCGTCGCGGAGATCGTACCGCACCTGCCTGCGGACGAGACGCCTGACGACGTACAGGTCCGCGATCCCGCGCCAGAGCCGGTTGTGGATGCCGTACTTCGAATGGCCCGCATGCCTGGCGCGGTGGCCGACGGGGCGCTCCACCACCGAATAGCCCGCGAGCCGGAAGAGCGTCGGCAGAAACCGGTGCATCCCCTCGAAGCGGACGGCCTCGAGGAGCGCGCGGCGGGGGAAGACGCGCACCGAGCAGCCGACGTCGGTGATCCGGTCTCCGCTCATGCGGTTGCGGACGGAGTTGGCGACCCACGAGGAGGCGCGGCGCGCCCAGCTGTCGGCACGGCGCAGGCGGAACCCGGTGATCACGTCCGCCGCGCCCGCCCGCGCTTCGGTCCAGAGGGCGAGCAGGTCCCGGGGGTCGTTCTGGCAGTCGGCGTCCAGCGTGCCGATCCACTCTCCACGCGCGGCCTCTACCCCCGCCACCAGCGCGGTCGACTGTCCGTAGCCCCGGGCGAGGGTCACGACGCGGACGTGGGGATCCTCCTCCGCCAGCCGCCGGAGAACCGCCGGACCTTCGTCGGTGGACCCATCGTCCACGAATACGATCTCCCACCCTCCGATCCCCTGAAAGGCGGCCGCCATCTCCGCGTGCAGGGCGCGGAGGTTGGGGCCCTCGTCCCGGAGGGGAACGACGACAGAGAGGACGACAGGTCCCGCCGTTCGGTCGTTAACGCCCATGATGTCGCTCGATTGACCGGAATAGGTCAGATGGTATACACTACGACCCGGACGGGCATGGAACTGCTCGTCCCCCGCATCCCCTTACGAAAGGAATCCCGATGCCCAAGAACGAAAGCCAGGAGCCCGTATTCCTGCGCATCGGCGCGGCGGCGCGCCTGCTCGGCGTGTCGATCAGCACGCTTCGCCGGCTCGAGAAGAACGGCCGCCTCGGAGAATACGGGGTCAAGGTCTACTATACGCCCACCCGTCGTCGTCGGTACAAGAAGAGCGAGATCCTCGAGGCCCTGGAGCGGTCGGCCCAGACCTGAGCGGCCGATGGCGCTGGTGATCTCGACGGCCCGGTCGGCGAGGTGCGGGTGCGCCCTCGCCGGTCTGGGATTGCTCCTCGCCTGCGGTGGTCCTTCCGGGAACGGCTCCGACACGAACGGGGACGCGCCGGTCGCGGCGGCCGACGAGATTCGATTCGACTCCGCCGAAGAGATGCAGTTCGAGCTGGAGACGCTCGACAACGAGATCCGCGGCCTGGAAGAGTACCTGGCCGCGAACCCGGGCTGGAGCTCGCCCGATCCCGCCGATCCCGATCCCCGCGCCGTCCTCGATGCCGCACGCTCGACCCGCGACGCCGCGGCAAG
>DASRVB010000029.1:0-7991 GCA_035687725.1 Gemmatimonadota bacterium
CGGCTGCTACGCCAAGTGCATCCGGCTCTCGCAGGAGAAGGAGCCCGAGATCTGGGCCGCGATCCGGTTCGGCTCCGTGGTCGAGAACGTGGTCGTCGACCCGGCGACCCGCACGGTGGACTACGACGACGACTCGATCACGGAGAACACTCGCGTCGCCTATCCGGTGGACTTCATCCCCAACGCGATGATCCCCGGGATCGGCGGACATCCTCGCACGATCGTGTTCCTCACCGCCGACGCGTTCGGCGTGCTCCCTCCCATCGCGCGGCTGTCCCGCGACCAGGCGATGTACCACTTCATCTCCGGGTACACGGCCAAGGTCGCCGGCACCGAGGCGGGGGTCACCGAGCCCAAGGCGACCTTCTCGGCGTGCTTCGGCGCGCCGTTCCTCCCGCTTCACCCGTCGCGCTATGCCGAGAAGCTCGGGAAGCGGCTCGACCAGCACGACACCGCGGTGTGGCTCGTCAATACCGGCTGGACCGGGGGTCCGTACGGCGAAGGCCGGCGCATGGACCTCAAGCATACCCGGGCGATGGTCGCTGCCGCGATCACGGGCCAGCTCGATCGTGCCGCGTACTCGCCCCACCCCGTATTCCGCGTCGAAGTCCCGAAGAAGGTGCCGGGCGTGCCCGATCGCGTGCTCGACCCGCGCTCGACGTGGGAGGACGGAGCGGCCTACGACGCCAAGGCGAGCCAGCTGGCGGAGCTGTTCCGGAAGAACTTCGAGAAGTTCGGGGACGTGGCGAGCGAGATCGCGAAGGCGGGGCCCAGGGCCGCCAGCTGAGCGGTTTCGTCCCTGGAACGTCCGCTTCCATCCCGCGCGCGTTGCCGTCGGCCCTCGCCGGGGGTTGCTTGAACCGCGATCGCTGGGAGAACACCTGACCTCGTGAACGACCCCGGGACCTCCGGGCCGCGCCGCCTGCGGGCGGCCAGCCTCTATGTGGCCGCATGGACGGCGATCGCGCTGTTCGTTGCCAGCCAGTGGCTGCTCTACAACCTCTACGACGAAACACCAGAGCCGGCGGGCCCCCTCCTCGCCGTCGCCCTCACCGACTGGTACGTGCGCGGGCTGGTGGCGGTGCCTGTCCTCTTCGCCGCCCGGAGGGTGCTCTTCCGCGAGGGCTCTCGCCTCCGCGCCGCGGCCTTCCACGTTCCCGCTTCGATCGCGTTCGCGCTCACCAAGATCACGATCTGCTGGTGGCTTGGCTTCGTCCTGCCATGGCTCCAGCCGATCGGATTCATTCCCCTCCTGCTCGGCGAGATCCACCTCGACATCGCCATCTATTGGGTCCTGCTTGGTCTCGTGCAATGGCGAGACTCGCGCCGTCGGCTTCGGGAGCGGGAGCGCGAGGCGGCGCGATTGGCACTCCAGGCCTCCGAGCTCGAGACGCGGCTGGCGCGGGCGCAGCTCGACTCGCTGAAGATGCAGCTCCAGCCGCACTTCCTCTTCAACACCCTCCATTCCGTCTCTGCGCTCATCCACGAAGACGACGAGGCGGCCGATCTCATGATCGCGAGGCTCAGCGACTTCCTCCGCCTCGTCATCGAGCACGCGGGGGAGCAGGAGGTCGCGCTCGTCCAGGAGCTCGAATTCCTGAACCGATACCTCGAGATCCAGCAGGTGCGCTTCCAGGATCGCCTGCGCGTTTCCATCGAAGTGGACCCGCAAGCGCTGGACGCGATGGTTCCCAATCTGGTCCTGCAGCCGCTGGTGGAAAACGCCATCCGGCATGCCGTCGAGCCCCGGGCGGGCGGCGGGCGCGTGGAGGTCTCCGCTGCGCGACACGGGGATATCCTGCGCCTGACGGTCCGGGACGACGGTCCGGGCCTCAGGCGAGGAGCGAAGACCGTTCCCGGAGTGGGCATCTCCAACACCCGCGCGCGCTTGGAGCAGCTTTACGGGGGGCTCCAGGCGCTCGAGATCGCGAACCATCCCGAGGGAGGCGCGCTCGTGACCGTGCGGTTCCCGTGGCGGGTCGGCGCGGCCGCCACCGCCGCGTGAGCGATCCGATCCGGGCCCTGCTCGTCGACGACGAGGCCCTGGCACGCCGGCGGCTGCGATCCCTCCTCAGCGGCGAGCCGGACATCGACATCGTCGGCGAGTGCGGAGACGGCGGATCGGCGGTGAAGGAGATCGAGGCCCTGGCGCCGGACCTCCTCTTCCTCGACGTGCAGATGCCCGAGGCGGATGGCTTCGACGTGCTCGACGCCGTCGGCGCCCGAACGATGCCCGTAGTGGTGTTCGTGACCGCGCACGACGCCTACGCGCTCCGGGCCTTCGAGGTCCACGCCCTCGACTACCTCCTCAAGCCCTTCTCGCGCGACCGGTTCGAGACCGCTCTCGCTCGGGCAAGGGAAGAGGTCCGGCGGCGCCGCGAGGGCGGGCCGCGCGACCGGGACGAGTTGGCTGCGCTTCTCAACGAGCTCCGCGAGGCGGGACGTCGCCCGCAACGCCTGGTCGTCCGCGACGGGGGTCGCGTGTCGTTTCTGCGGATCGAGGAGATCGACTGGGTAGAGAGCGCGGGCAACTACCTGCGGATCCATGTCGGACCCGACACGCACCTCATCCGCGGCACGATCAAGGGCTGCGCCGAGCGGCTCGACGCGGAGATCTTCCAGCGGATCAGCCGCTCGACGATCGTGAACCTGGACCGCGTGCGCGCGGTCCATCCGTGGACGCGGGGCGAGCTCGTCGTCGTCTTGCGGGACGGAACCCAGCTGCCGACGACCGGGGATCACGGCCGGCGGCTCCGCGAGCGGCTGAAGCCCGGCCTCTAGCGGGCAGCCCCCCGCCGGGTCGGCGCCTCCCCGGCGCGGCCGCGGTCATCCCAGACGACCCGGGCCTCGTCCCCCGCTCGTTGACCCCGCTCCGCCGAGCAGTAGGCTGGCTGCGTTCGCCGGCCGACACCCCGTCATGAAAGGACACTTCCGTGCAACGCAACGCGATCGCCGTCGTGCTTGGGCTCCTGGCCCTGGCGCCCGGTTGGGCCCGCGCGCAGACCGCGCCGGGTGACTCCGCCGCCGTTTCCGCGGCCATCCGGCAGGCCGCGCTCGACTACATCGAGGGATGGTACGGGGGCGACGCCGCGCGCATGGAGCGTGCGCTCCATCCCGAGCTCGCCAAGCGGATCGTCTGCGCCGACGCCACCGGCGGCGGCTGGATCTCCTCCACGGGCGCATCGCAGCTGATCGCGGGCGCCCGCCAGGGACACGGCCGCGAGGTCCCCGCCGCGGAGCAGAAGACGGACGTCACGATCCTCGACGTCTTCCAGAACGCCGCCAGCGCCAAGATCGACGCCGGCCCCTGGATCGATTACCTGCATCTGGCTCGCGTGAACGGCCGCTGGGTCATCGTCAACGTCCTCTGGGAGATGCTCCCGCGGGAGGCGCCGTGAGCCGCCCCACCGTTCTCGCGATCGCCGTGCCGGCGATCCTCGTCCCGGCAGCGCTCTTCGCGCTGCTCGCGCCGCCCCTTCCGCCACGACTGGCTGTCCCGGCCGTGGCACCGCGGGCGCATCCCTCGCCCGCCTTCGCCCGACTCGTCGCCCGCCATACGCGCGAGGGAACGATCGAGGGGACGATCGTGCGGGTGGTCGACTATTCGGCGATCGAGGACGATCCCGAGTACCGAACGGCGCTCCAGGAGCTCGCCGGAGCACGGCCCGAAGCGATGGGACGCGAGGAGAGGCTGGCCTACTGGATCAATGCCTACAACCTGCTCGCGATCCGCCTCGTGGTCGACCGCTATCCGATCGACAGCATCCGCGACGTACACGACGGGCACGCGGGCGCGTGGGACATGGAGGCGGGCACCGCCGGCGGCCGGCTCGTGTCGCTGGGCTCGATCCATGACCGGCTGCGCGACATGGGCGAGCCTCGAATCCACTTCGCGCTGGTCGCCGCCGCCGTCTCGTGTCCGGACCTGCGCGTGTACGACGCCGCCGACCTCGACGCACAGTTGGAAGCGGCGGCGCGATCGTTCCTGGCCAACGATCGCCGCGGCACGCGCGCCACAACCGAAGGCGTCGAAGTCTCCCGGCTGCTGCACTCGAGCCACCGCGAATTCGAGCCCTTGGGCGGAGTGATCGCATTTCTGCGGTCCCATGCGCCGCCGGCCGTGGCTGCGCGCCTGGAGGGGGCCCGCATCCACGATCTCGGGAAGCTTCCCTACGACTGGAGCCTGAACGACCTCGCCCGTACGTCGGTGGCTGCGCGGGAGTGAACGCTGGCGTCGGGGAGCGCGGTCCCGCGGAACGTCATCCCCGCTCGAGGATCTGCTCGCGATCCTGGCCGATGGACACGCGCCGGATCGGCACGTCGATCAGCTCCTCGATCCGTTCGAGGTAGGCGCGGGCAGCGGATGGCAGGTCGTTCCACGAACGGGCCCCCGCGATCGGACCTTCCCATCCGGCGTGCTCCTCGTAGATCGGCTCGCAGCGTTCGAGGAGCGCCAGGTTGGCGGGGAACTCGTCGAGCTCGCCGCCTCCGTCCGAGCCGTCCGAGCGATAGCCGGTGCACAGGCGCACGCTCTCGAATCCGTCCAGGACGTCGAGCTTCGTGACCGCCAGCTCGGTCAGGCTGTTGATCCGCGCCGCGTAGCGGACGACCACGGCGTCGAACCAGCCACAGCGTCGGGGTCTGCCCGTCGTGGCGCCGTACTCGCCCCCAGCTTCGCGAAGCCGTTCCTGGAGCGGGCTCTCCACCTCCGTCGGGAGCGGTCCGTTGCCGACGCGGGTCGTGTACGCCTTCACGACGCCGATGATGTCGTCCAGGAACTTGGGCCCCAGGCCGATGCCGATGACTGCGCCGCCGGCGGTCGTGCTGGACGAGGTCACGTAGGGGTAGGTCCCGTGGTCGATGTCGAGCTGCGACCCCTGGGCGCCCTCGAGCAGGACGCGGCGGCCGGCGGCGATGTGGTCGGCCACCCGCTGCGAGACGTCCGCCGCGCGCGCCAGGAGCCGGTCGCGCCAGTTTCCGATCGCCTCCAGAGTCTCGGCGGCCGTCACGTTCGCATCCGAGCCGAGCAGCGCGAGCGCGGCCCGCTTGACCTCGGCTCCCTCCTCGACCAGCTCCTCCAGGCGCGCTCCGTCGAGGCAGTCCGCGACCCGGATGCCCACGCGGCCGACCTTGTCCTCGTACGCCGGCCCGATGCCGCGGCCGGTGGTGCCGATCGCCCGCGCTCCGCGACTCCCCTCCTTGGCCGCGTCCAGCGCCTTGTGCCACGGCAGGAGGAGGTGCGCCCGGTTGGAGACCCAGACGCGCGCCTCGGCGTCGATCCCCCGCTTCTCGAGCAGGTCGATCTCCCGGAAGAACTCGTCGGCGTCGAGGACGACCCCGTTCCCCAGCAGGCACTCCTTGCCCGGGTGCAGCACTCCGCTCGGGACCTGGTGGAGGATGAACTCCTCACCGTCGACGACGACCGTGTGGCCGGCGTTGGCCCCGCCCTGATACCGGGCCACGACGTCCGCCTGCTCGGCGAGCACGTCTACGATCTTCCCCTTGCCCTCGTCGCCCCACTGGGCGCCGACGACGACCTGGCATGTGCCGCGCGAACGAGCCATCGCCTGCCTCCAAAAAGAAAAAGCGCCGTCGGGGAGCCCGGCGGCGCATCCTCCGCTGAAACTGCTCGCCGGGGGCACGCACGTCAACGAACCGGTTTCCGGGCGCGCCCCCGTCGCCATTTCCTCCTTGTGCCGGTCCGCCGAGGGTGTTTCCTTACCGCCCCATGCCCGGCGCGCTCAAGCCCTCCCTCAACTGGCTCCTGCCGCTGACCCCGGTCGCGATCGTCGTCCGCCTGGTGGCGCCCGAAGCCCACGTCTGGCTCTTCTTCCTCGCCGGGATCGCCATCGTTCCGTTGGCGGGCTGGATGGGCAAGGCCACCGAGCACCTGGCCGCGCGGACCGGTGAAGGGATCGGCGGGCTCCTCAACGCCACCTTCGGCAACATGGCCGAGATCATCATCGCGATCATGGCGCTGCGGGAAGGGCTCACCGAGATCGTGAAGGCATCGCTGACAGGGTCGATCATCGGCAACGCCCTACTCGTCCTCGGCGCCTCGATGCTCGGCGGCGGGCTCAAATTCAAGACCCAGGAGTTCAACCCCGCGGGCGGACGGACGCGCGCCACGCAGCTCACGCTCGCCGCGATCGCGCTCCTCGTCCCCGCCCTGTTCCACCATCTGGCGGGGCCCGAGGGACCGCCTCGCGAGGGCGCGCTGTCGCTGGAGATCAGCATCCTGATCCTGATCGTCTACGCGCTCGCGCTCGTCTTCTCCCTCCACACGCACGAACGCTACTTCACGCGCGAGGCGGCGGAAGCGGGCCGTCTGGAGGAAGCAGACCACGCTGCGTGGAGCGTGCGCCGCTCGCTCGGGATCCTGGTGGCCGCCACGGCATTGGTGAGCGTGCTGGCCGAGATCCTGGTGGCGTCCGTCGAGACGACCGCCGCGACGCTGGGAATGACCGAGGTCTTCGTCGGCGTGATCGTGGTCGCGATCGTGGGGAACGCCGCGGAGCACTCGACCGCGATCCTGATGGCGATCGAGGACCGGATGGATCTCGCGATGGGGATCGCGATCGGAAGCGCGACCCAGATCGCGCTCTTCGCGGCACCCGTGCTCGTCCTGTTGAGCTACGTAATCGGGCCGGCGCCGATGGACCTGGTGTTCACGACCGCCGAGGTCGTGGCGGTCGGCGTCTCGGTCATCATCGTCGGGCAGGTCGCCGAGGACGGCGAGTCGAACTGGCTGGAAGGCGTTCAGCTCCTCGCCGTCTACCTCATCCTGGCCGTCATGTTCTACTTCCTGCCTGAAGGTTCCGTCACCGTGGAGTAGTGCGTAGCTCTTAAAGCGTCTCGCGATACAGGCGCATCAACACAACAACCAGTCCCGCAAGCCCCAGCCCGATACAGGCGATATGCAACGCTTCCAGGTCAATGAATCTCAACAGCGGATTTTCGTCACTCCAGGGACCAAACGGATGGACATCCTGATGCACAATTCCGTCCAAGAACGGGTGAGAGATTCCTCCCGCCAAAGCGCCAACCATTAGACCAGCGTTTGTCAGCTCAGACCGTAGCGTGGGACGTAAGCCATCAATCAGGGTGGTGAACACGACTGATTGCTTCTGGAGAAAGACTCTTAAGCCAATGAAACAGGCTCCGATCGCGATGCCTGCGATGGTGGCGCCGAGAAACGTATGGAAGAAGCGGTGGACAGGATAGGTCCGCTGGAGGAGGTAATAGAGCGTTTCACAATCGATGGCGACCTGGGCGGCAGCGAACGCAATCCAGGAAAAGTGACGAGCCAATATGCTTTTGCCGAACAATCCGGGACCGAAATGAAATGGCGTAAAAGGCAACGGTCCTCCCTGGCTGGCCGACTACGAGTGTCCGGTTCCGTGCATGCTTATGAAAAAGGGAGTCTTCAGGAATTAGAGCGGATTGGGCAGCATGAGCTCCGTTCTCCGCCACGCTCAGTCTCGCGGACCAGGGGGTGGGGGCGTCTCCGCGGAGACGTGCCGCCCTCGAACCGAAGGGTTTGTGCCAATGGCAGGACGGGAAGCGTGTCTTCGGCAATACCCGAAGCCGCGCCGCGCTGGACCCTGCGTCTCCGCGGAGACACGCGACGAGCTGAAAGCACCGTGCCCCAGGAGCTCAACCTAAAACCCTGTGGGAAAGTCCAGGAACACCGTCTCCAACCCGAACCGCTTCCCCAGATGGTCGCCCAGCGCGCGCACTCCGAGGGTCTCTGTCGCGTAGTGGCCGGCGAAGAGCACGTTCAGGTTCCGCTCCCGGGCCTGGTGGACCGCCGTGTGGCTGGTCTCGCCGGTGACGAACGCATGGACACACGCGCCGGCCGCCTCGGGAATGAGATCCGCCGCGGCCCCCGACACGACCGCCACCCGGGCGATCACATCGGTCCCGAACGGCAGCACCTGAGGGCGCTCGCCGAGAAGCGCCTCGAGCCGGGCCGCGAGCCCGGCGCGGTC
>DASRVB010000030.1:0-6708 GCA_035687725.1 Gemmatimonadota bacterium
CCCGCCCCCGTGCCGCCCATCGCGGTCGCGCGCGGGTTCTGCGGCCAGTGGAGGAATCCCTGGGCGGCCGCCGCCGAGGGGAGCATGCCGACCAGAAATGCGGCGATCACGCAGCGGACTCCCGTCATCGAGCCCGCGCCGGAGCTTGCCAGGCGGTCTCGACGATCGCCAGCACGCGGTCGATCTCGTCCGCCGTGTTGTAGAAGTGGGGCGATAGACGCACGGAGCCCTCGCGGAGCGCGCACGTGACGCCGCCGGCGATGAGGCCGCCGTGGACCGCGCGGGTCGTCGTATCGTCGTCGGCGCGGAAGCAGAGGATCGAGGACCGGCAATCGGGCAACGTGCACGAGACGACCGTGGCCCCCAGCGCCTCCAGCCCCTCCTCGAGGCGCGCGAGGAGCGCGCGCGAGTGGGCCGCTATCCGCGGGACGCCGAGCGTGTCGATCAGGTCGAGGCTCTCGGACAGTCCGAGGAGCGCCGTGTACGGATAGGTTCCGACCTCGAAGCGCCGCGCGTCCCGCTCGAACCGCAGGTCGTAATCGCAGAGCGAGTGATAATTGCGGGCGCCGGCGACCTGCAGCCAGCCGACGCGCACCGGGTCGATTTCCGCGCACATCCACTCCGCCGCCACGAAGAATCCGCTTCCCCACGGGGAGCAGAGCCACTTCTGGCCGCCGCATGCGAGGACGTCCGCGTGGAGCTCCGACCAGTCGAGCTCGACGGCGCCGAGCCCCTGCATCCCGTCGACGACGAAATAGACGTCTCGCTCCCTGCATTCGCGGCCGACCGCTTCGACCGGGTTCCGATGCCCGTTCGAGAACTGGACCAGCGACATCGACACCGCGCGGATCGCCGGATCGGAGTCCAACATCTCCGCTACGCGCCCGGTATCGAGGTGCGCGCCCTCCTTCTCGAGGAACACCGTCTCGACACCGCCGCGTCCGAGCGCCAGCCACGGGTAGACGTTGGCCGGAAACTCCCCGCGGGCGACCAGCACGCGGTCTCCCGGCGAAAGCGGAAGGTGGAGCGACGCGACGTTGATTCCCTCCGAGGTGTTGACGGCGAGGCCGACGAGCTCGGGACTCGCGCCGACCAGCCGCGCGACCCGTTTGCGGCACGTCGTCTCGACGTCGAGCAGGATCGCATCGTCGATCCGATTGGGATACGCGCGCTCCGCTTCGAAGCGCGCCATCGCATCGAGCGTACGGCGGGGAAGAATCCCCTGCGCAGCGGAGTTGAGGAAGATCCCGTCTCCGGTGCGCGGGTACTCCGCCGCGAGGAGCTCGGCGAAGGGGGCGAGGGGCGTGGGGTGGGACACCGCGGCGGGAACGTAGGCCGGGCCGGAAGGCCGGGCAACGCGGCCGCTTCCGGGCGTGGCGAGCCCCGCGGCGGGCGCGCTAGCTTCGCCGGCCCATGAGCAAGCACCCCACCACGCGCCGCTTCCACGTCAAGATCCCCGTGCGCTTCCGGGACCTCGACCCCATGGGGCACGTCAACAACTCGGTCTACTTCACCTACCTCGAGGTGGCCCGCACCGCGTACTGGCAGGAGCTCCACCACGACTATTCCTACGACGTGCTCGACTTCGTCGTCGCGCGCGCCGAATGCGACTACGTCTCCGCGGCCATGCTGCGCGAGGTCGTCCGGGTCGAGGTGTGGCTCTCGAAGATCGGGACGACCTCGTTCGTCCTCGATTACGAGCTGTTCGACGAGCAGAGTGACCGGCTGATCGCGCGCGGGAAGACCGTGCAGGTCATGATCGATCCCAAGACCGGCCGGCCGCGCCCGATCGCGCCCGAGCTGCGCGAGCGGTTGAAGTCGTTCGCCGAGCACTGGGGAGGACCGGTTCCGGAGTAGCGATAGATCCGACAAGCGGATACGTTCCAACTACAATGCAGTCTCCGATCGGATTCCTCCTCGGGATCACATCGATCCTTTCAGTTCTTCTGGATCCCGGCGTGGCCGCCGCACAGGAGGCCGTGCGCCCCGGCATCATCCCGGACGTCCCTCCTCACCACGTGAACCTCTTCGTTACCGATAAGGCGTTCCTGCGGCGCACGATCGAACCCCGCTTCGAAGTGATCGGCGACGCAGCGGGGGATCAGTACCGGGAATCGGTTCTCCTGGCGTGGACGATCAGCCGACGTCTTGGCATCGAAACCGAGGCATCGCTCGTACAGTTCGACGCGGAGTTCGGTGGCGGCTCGTCGGCCTTCGGCGGTATCGAGGTGACGCCCAAGGTGTCGATCCTTCAGGATGACGAGCGGCGGTTGCTGTTAGCCGCGGCCTCAGGATTCGAAGTGCCCGTGGGCGATCAGGACGAGTGGCTCGCGAACCACGGTTGGAAGTGGAAGCCGCGGCTGCTCCTCTGGAAGGGGTGGGATGCGGAAGGCAGGAGCGCCCTCCAGATGGAGTTCGGATCCGATATGACATCCGCCGGCTCGTTCGATCCCGATCCAGTCCTGGTCTTCAACGCGGGATACTCGCGCTGGACATCGTCGAACTGGATACCAGTCGTGGAGATCACCGCCATCGAGCGTTTGGGCCCCGAAGACTCGGATGGAGCGACGCCCGTCGACCCCAGCGGGATCCTGACCGGCCTCCCGGATCTCCGGGCGTCGGACGGCGTCTTCCGCGATACCGAGGGAATTTTCGAGTCCGACGAGCGGCTGCTCGCGGGAACGCTGGGATTCCGCTATGCGCTGACGGACGGCCAGCAGTGGGGCGCGGGGTTCCGCTTCCCGTTCTTCGGCGACACCGAATCGTTCGAGTGGGGGTTGATCGTCGGAGGAACGATCCGCCTGCCGTAGGGAGATCGCTCGCTTCCACAGCTACCGACGGCGGTCGCTCGGCGCGCGGTCCCGTATCCCCGGCCGGACGCCGGGGGCTCCCGGGACTCCTCGGCGCTCCTCGATCAGCTCCCTCAAGCGGGCATCGAAGCGCCTGTTGAAGAGCAGGTACTTCGCGCGCTGCTCGGCGGTGAGGACCCGGGACAGCCCCTGGAACTGTTCGCGCCGGAGGCGCTCCATCTCCGCGCGCGCGGCCTCGACCGCATCGAGCGACTGGTCCAGCGCCGCCTCGTCGACGGGCTCGCTGGCGAGCGTCCGCTCGAGCGCCTGGACGGCGGCCTGCTCCCGCTCCATCGATTGACGAAGCGCATCCCGGTTGGCGGTCACGAGGCGCCGCAGCGCATGCGTCTGCTCGTCCGAGAGCCCGAGCGCCGCCTGCAGCCGCTGGTATCGGAGAGCTTCGAGCCGCTCCATGGCCGGCGCCCAGCGCTGTGACGGAGCCGGGCCGACGTCTCTGTCGGGAGGCGCGAGCCGTTCCTGAGCGACGAGGGAGGCCGCCGAGAACAGAATCGAACAGAGCGCGAGGACGATTCGAGATCGCATCGGGGGTCTCACAAGTCGAAATTGGTGCGCTCGAGTTCACGCAGGATGGCGGACTGTTCGGCCTCCGATAGGAGCGCGAATTCGGTCTCGATTGCCACCGCGCGCTGAATCGGGGCTGCCGGTGTGAGCGGATCGGCCGCCGTGAGTGCTTCGTCGAGCCCTTCCTGGTCGACCGCGATGGCGGCGGCTTCCTCGGCCGCGGCCTCCGCTTCGGCGACGACCGCTTCCGGGGCAGGCCCGGCTCCGGGGGCCGGCTGATTCGCGCGGTTGACCAGAACGATCGCGGCGATCGCGGCGGCCGCGGCGAGTGGAACGAGCCACCCGATCCGCCGGATGATCCGAGCGCCGCCTTCCCGCGGCGCTCCCTCGACCGCCGCCAGGATCCGCTCGCGCTGCGCGGCCAAGTCCGCATCGGACGGCATCGGCGGATCGAGGGCGATCGCGGCGCGAATCGTCGTCAGCTCCGCAAGCTTGTCGCGGCACCGGGCGCATTCCTCGACGTGCGCTGAGAGGTCCGGCCCGCTTCCGGGCTCGTCGACCCACGCCGCGAGCTCGATATCGCTCGGATGGCGCGCTCTATCCCGTTCGTTCGTCATTCCGACGTCGCTTCCTCCGTGTAGCGGGCGCGCAGCTTCGTGATCGCGTGGTGGTACGAGACTCGCGCGCTCGTCTCGGTCGTGCCCAGGATCTCGGCGATCTCCCGATACGGGAGCTCGTCGTACGCTCTCAGCACGACCACCGCGCGTTGGAGCTCGGGGAGCTCGGCGATCCGTCGCTCCAGAAACTCGGCGTCCGCCCGCCGCTCGGCGCTTCGGTCGGGCCCCGGCGTCGGATCCGCGACGTCGAGATCTGCCGCCCGCTCGAAGCCCGTCGGCGCCAGCCGGCGCTCGCGCTCGAGCGCATCGTACGCCAGGCGCACCGCGATCCGGTAGAGCCACGTAGAGAACGCCGCGCGCCCCTCGAACGTTCCCAGCTGCTGCCAGGCGCGGACGAACGCGTCCTGGGTGAGGTCCATGGCGAGGTCGTGGTCGCCCGTGATCTTGCGCAGCGTGGCGTAGGTCCGGGTCTGGTGGCGCTCGACGAGCGTCCCGTAGGCCCGGGCGTCCCCGTCCCGCGCCATCTCGACGAGCTTCGTGTCGTCCAACCCCGCTCCATGGCTCGGGTCTCGCCCTCCGCCGATTGGACGGCGGGGCTTCTCGCTCGTTAAGTCGCCGGCCCCCGAAAACCGGCCAGGGTCTGGAAAGTCATCGAGAGGAAAACGATCCAGTGTCCCTATGATCTTCCCCGTTTCCGCGGAAACATGTGGCTAAAAGTGTGCATCTATGTCGTTGGGGTTTAGAGTGTTGCCGCGGAGACATATAGCCAAAAATATACATCCCGTAGCAAACCTCCTCGTCCACGACTCCTCAGGCTTCCGAACGATCGGCCAGCGCTGGATTCTAGGGAGGAGGCGGCACCGGTCGGCGCACGCCGACGCCGCGCAGCCGCGGGTCCATCGCGTCACGGAGACCGTCGCCGAACAGGTTGAACCCCAGCACGACGAGCCCGATTGCGAGACCGGGGAATACCGAGATCCAGGGCGCGGTCCTGAGGAAATCGCGCCCGTCGGAGATCATCGACCCCCAGGAGGGCGTCGGCGGCTGGGCGCCGAGGCCGATGAACGAGAGCGCCGCCTCGAGCAGGATCGCGCCCGCCATGCCGAGCGTGACCGCGATGATCGCCGGCGCCAGCGTGTTGGGCAGCACGTGCCGCGCGAGGAGCCGCGCGTCGTTCATGCCGAGCGCCCGCGCGGCCTGGACGAAATCGAGCTCGCGGACGACGAGCGTCTGGGAGCGGACGAGTCGCGCGAGCCCGGCCCAGCCGACGACGCCGATCGCAACGAACACGACGGTGAGGCTCGGCTGGAACGCCGCGGTGATCGCGATCAGGAGGAGCAGCGTGGGGAAGGCGAGCGTCACGTCGGCGAGCCGCATGATGAGCGCGTCGACCTTGCCGCCGTAATAGCCGGACACGAGCCCCATCGCGACGCCGAGCGAGAACGCGATTCCCTGCGAGACGATCCCCACGAGGAGCGAGATCCGCGCGCCGTAGAGGACGCGCGAGAGGATGTCGCGGCCGAACGAATCGGTCCCGAACCAGTGCTCGGTCGAGGGGCCCAGCAGGCTCTTCGACAGGTCCTGATCCAGCGGGTCGTACGGCGCGATCCAGGGCCCGGCGATGCCGACCACGACGAGGAGCGCGATGACCGCGCCGCCGGCCATCGCGAGCCGCCGCCGCTTCAAGGCCCGCCACAGCTCCATCAGCGGCTCGGCGAGGCCAAACCGATGAGTTCCCCTTGGACTCGGCTACCCTCCGTCGGTGTGATCCGGACGAAATCTCCGTAGCGTGCGATGGGCCCCATCAGGGATCCTCCACACCGAGCGAGTCTGGCGGAAGTGGCTTGACCGTCGGCCAAAGCGCATCGACCCAAACGTCCTGACGAGTAAGTCCGCCGAGCACTGCACCCACGGCTACGACTCCACCAATCACCTTCACGAACGTTTCGTCTGGTCCCATGTCCGGTGGAAAGAGGAGGATCGCCACACCCGCGGCCGCGATCCATGGTGCGACAGTGATAAGTCCCAAGCCCGCCCCGCGTCCGAAACTGCGTTCGCGCGCCACGCTCACCCGAATGTCGTCGATCTGCGATCGACTCAGGCGCCGGACGCCTCCTTCTTCCCGTTCAACCACCAGCGAGTCCACGGAGACGGATTGGACATTCCCCTGGAGTGCCCCCAGAGCGGCCCTGCTCGACAGCGTAACCCGCACACGTTGACCCGGAGAGAGCGCCACCGGTCCTTCCGGCGTCGGGACCGAGGCACACGCGGTCATCGCCGCGAGCAGGAGCGCGAGGCACTTACGACTCCGCACGCTCGTACCGAATGCGCGGGTCGAGCCAGCCGTAGAGGAGGTCGACGACGAGGTTGACGAGGACGAACACGACGGCCAGGAACAAAACGGTGCCCTGGATGACCGGCAGGTCGCGCTTCAAGATCGCGTTCAGCGCGAAGCGGCCGATCCCGGGCCAGGCGAAGATCGACTCGGTGAGAACGGAACCCGACAGGTACGCGCCGAAGTCGAGGCCGATCGCGGTCACGACCGGGATCAGGGCCGCCTTGAGCGCGTGCTTGCCGATCACCGCGACCTCGCCGAGCCCCTTGGCGCGCGCTGTGCGGATGTAGTCGAGGCGGATGACCTCGAGCATGGAGGAGCGCGTCAGCCGCGCGATGTACGCGGTCGAGCGCATGCCGAGCGTGAGCGCGGGGAGGATCAGGTA
>DASRVB010000031.1:0-5225 GCA_035687725.1 Gemmatimonadota bacterium
ATCACAGGCGATAAACTGTGCGCCCCATGAAGTTCCGGCACGACCTCGCGTTCGTCCTCCTGGCGGCCGGAGTGGCCTGTGGGGGAAACGGCAACGCGATCCAGCCGCCCGACAACGGCGAGCCGGCCGCGAACGGCTTCCGTCTCGAGACGATCGTCGAGGGACTCGACTTCCCGGTCTGGTTGACCTCGCCGCCCGGGGATCCGCGGCTCTTCGTCGTCGAGAAAGGCGGGCAGGTCATGATCGTCGACAACGGCGCGGTCCTGCCCACGCCGTTCCTCGACCTCCGCGGCGAGGTCTCGACCGGCAGCGAGCAGGGGCTCCTGTCGCTCGCCTTTCATCCCGACTACTCCTCCAACGGACGCTTCTTCGTGAACTTCACCGATTCCGGAGGCGACACGCGCATCGTCGAGTACCGCGTCTCTCAGGGCGATCCGGATCGCGCGGATGCCGGTTCGGCGCGCGTCGTCCTCACGATCGAGCAGCCGTTCTCGAACCACAACGGCGGCCTCGTCCTCTTCGGCCCCGACGGCATGCTCTACGTGGGGATGGGGGACGGGGGATCGGGCGGCGACCCGCAGGGCAACGGGCAGAACCTGAGCGCGCTCCTCGGCAAGCTGCTCCGCATCGACGTCGACGGGGGCCAGCCATACGCGGTGCCCGACGACAACCCCTTCGTGGACACCGCCGGCGCCCGGCCCGAGGTGTGGGCGTACGGTCTCCGGAACCCCTGGCGCTTCTCCTTCGATCGCGATACCGGCGACCTCTACATCGCCGACGTCGGCCAGAACCGCATCGAGGAGGTGAACGCAGTAGAGGGCGCCGGAGAGGGCCTCAACTACGGCTGGAACGTGATGGAGGGGACGAGCTGCTTCGAGCCGCGAGACGGGTGCGACCTGGACGGGTTGACGCTGCCGGTGACCGAGTACGACCACGGCGACGGCTGTTCGGTGACCGGCGGCTACGTCTACCGCGGAGACGCCATCCCGGAGCTCCGCGGCACCTACCTCTACTCCGACCACTGCAGCGGCTTCGTGCGCGGCTTCCGGCTCGCCAGCGGCCAGGCGGCGGGCGAGCGCCGGTTCCCGGAGCTCGAGCCGGCCGACAACTCGGTCACGTCGTTCGGCGAGGACTCAGAGGGAGAGCTCTACATCATCACGGGCGGCGGAGGGGTCCACAAGATCGTCCCCCGGTAGGCAGAATGATGAAAACGGCTCGTTTGATCATTCTGCGTTCGAGCCGTCGAGAAGCTCGGCGAGCTGCTTCGCGCCGATCGCGCCCGTCGAGCGCGCGGACTCGCGGCCCTCGCGGAACACGATGAGGGTGGGAATGCCGCGGATCCCGAAGCGCGTGGAGATCGCGGGCTCGCGATCGGTGTCGAGCTTGGCGACGAGGAGCTCTCCCGCCCGCGCGGCCGCAAGCTCGTCCAGCGCGGGCGCCATCGCCTTGCAGGGCCCGCACCAGTCGGCATAGAAGTCGACGAGGACGGGCACGTCCGTTCCCCCGATCACGGCATCGAAGTCGCCGCCGCTCACCTTGACCGGGCGGTCGACCAGGAGCGGCCGGCCGCACTCGCCGCAACGGGGCCTGTCCGCCACGCGATCGGCGGCGATCCGGTTTCGCCGCCCGCAGAACGGGCAGGACACGGTGATCCGCCGGGTGGGCATTTTCTGGCTCGTAGGAGTGTCCACGGGTACGATCCGGTTTCTGCGGAATCTCCGCTTTCGGGACGACGCAGCAACGGGAGGGGTGGAGCGATAGGGAGTTTCCTGCGCACGACGTGGTCGATCGTCAAGGAGGCCCGCTCCGACAACATCACCGGCGAGGCGGCCAAGGCGGCCTATTACTTCTTTCTGTCGCTTTGGCCGCTTCTCCTCGGCCTGTTCGCCTTCACCGGGCTCTTCGGCGGCGAGCCGGCCTTCGACTGGATCATGGGCTGGATCACGAGCGCGCTGCCGCCGGAGCCGACGCGCTTCCTGGAGGAGTTCGTGCGGGAGATCACGGCCGAGGAACGCCCCCAGGTGCTATCCCTCGGAGTGGCGCTGACCCTGTGGTCGGGGTCGAGCATCTTCGTGTCCCTGGCCGACGGCCTCAACCGGATGTACGACGTGCCCGAGGGCAGGGTGTGGTGGAAGCGCCGGCTGATCGCGGTAGGGCTTCTTCTCTGCGCCTCGGTCCTCGTACCGCTCGGCGCGACCGCGATCCTGGCGGGCGCCGAGATCCTGGAGCGATTGGGGCTGGGCGGCGCGTGGAACGTAGCGCGTTGGCCGCTCGCCTATCTGGCGCTGACCGCGCTGGCCTGGCTCATCTACTACCATCTTCCCAACCGGAAACAGCGCCTGGCGATCCGCTACGTCACGATCGGCGCGCTCGTCGGGACCTTCTTGTGGGTCCTCGTGACGTCCGGCTTCCGCCTCTACGTGGCGAACTGGGGAAGCTACGGAAACACGTACGGAGTCGTGGGCGGGATCCTCGTGCTCCTGATCTGGTTGTATCTCACGGCGCTGGCGATCCTGTTCGGGGGAGAGGTGGCGGTTTCGCTCGAGCAGGGCGTGCACCGGAGGCGCGCGAGATGATCTCGCCGCCCGCATCGAACGAAGCTCAACGGAGGTGACGATGGCCGAGACGATCATCATGCCGCGGGAGCACGGCCCGTACCACGTCAAGGGCGATTTCAAGCTCGTGCTGAGCGACGGGACCGAGCTGGACGTCGAGGGTGGGGAGACGTGGCTCTGCCGGTGCGGGCTGTCGAGCATGAAGCCCTTCTGCGACAGCACGCACAAAAAGTCCGGGTTCCGCTGCGACAACGCGGAGATGGTGGAACGCTCCGGCGCCTAGCCGCCGGGAGCGCGGGCTCCCGGCGGCAGTCCGTCGAGAAGACCTTACATGGCCGCCGTATCGGCCGGCGCGACGATCGCGCTGCGCGTGGTCTCGACGATCGCGAACAGCTCCTGTTTCTCGGTCTCGGGGACGTCGTAGGCGTCGAGCGCCGCCTCGAGGTGTCCGGCCAGGCGGTCGAACTCCTCGTCGGTGATCTGCATCCCGGCGTGCGCCGTCGCCATGTCCTGTCCCTCGTAGACCTGCGGGCCGCCCGTCGCTTGGCCCACGAACTGGACCATGCGGGTCTTGAAGAGCGCGACGTTCTCCGGCGTGGCCTCCCACTCGTTCGCGGTTCCCTGGCGTGTGAAGTTGAGCTCGGCGTCGGCCGACGCGAGCGCGACCAGCGTATCGACCACGGCGGCGATGGCGGCTTCGCCCCCGAGGCGGTCGTACAGGGTCGCGGCGGCCACCGTGTCGGCCGCCTGGCCCAGCGTGTCCGCCCCCTCCGCCGGCTCCTCGCCCTGCTGCTCGCAGGCGCCCAGAGCGAGCGTCATCCCCAACGCGATTCCGAGCACGCGATGCTTCATGCGACCCCCTTCGACTTCGGTTCCTGGTCTAGACCCGGCGGATACGTGACCTGGTTGGAACAACGGCGAAGCTACTCCCCGAGTCCGCCGGGGGTCAGCCCCGGAGGCCCACCAGCTCGCGGTAGAGCGCGACCGTGCGGTCGATCGTGCGCTCGACGTCGAACTCCCGAACGCGCTCGCGGGCCGCGTCGGCGAACCGGCTGGCGAGGGGGCGGTCGTCGAGGAGCCGATCGACGGCCGCGGCGAGCGCGGCCCCGTCTCCCACGGGAGCGAGGAGCCCCGTGACCTCGTGCTCGATCATCTCGGGGATTCCGCCTCCCGCCGCAGCGGCCACGGGCACTCCGGCCGCCATCGCGTCGAGGACGCTCGTGCCGAGCCCCTCGGTCTTGGACGAAAGGCAGAAGACGTCGGCTTCCGGCAGGAGCCCGCGAGCGCCGGCGACATAGCCCAGGTAGCGGACACGCTCCGCGAGCCCCCGGCGCGCGACGTCGGCGCGGATCTCCTCGAGGAGGCCGCCCGCCCCACACACCGCCCAGCGCGTCATCGGGTCGCGGGGGCGGAGACGCGCGGCCGCCTCGACGAGCGTCGGATGATCCTTGTAGTCGGCGAGCGTGGCGATCGTAAGGACGATCGGCGCGCCATCGGGAGCGCCGAGCCGCGTGCGCAGCGACGGCCCCTCGGGCGGGGGTGGCGTGTCGAGCGCGATCCCCGAGGGGATGAGCGCGATCCGCTCCGGTGGAACCCCGTCCTCGAGGAGAACGTCGCGGACGCGCCGGCTGATCGCGATCAGCCGGTCGGGCCCCCTCGCGTACTTCCAGCGGGAGAGCGCGTGCCCGCGGATCGGGAAGTCGACCCTGCGGTGGCCGACGACGGCCGGGCGTGGCCGGACGAGCCGCGCCGCCACCGCCGCCGGCATCAGGCTGTGCGAGTCGTGGGCGTGGACGACGTCGGGGCGGTGCACGGCGATCGCGCGCCGAAGCGACAGGTAGGCGCGCGGGTCGACCTCGCCCCGGTACGGGTGTTCGACCACTGCGAAGCCCGCCTTGCGCGCCCGGCGCGCCATCTCGCTATCCGGCCGCGTGGCGATCCACTGGCGGTGGCCGCGCTCGCGGAGACCGGAGGCCAGAAGCCAGAGCTGGTTCTGGCCGCCCGCCCAGCTCAGGCGGAAGTCGCAGTGGAGGATCGAGAGCGGGCGACTCACGTGGACGCGACGAGAGGCGCCGCGCCGGGGCGGCCACCTTCGAGCCACGCCAGCGACGTGGCGAACACCATCTCGTCGTCCAGCCCGTCGATGCACGCCCATGGGTAGTACGGCGTGCGGCAGCTCCTGCCTCCGCACGGCGAGCAGGCGAGCCCCTCCGCGCGCAGGACGACGTGCTCCACACCCCAGGGCCGGTATCGCGCGGGGTCGGTCGCGCCGAAGAGCGCCACGCAGGGGACGTCGTGGGCGGCGGCGAGGTGGATGCCGAGGGAGTCCTGGGAGACGATGAGGCTCGATCCCGCCACCAGCGCCGACAGCTCGGACAGGGGGAGGCCTTCCAGCACGTGCGCGCCGCGCGCCTGACGGCGCGCCATCGCGACGAGGTCGGATTCGTGCGGCGCGAACTGGAGCACGACGGCGCCGGCTCCCGAAGCCGCCAGTCGCGAGGCGAGCTCCATCCAGCGCGGGATCGGCCACTGCTTGCCGCGAAGGGTCGTGGTCGGGAAGAGGACCGCCCGCGGGCCGGGCGGAACGCCGGCCGCCGACATCCGCGCTGCCACTGCGCGCTTGGCGGCGGGATCGATCGGGAGGGAGAGCCGCGCGCCGGCCGTCGGCAC
>DASRVB010000032.1:0-4835 GCA_035687725.1 Gemmatimonadota bacterium
CGGGCGCCCTGGCGGAGCTGTACGACGCGACCGCACTCTACGTCTTCGGCATCCTGCGCCGCATGCTGTGGAATACGGAAAGCGCCGAAGAGGTCGCTCAGGAGGTGTACATCCAGGTCTGGAGAACGGCTCGGGGGTACGATCCCGGCCGGGGCTCCGCATGGTCGTGGCTCGCGCTGCTGACGCGCGGGCGCGCGATCGACAGGATGCGCGCCGACGGCTCGTACCGGGACGCCATCGCGGACCTCGTACTCCACCAGTCCGACTCGATCGAGCCCGCCGGTCCGCCACGCTGCGACGTCGCACACATGGAGCGGGCCGAGACGGTGCGCGAGGCACTGCGCGCGTTGCCGGGCGACCAGCGACGCGCGCTCGAGCTCGCGTTCTTCGGGGGCCTGACCCAGCGCGAGATCGCATACCGCATCGGCACGCCGCTGCCGACCGTAAAGTCCCGCATCCGGACGGCGTTGACGCGCCTCAGAGAGCGCCTGGCGCCCGTGTCCGCGCCATGATCCGACCGGCCGAGATGTCGGACGACCAGTTCGAGGACCAGGCGATCGGCCACCTCCTCGGGGAGCTCGACGTTCGCGTGGAGATCACGTTCCAGGAGGAGCTCGCACGCCGCGGCACACCGGGGCACGCGATGCTCCGCGAGCTCAGGGAGGCGCTCGGGGAACTCGCGCTCGCGGTCGCGCCGGCCGAACCGCCACCCTCCCTCCGCGCGCGGGTCCTGTGGAGCATCGGCGCTCCGGTGGCCGCTCCGGACGCACCACCCGCAGCGTCCCGCACGTTCTGGATCTGGGCCGCGGCGGCGCTGATGGCTGCGGTGGCCGTGGGGCTGGGGGTGTGGGCGGACCGGCTCTCCGACGAGCGCGACGAGCTGCGCGCACACATGGCGCTGGTAAGCGATGCGGGCACGACCGTGCGCGAGCTCCGGGGAACTCGCGCGTCGCCTGACGCCAGCGCGCGCGTGTTCTTCGCGGCCCGTTCCGGACGCGGAGTCCTGCTCGCGGAAGGGCTTCCGGCTCCCGGTTCCGGCCGAGTCTACGCGCTCTGGACGATGGATGCAGAGGGCGCCCAGCCGACCGGCTTCTTTCTGCCGGACGAGGAAGGGCGGGTCAGGCTGGAGCTCGTCGATCTCGAGCTCGCTCCCGGCACCGTCCTCACGGTCACGGAGGAGCCGGCGCCGGGAGGTGAGCGGCCCACGGGCAGAACCTTGCTTACCTCGAGCTAAAAGCTCTCCTGCAGATCTCCGCAACCGACCACCGTCGCGTCGTCCTCACTCTGATGGACGTCGACGTGGTATTCCGCGCCGGGATCGAGGGGCACTGCCAGGACCGCGGTCGCGCTCGCGTTGCCGGTATCATTCGGTTCCAGGACTGGATACGAGCCCGGGTCCCCCACCTCTGGGCCGACTGCGGTCGGTTCGGCATCGCCGGAGGGACAGAGGCCGGCGTGGATGTGCCACGGGTGCCGGCCACCGGCGGAGCCTCCGCGGAGCGTGAGGTTGGCGCGCGTCTCCCCATCGGGCATCAGCGTCACCGTTGCGAACCCGGAATGTCCCTCCGCCCCCAGCGACTGGATGTCGCCCGACCATGCGCCGGCAATCGGGCGCGAATCCGTTTCGCCTCCGGACGCGCAGCCCGTCAGGAGCAGGAACGAGATGAGCCTGACGATCCGCAGCATGAGTCCTCCTCTCTGCGTGCCGCCGTTCTTCGGCATCCGCGCCGTGCGGCGCCGACTACCCACAGTTGACTCGAAATCGGTAGGGTGGAGCAAGAAGGATTCTTACAGAAGAGCGGGGTGAGATCGGGGGGCGTGGATACGCCCCCCGTCTCGAACCGACCTCAATCCTCGCTGAAGTCACCCACGCCTTGCTCGAGCGGCACGCAACCCAGGATCTCGCTGCGCTCGCCGCCGTTCTGGAAGATGGTGACGTAGTAGTCGCCACCGGGGGCGAAGTTCGCATCCACCATCGCCGTAAACGAGCCCCGGGAGTTCTCGTCCGGGACGAGGTTCGGGTAGGCGGACTCGGCGCCCATGATGGTGCCGGTGCAACCGCCCTGGTAGACGCCCCAGGCGTACTCGCCGCGCGGAATCAGGCCTGGCAGGCTCACGCTGACCCGGGTGCGGTCCTCGGTGAGCTTGGTCGCGCTCGTGTGGGCCACCGACTTCTGCTCGCCGACCTTGCCCTCCGTCCCACGGTACACTTTCGCGTGCCAGTGATCGGGATCACCGGTCGTGCTCATGCCCCCGCAGGCCACCACCAGGGCCAGTCCAGCAACCAACAGCATGTACTTCGGAAACACCATTCTTGCCTCTCCTTGGGTAGGGGTCCCTGTGGGTCCGTCCTAGCATTATCTACCACCGGGGCGGTCCGTGGCAATAGCGGGGGCCATGGGATGGGTCTGGTGGACTCTCTACGCCGAATATCCCGGCCCCGCAGCGCCGACTTTGGTCGCGCGGTTGACAGCCGGATGGCCACCCGCCACGATCACGCCATGCGTGCGGTCCGCTTTCATCGGACAGGCGGCCCCGAGGTCCTCGTGCTCGACGACGTGCCGCGACCGCAGCCGGGTCCCGGAGAGATCCGTGTCCGGGTCGCGCACGCGGGAGTCAACTTCGTCGACACCTACGTGCGCAGCGGCTCCTACGATCCGGGCTCGCTGCCGGCCACCGCGGGGAAGGAGGGAAGCGGCCATGTGGACACCTCGGGCCCCGGCGTCGACGGGACCTCACACGGAGACCGCATGGCGTTCTTCGACGCGAACGGCTCGTACGCCGAGTGGGTCGTGATCCCCGCGGCGCGCGTGATCCCACTGCCGCCCGCGGTCGACGACCTCCAGGCCGCCGCCCTTCCCCTCCAGGGGATGACCGCTCGCTACCTGACCCACGAGATCCGACCGCTGACCACGGGAGACACAGTGCTCATCCATGCGGCCGCCGGAGGCGTCGGTCACCTCGCCGTGCAGATGGCGAAGCGCGCCGGAGCGAGCGTGTTCGCCACCTGCTCGACGGAGGAGAAGGCCGCGCGCGTCCGGGGGCTCGGCGCCGACCACGTGATTCGCTACGACGAGGTGAACTTCGCCGATCGGGTGCTGGAGCTCACGGGGGGCCGCGGGGTGGACGTGGCGATCGACGGCGTGGGGAGGGCGACGTTCGAGGACAGCGTGCGCGCGACGCGCGTCCGCGGGCACGTGATCTTCTTCGGGCAGGCGAGCGGCGCGCCGGATCCGATCCAGCCGCGCCGGCTTCTCGGAAGCCGCACGCTCACGACCGCGTCGCTCTTCGACTACGCGCGGACGCGCGAGGATCTCCTCGCTCTCGCCGAGCCCGTGATGGCAGCCGCGGCGGAGGGATCGCTGAGGGCGTGGATCGACCGCGTGCTGCCGCTGGAAGACGCGTCCCTGGCGCACGAGCTCCTCGAGGGGCGACGCACGTCGGGGAAGCTTCTGCTCTCGACCTAGCCCCGCGCCAGCTTCTCGAGTCGCTCGATCGTCCCCACGATGTCCGCCTCGGTAGTCCGCGGGTTGAGAGCGCAGAGCCGGAGCGCCGGGCGCCCCTGCAACACCGTCGAGCTCAGGAACGCGAAGCCGTCGGCCAGCGAGGCCTCCGCGAGACCGTGCGTCACGGCGTCCGCCTCCTCTTCCGAGGCGCCGGCAGGGGCCCAGCCGAAGGCCACGGTCCCGAGGCGCGCGGGCGAGACGATCCGCCACTTGCCGGAGGACGCGATCCGCGCCTCGGCGAGCTCGGCGTTGGCGATCCCCCGCTCGACGGCCTCCCGAAACGACGCCAGCCCGAACACCTGGAGCGACATCCACAGCTTGAGCGCGCGGAAGCTGCGGGTCAGCTGAACGCCGAGATCGGAGAAATGCACCTCCTTTACCTCTTCTCCCGAGCGGTGGACGTCGCGCAGATACGCGGGCCGCGTGCGGAAGACCTCGGCGAGCAGCCGCCCGTCGCGCACGATCACGCATCCGATCTCGAAGGGCTGGAACAGCCACTTGTGGGGATCGAGCGCGAGAGAATCCGCGCGCTCGATGCCCGCCAGCGCGAGACGGCCCCGGTCGCTGAGGAGGGCTCCGCCGCCGTAGGCGGCGTCGGCATGGAGCCAGAGCCCCTCGCCCGCGCAGAGGTCGGCCAGCTCCGGAAGCGGATCGACCGCGCCGGTGTTCGTCGTGCCCGCGTTGGCGATCACGCAGAAGGGCACGCGTCCGGCGGCGCGGTCCTCGGCGACCGCTCGCGCGAGATCGGCGGTACGGAGCCGGAACTCGTCGTCGACCGGGAGGAGCCGCAGCTGCGCGGGCGAGAAGCCGAGGACGCGGAGCGCCCGCGCGACCGCCGAGTGGGTCTGGTCCGAGGCGTAGGCGACTCCCTCCGCGTGCCGCTCCCCGAGCCTGGTCTCGCGGGCCACCGCCAGGGCGGTGAGGCTCGCCATCGAGCCGCCGCTGACGAACAGGCCGCCCGACCCCTCCGGGAAGCCGCACAGCTGCCGCAGCCAGTCCACGGTGACGATCTCGACCATCGCGGGCCCCGAGGCGCCGAGCCACGTGCCGGCGAACACGTTGAACCCGCTCGCCAGCGCGTCGGCCAGGAACCCGACGTAGTTGCCGGGCCCGGGCACGAACGCGAAGAAGCGGGGATGGTCCACCCGAGCCGTCCAGGGCAGGACCTCTCGCACGACTCTATCGATCACCAGGCCGGGATCGGACCCCGATTCGGGGATCGGCTCGCGGAGCGCGGCCTCGAGGTCGGCGCGACCCCCCCGCCGCACCGCCGGCTCCTCGCGGATCCCGGCGAAGTGGGCGGCGACCAGGTCGACGACCCGATAGCCG
>DASRVB010000033.1:0-3492 GCA_035687725.1 Gemmatimonadota bacterium
CACGGTCGAGGGGTTCCGACACGCCGAGCGCCCGCTGTTCGCCGTCCAGTACCATCCCGAGGCCGCGCCGGGACCGCACGACGCGCGACACCATTTCGACGACTTCGTCGCCGCCATGCAGGCGCGCCGCGGCCGAGCGCCCTCGACCGGCGCCTGATGCCCCGCCGCGACGATCTCGAAACGATCCTCCTGATCGGCTCGGGCCCCATCGTCATCGGACAGGCCTGTGAGTTCGACTATTCGGGCACGCAGGCCTGCCGCGCGCTGCGCGACGAGGGATATCGGGTCGTCCTCATCAACTCGAACCCGGCCACGATCATGACGGATCCCGGGTTCGCGGACGAGACCTACCTGGAGCCGCTGAGCGTGGAGTCCTGCCGCAAGGTGATCGAGATCGAGCGGCCGGAAGCGCTGCTCCCGACCCTGGGCGGCCAGACGGCGCTCAACCTGGCCCGTGAGCTCGCTCTCGGCGGTGTGCTGGAGGAGTTCGGCGTGGAGCTGATCGGCGCCGACCTCGAGGCGATCGAGCGCGCCGAGGACCGGGAGCGATTCCAGGCGCTCATGCTGGAGAACGAGATCGGCGTCCCCCGCGGCGGCTTCGCGCGTACGGTGGAAGAGGCGCTGCAGGTCGTGGCGATCACCGGGTATCCCGTGATCGTCCGCCCGGCCTACACGCTGGGAGGCGCCGGCGGCGGCGTGGCGACGACGGAAGAGGATTTTCTAAACCTCGCGGAGGGGGGCCTCAGGGCCAGCCCGATCGGCGAGATCCTCGTCGAGGAATCGGTCATCGGGTGGAAGGAGTTCGAGCTCGAGGTCATGCGCGACCGCGCCGACAATTGCGTCGTGGTCTGCTCGATCGAGAACCTCGACCCGATGGGGGTCCACACCGGTGACTCGATCACCGTGGCCCCGCAGCAGACGCTCTCCGATCGCGAGTATCAGGCGATGCGGGACGATGCCTTCCGGGTGATCCGTGCGGTGGGCGTGGAGACGGGAGGATCGAACATCCAGTTCGCGGTCGATCCCAATACCGGCCGCCAGCTCGTGATCGAGATGAACCCGCGCGTGTCGCGCTCGAGCGCGCTGGCGTCGAAGGCGACCGGTTTCCCGATCGCGAAGATCGCGGCCCGGCTGGCAGTCGGATACACGCTCGACGAGATCCCGAACGACATCACGGGTGTCACGCCCGCCTCGTTCGAGCCGAGCATCGACTACGTGGTGGCCAAGATCCCGCGCTTCGATTTCGCGAAGTTCCCGGGCGCCGACGCGCGCCTGACGACCGCGATGAAGTCCGTCGGCGAGACGATGGCGATCGGGCGCACGTTCGGCGAGGCGATCCAGAAGGGATTGCGGGGGCTCGAGACGGGCGCCGACGGCGCGTTCTCCACCGTGGCGGCGTCCCTCTCCGACGAGATCCTGGCCGAGCGCGTCGAGGCGCCGTCCGCCGAGCGGATCTTCGAGGTCGTCGAAGCGCTCCGTCGCGGCTGGCCGGTCGAGCGGCTTCGCGTGGCCACCGGCATCGACCCCTGGTTCCTGCATCAGCTGGAGCGATTGACAGATCTCGATGCCGGCCTGGGGACCAAGCCGGCGGCCGGGGCCAGCGCAGCGGAGGAGCTCCTCGAGCTCAAGAGAGCCGGCTTCTCGGACGCGCATCTCGGACGCGTGTGGAACCGCGGGGAGGAGGACGTGCGCGAGCTTCGCCAGAGCCTCGGGATCCGGCCGGGCTTCAAGGTGGTCGACACGTGCGCCGGAGAGTTCGAGGCCCGCACCCCGTACTACTACTCGAGCTTCGACTCGGGGAACGAGGCGCGTCCGGCGACCGGATCGAAGATCCTCATCCTCGGAGGCGGACCCAATCGGATCGGGCAGGGGATCGAGTTCGATTACTGCTGCGTGCAGGCCGCGCTCGCGCTACGCGAGAGCGGGCGCCGGGTGATCATGGTCAACTGCAATCCCGAGACGGTCTCCACCGACTATGACATATCGGATACGCTGTACTTCGAGCCGCTCACGATGGAGGACGTCGGCGCGATCGTCGAGAAGGAACGCCCGGATGGGGTGCTCGTGCAGTACGGCGGGCAGACGCCGCTCAAGCTCGCGATGCCGCTCGAGCGCGCCGGCGTCGCGATCGTGGGGACGTCGCCGCACGCGATCGACCGCTGCGAGGATCGCGACCGGTTCTCGTCGATGCTTTCGTCCCTGGAGATCCCGCAGGCGCGCGCCGGGTTCGCCCGCACGCCGGAAGAGGTGCGCGGCGAGGCGCGGCGGATCGGCTTCCCGGTCCTCCTGCGGCCCTCCTACGTGCTGGGCGGCAGAGGGATGATCGTCATCCACGACGAATCGGAGCTCGAGGCGGCGCTCGAGGAGCGGCTCAGGATCAGCGGCGAGCACCCGCTCCTGATCGACGAGTTCCTGGAGGACGCGGTCGAGTACGACGTCGACGCCATCGGCGACGGCGAGCGGGTGGTGATCGGGGGGATCATGCAGCACGTGGAAGCGGCGGGCGTCCATTCGGGGGACAGCACCTGCTGGCTGCCGCCGCGGGACGCCTCGCCGGAGCTCCTGGCGACCCTCGCCGACTACACGCGGCGGATCGGCTTGGAGCTCCCCGTCAGAGGTCTCATGAACGTGCAGTACGCGGTGCGCGCGGGGACGGTCTACGCGCTGGAGGTCAACCCCCGGGCATCCCGCACGATCCCCTTCGTGAGCAAGTCCGTCGGCGTTCCGCTGGCGCGGCTGGGGGCGCTGGTGATGATGGGGGAGCGGCTCGAGGCGCTGGGCCTGGTCGACGATCCGGAACCGCTCGCGATCGCCGTCAAGGCGCCCGCGCTTCCGTTCCAGAAATTCCCCGGCGTCGATCCCGTGCTGGGGCCGGAGATGCGCTCGACCGGAGAGGTGATCGGTCTGTCGGAGGATCCCGACGAGGCGTTCCGGAAGGCGATGCTGGGAGTGGGCATCGATCTGAGAGCCGCCGTCGCGGGGAGGGTGCTGCTCTCGCTGGCCGAGCGGGACCTGGATGCGGCCGGCGAGATCGCCGGACTGCTGTCGGAAGCGGGCGCGGATCTCTATGCGACCGATGCCACGCGTTCGGAGCTGACCAGGCGGGGAATCGCGGTTCGATCCGCCGACGAGGATGGATCGGGCGTCGCGGTCCGGGTTCGCCGCGGCGAGTTTTCGCTGGTGGTGAGCACGGTCAGGGGTCCCGAGGCGGTGCCCGAAAACTCCGCGATCCGGCGCGCCGCTCTCTGGGCGGGCGTTCCGTGCCTGACTTCGGTGGAGGCGACGAGGGCGTGCGCCGTCGCCGGACGGCCCGGGGAAGCCCTGCAGGTCCGCAGCCTGCAGCGCTGGGAGGCCCTGGCCCGGTGTTGACAAGTCCTTGCGGCCCCGTATCTTAAGGTCGCTTCAGTCCCCGATCATTCCTGCGTGGGCACAGCGCCGTCGAGAGGGAGGAGCGTCATGACCAAAGCGGACCTGGTCGAGCAGATCGCCGAA
>DASRVB010000034.1:0-2514 GCA_035687725.1 Gemmatimonadota bacterium
CCGCGATCGGATGCTTCGGAGGCAAGGCCGCCGACACCGCGGGATACATCGACAAGGACTGGTCGGCCGACCCCTGGACGCGCGGCTGCCCGACCGGGATCGCGCCGCCGGGGGTTCTCATCACCCACGGCCCGGCTCTGCGCGCGCCGGTCGGACGGATCCACTGGGCCGGAACCGAAACCGCCACCGAGTGGACGGGCTACATGGACGGGGCCATCCAGTCGGGCGAGCGCGCGGCAGACGAGGTGCTCGAGCGTCTCTAGCTACGGGATGGAGCGCACCGAATCCAGGCGATCGGTTCTGGCGCGGTCTCGCCCGGGTCCTCCGTTGAGCCCGTCGGCGAAGCCGTCGCGCGCCAGGAGAACGTCGGAGCCCCCCATACCGAACATGCGGTCGCGTCCGTCTCCTCCGTTTAGAGCGTCCCCTTCCCCACCTCCGCCGAGATAGTCGCGACCCACTCCACCCGAGAGGCGATCCGCGCCGCTCCGGCCGAAGATGGCGTCCGCACCCGCTCCTCCGCGTAGCACGTCACCGCCGGCGCCTCCGGAGATCGTGTCGTTCCCGGCCTGGCCGGCTATGCGATCGGCCCCCGCCGTGCTGCGCAGGTCGTCGTTGCCCGAACCGCCGAGGAGCAGATCGTTTCCGGCGCTGCAGTCGATCGTGTCGTCCCCGTCTCCACCGTCACAAGTGTCGTCCCCGTCTCCGCCAAGGAGTGTGTCGTCCCCGTCTCCGCCCAGCAAGGTGTCGTTGCCGCCGCCGCCGACGATCGTGTCGTTCCCGCCACCCCCTGTGATGGAATCGTTGCCCTCGCCACCCAAGAAGATGTCGGCCCCGTCGGTACCGGTGAGCTCATCGTCCCCGTCGGTGCCACACACCACCCCCGGATCGCCACACTGCGCGTCGAGTGGGTCTCCCGGAGGTGAAAGAGTCGGAGTGGGTGAAGGTGAAGCAGTAGGTGAGGGTGAAGGTGACGGCGGAGGTGACGAACCCGATCCCGATCCACCCGTGATGACCGTAAGCTCGACGGTCGTCACGGGGCTCCAGTTGCCGGCCCGGTCGCGCGCGCGGACACCGACGTCGTAGGTGCCCGGGGCTAGATCGGTTCCGACGGTGGCCGTCAGCGTGGAGGCGTCGAGCAGCATCGCGGCGGCCTCGCCCTGCCCCGGATCGGATCCCACGAAGTACTCGCCCCCGCCGACGCCGGTCAGCGCGTCGCTCGCCGTCGCCGAGAGGATGCTCGTCTCGTCTTGCGGCTTCGGATCTACGCTGAACGAGGGCGCTCCCAGAGTCGGAGCGCGCGCATCGTTGGACGCTCCGGCGTTCCATTCGCTGGCCTGCATCGACAGCATCGTGAGGCGGACGTCTCCGTCCGACAGATCCTCGCGCCCGCTGATGCAGGGACTGGGCGTGGCCGCGCCCGCCGCGCCGGCGCATTCCGGTACGAACGCGCCGTTGCGGAATATCTGCAGGGTCGCCGCGCTCTCACCCGCCGGCACCCGCCTCGCGTCGACGCGCACCTCGATCTCGAGCGGGCTGCCCTCCGTCTCGACCGGAGCGTCGATGTCGATCTGCTGCCCCAGGAAGGCGAAGCTCGACGGCGCTTCCTGGGTCTGCTGTTCCTCGCGGATCGAGACGGGGCCGCCGGTGGGAGTGGTGACCGCCGTCTCGACGGGATCCTCGACAGTTGCGCCGTCTCCCTCGGAATCGGTCGTCACCGTTCCGCCCGGCCCGGCGACTCCCTCGGCGAGCTCGGCGGCTCCCTCGGTCAGCTCCGTGCGGTCGCCTTCCGCATCGACGATGCTCGCCTCGACGTTCGAGTCGAGGCCCCAAGGGTAGGGCCATTCACAGTCGGGCTCGGGGCAGCCCGCCGGCCGCGGCAGGGCTGCGATGTCGACTTCCCAGGCCCCATCGACGACCTCGGGCTTCTCCGTGAGCTGCAGGTCGACCGACGTGATCAGCTCGCCTCCAGGGGGGACCTCGGCGGTACCCGCCACGATGTCGGCCTGCGGATCGGCGAGGTCGATACTGAAGGGGGCGATCGTGAGCTCCTTGACGGTTGAGCCCTGCGTGGCGCGCACGAACATGCCCGTTTCCAGCGGCACTCCGTGGTCCTCGGCCGGGAGCTCGGCGTGGCCGGGAGACCGCACGTCGCCCGAGGAGAACTCGACCTCCGTCGGCCGCGAGGCTTCGAACAAGGGCGGGCCGCTCGACGGGGTCTGGAAGATGGCGAAGGTGACCGGCTCCCCAGGGGTGAACCCGTCGGCGCTGACGAGGTCAATGGAGGGATCGACGCTCACGATCGGCACCGCACGGCTCGGCGACGCGCCGCCGCCGGGAACGTCCGGCTCGGCGACGTCGGCGGGCCCACCCGTGCACACAAAGGCCGCGTGGCGGAAGTCGCCTCCGTAATCGCTGGCCCAGTCTCCATCTCCGTCCGCGGCAACGCCCTGCTCGGTCAAACCGCAATGGCTCGCCACGCCGAGCTCGGCCAGAGGTTCCGCGGTGCCCGAGGCA
>DASRVB010000035.1:0-22274 GCA_035687725.1 Gemmatimonadota bacterium
CTCCAGGGTGTTCTCGTCCGGATCCAGGCGCTCCTGACGCGGTCGGAGCTTTATCGGAACGTTCCTGAGATTGACCCGGATCCGCGTCCACGTGGAGGATCGCCCGCGCATGGAGTCGACGAGGACGTCGGCGGGCTCGAGATGGGCGGCGGCTTCGGGGTGACGCGCTTTCCACCGCTCGAGGCCGGCCAGCGCGTCCCTCCTGCGCTTGGCGCGGCCGATCTCGATCAGCGGGTACTTCGACTCCCGCTTCCCCTTCGAAGTCCCGACCTTCTTCTTTCGCGTCTTTGGCTTCGACACTTTGGCCTTCGCCGCGCGCGCCCGCGAGGGCTGGACGCGCGGCGGCTCGCCAGCCTGCTTCCGGTAGTGCGGCGGCCAGGGCGCGTCGCCCTGCCCCTCGCGCTCGTGTCGCGCGGATAGTTCGAGCAACGGCTCCAGCGAGCCGGGGGTCTCGTCGATCCCCGCGTGGCGGTCGCCCAGCTCCGTGAAGCGCTCAGGAATCGTCGCGAGCGTGAAGTCGGCGGGGTCCACATCGGGCACCTCGTCCCAGCGAAGCGGTGCCGAGACCCGCGCATCGGGAGTCGGGCGTACCGAGTACGCCGAGGCGACGGTCCGATCCTTTGCGTTCTGGTTGTAATCGACGAACACGCCGTGGCGCTCTTCCTTCCACCATTTGCTGGTTGCCAGCCTTGGCGCGCGCCGCTCGACCTCGCGCGCGAGCGCGAGCGCGGCCCGACGAACCTCGTCGAACCCCCAGTGGCGCTCGATGCGCACTAGAACATGTATGCCACGGCTACCCGAGGTCTTCGGCCAGCCGGTGAGCCCGAAATCCGTCAGCGTGTGGTGGACCACCATGGCGACCCGCCGAACCTGCGCCCAACGGATGCCGGGCACGGGGTCGAGATCGACGCGCAGCTCGTCCGGATGGTCGAGGTCTTCGGCGCGGACGGGATGCGGATGGAGCTCGATGCAGGCCAGGTTAGCCATCCACGCGAGCGCCGACGCGTCGCGCGGGACGATTTCCTCGGCGCTCCGTCCCGAAGGGAAGCGCAGCGACACCACTTCGATCCATGGAGGGCGCTTCTCCGGCGCGCGCTTCTGGTAGAAGAACTCGCCCTCGATGCCGTTCGGGTAGCGCACCATGACGTTCGGCCGACCGCCCGCGCCCCGCAGCGCCCCTTCGGCGACGGCCAGGTAGTAGCGGACGAGGTCGAGCTTCGTGTATTTCGGCCTCTGAAAGAGGACCTTGTCGGGATTCGAGATCGAAACTTCGCGATCCCCGACGACGATCGACTCGTGTTTGCTTTCGGGCATCGACTAGGAAGTCAGGAACATGTGCAGCTCCGTAAATGTCTCGTCCGGTGCCTCTTCAGGGAGGAAGTGGCCGCAGTCGATGGCACGACCGCGGACATCGTCCGCCCATTCCCGCCAGACCGCAAGCACATCCTCCCACGTCTGCAGGAAGCCGCGTCGGCTGCGGAAGGCGCGCCCATACTCGGCGCGCACTTCGTCGGGGAAGGATCCAGGGACCTCGGACCAACTGTCCAGCATGTAGTCCAGAAACAGCTGCGGGTCTCTGCCGATCACGCGCTCGGGCAGGTCGTAGGGCTGCGCCAGGAAGAACCACACCCAGAAGGCGAGCCCGAGCGTCATGTCGGCCCGGCGGAACACGTCGCCCGTCGGCACGATGTCGAGCACGGCGAGCTTGAGAACGGCGTGGGGATGGTCGAGGGCCAAGCGGTATGCACAGCGGGCTCCCCGGTCGTGCCCGGCGACGAAAAACCGGTCGAAGCCCTGCTGGCGCATCAACTCGACCTGGTCGCGGGCCATGGCTCGCTTCGAGTACGGCGCGTGGTCGAACGCGGTCGGTGGCTTGCTGCTGTCTCCGTAGCCGCGCAGGTCCGCGGCCACGACGGTGAAGTCCCGCGCGAGACGCGGGGCGACCTTGTGCCACATGAGGTGGGTCTCCGGGATGCCGTGCAGCAACAGAACCGCCGGACCGCTGCCGCCCTTCCGCACGCGAATCAACGCCTCGCCGGTATCGATCGTCTTCTGCTCGAATCCTTCGAACATCCGGCCTACTCCGTGACCGGTGAGGCGGGCCGCATCATCCGAAGAGGGCCTTGCGGCGCGCGAGGCTTTCCGGCGGCCAGAGGGTCTTTGTGTCGTAGTACTCCTCGAAGGCCGGTACCGATGGAGGCAACCCGACCCAGGGCAGCTTCGACCGCGTGTAGATGTGGACGTCCGGCGACACGGTCGAGGGGTCGTCCAGGGTCCCGGCGCGAACGAAGAGCACCTCGGACCGTCCGCCGTATTCACTCCAGACCGCGACCTGACACGTCGGGCAGCGGAAGATCCGATGGAGTCCGTGCTCCCTGGGCACATCGACCGCGGTCGGGGTGCCTTTCAGCAGCTCGACCCGCGAGGCCTCGATCAGCATGTTGAGCACGAACGCCGTCCCCGTCTGTCGCTGACAGTTCAGGCAATGGCAGCAGTGGACGAACATCGGAGAGGTCGTCAGTCGATAGCGCACCTCGCCGCAAGCGCACCCACCCTCCAGTCCGGACATGCGCCCTTCAGGTCCTCGTTCCGTCATCGCGTCATGAACGCGTCGATTTCGGCAATGAAGCGTTCCGGCTGATCCCACTGGATGAAATGGCGGCTGTCGTCGATCCTAACAAGCCTCGCGTCCGCCGCATTGGCGTAGAGACCGGCCATGGAGGCATCGAACTCGTCCGGAGGGACCTGCACGTTCGGCGGCTGCACGTAGAGCACCGTCACCGGCGCGGTGATGCGCGAAAGCTCGGGTCGCAGATCGGTCACGATCAGCTCGTGGAAGGCGTTGGCGACCGTGCCGCGATCGCTCTCGCGTGCGTATCGCATGAGCATAGCCTCCATCTGCTCGTCCAGGGTCATGCCCTCGAACACCTGCGCGATGAAGCCCCTCCCGGGCGGAGCTTCGAGGATCTGGGCGCGCGCCTGATCGGCGATGCCGCGGAGTCCTTCCGGCGTTTCACCCGCCGGACCGAAGAACGGGCCCATGGACGGCATCATGTCGACGACCATGAGCCGTCCGACCGCATCGGGATGACGCGCGGCCAGCATCATGCCTATCGTGCCGCCCATCGAATGGCCGATCACCGCCGGACCGCCGAGGCCCGCTTCCCGGATGTAGCGCGCGATCTCCTCCGCCACAGGCGTTGACACCGGCCCTCCGGCGTTGGCGCCCGGCAGCACGCCGGCGAAGCCGTTCACCTGGACCAGATGGAGGCGATAACGGTCGTCCAGGGTTTCGATGACCCCACCCCAGGCATCCTCGCGATGCCCGGTCAATCCGGGGATCAGGATCACGTCCAGGCCCGACCCGCGGGCGACGACGCTGATGCGATCGGAGACGAACCCGCGGTCTGCGGTCGAGGCGCAAGCGCAGATAGCCGCTACCGCGAACGCCGCAAACCCCTGAAAGCGCCGGTGCATGGGACCTCCAATTCCGATGAGTGAGGGCATCCCGGTCGGTTATGCAGAAGATCGTGCCTTTTCCCAAGGGGCGCTCGCTGCTCGCGGCGGTACGTTTTTCAGGCCGAGGACACCGTGACCCGCGGACAACGGAGGGAGAGGATGGGCAGGACGCTGGTGGTGGGGACATTCCTGACGCTGGACGGCGTCATGCAAGCGCCGGGCGGGCCGGACGAGGACCGCAGCGGCGGTTTCCGGCACGGTGGGTGGCTCGTCCCCCACTACGACGAAACGATCGGTAAGGTCATGACCGAATGGACTGGTCGAGCAGGCGCCTTCCTCCTGGGCCGGAAAACCTACGAGATCTTCGCCGAGGCCTGGCCCAGATCGACCGACCCGGCGGACGAGATCGCGGTGGCCCTCAACACCCGTCCCAAGTTCGTCGCCTCGCGCACTCTCGAGACCGTCGAGTGGAGCAACTCCTTCCTGCTCGACGGGGAAGTCGCCGAGGAGGTCGCGAAGCTCAAGTCCGAGGAAGGCGGGGAGATCCAGGTCCACGGCAGCGGGAACCTTCTGCAGACGCTCCTGAAGCACGATCTCGTCGACACGCTGCGCCTCTGGTGGTTTCCACTGGTGCTCGGCACGGGAAAGCGCCTGTTCGGCGAAGGCACGATCCCGGCGAGCTTCCGGCTCGTGGAGACGACACTCGCCACGACCGGCGCGGTGCTCCACGTCTACGAGCGCGCCGGGGACGTACGGCACGGCGAATTCGAGGTCGACCAGGAGCCGGTGATCTTCGAATGACGGATCTGCCGCGCGCGGGAGACGGGGAATGAAGAAGACCTACGACGCCAATTGCCACTGCGGCCGGGTGCGGATCGCGGCCGACGTCGATCTCGCCGAGTCGAGCTTCCGCTGCAACTGCTCGATCTGCCGGCGGACCCGCATGTGGGTCGCGGTCGCGATGCCGGAGGGGTTCCGGCTCCTCGCCGGCGAGGAAGAGCTGACCCGCTATGTGTTCGGCCCCGAGAAGAACGAGCACTTCTTCTGCCGCCACTGCGGCGTGCGCGTCTTCGGCGTCGGGAACGAGACACCGATCGGCAAGATGTACGGCGTGAACATCGGCTGCCTGAAGGGCGTGACGGAGGAGGAGCTGTCTCGGGTCCCGATCACGTATGTCGACGGAATGCACGACCGCTGGGACGCGACGCCCACATTCCACAGCCACTTGTGAAACATTGAGCCGCTCGTTACGTCCGATTCCGTCTCTCCACCTCTGCCTGTGAGGCTCGCCATGATCCGGCTCGTGCTCCTGTTCCTGCTTGTCTCGCTGACGCGGGCCGGCCGACTGGCCGCGCAGTCCGACCCGGCACCGGAGTACCTGTACCTCTGGACCGCATCCGAGGACTCCACGCAGCCGGACTTCCTGGCGGTTTTGGACGTCACCCAGGACTCGACGCGCTACGGCCGGCTCGTAACGACTCTGCCGGTGCCCGGCCTCGGCAACGGGCCGCACCACACCGAGCACGAGCTGCCGGCTGACAGGCAGCTCTTCGCAAGCGGATTCGGCGTGGGGGGGACCTTCATCTTCGATCTGACGGACCCCGCGCGCCCGCGCCTCGCAGGGCAGTTCGGGGACCTCGAGGGGTACAGCCACCCGCATTCCTACCTGCGTCTCCCCAACGGGAACGTCCTCGCGACGTTCCAGATGCGACACGGAGCCGGCGGCGGGGCCACAGGCGGGCTCGTCGAAGTGACGCCCACCGGCGCGCCGGTGCGGTCGAGCTCGGCCGACGTCCCCGGCCTCGATCCTGAGAACCGGGTCTACAGCGCCGGCGTCGTGCCCGCGCTCGACCGGATCGTGACGACCACGACCGACATGCACGGCGTCGACGATAGCGCCTCGCGCCAGCTCCAGATCTGGCGGCTGTCCGATCTCGCGCCGCTCCACACGATCACGCTTCCCGACGGGCCCGCCGGCGACGAGGCCGCCCTGACCGCAGAGCCGCGGGTCCTGACGGACGGCCGGACGGTCCTCGTTTCGACGTTCTCCTGCGGCCTGTATCTGATGGAGGGCCTGGAGACCGAGGCACCGAGCGCGCGCCTGGTCGCGTCCTTCCCGCGGAAGCCGGAGACCTACTGCGCGATCCCCGTCGTCGTGGGGGACTACTACCTGGTGACGGTCCCCGCCTGGAGCGCGATCGTGAGTCTCGACATCAAGGATCCCGCCGAGCCGCGAGAGGTCTCCCGCCTGACGCTCGGTCCGGACGACGTGCCGCACTGGATCTCGGTATCCGTCGACCAACGGCGCGTGGCGATCACCGGCTACGGCGCCATGCAGCATCGGGTGCTGATCGCGCGCTTCGACCCCGAAAGCGGCCAGCTGACGCTCGACGAGCGCTTCCGGGAGGAGGGGGCAAGCGAGCCGGGGTTTACGATGGACGACGAGACCTGGCCACACGGGGGCCAGGCGAAGGGAATCCCGCACGGGGCGGTGTTCAGTCGTCCTTGATCGCCGTTACCGGGTGATAACCGGCGGTCTCAGCTCACGCCGGTATCGGGCTCCCGCGATCGCACGTACTCGACGAGCTGGTCGAGCGCCGTCGCCCACCCCTCGTGGAACCCCATTTCCTCGTGCTTCTTCCGGGTGTCCTCGTCCTTGTGGATCGCGATCGCGGTGTACTTCGTACCGCCCTTGTGGGGCTCGATAGAGACGACCGCGGTCATGAAGGGCTCCGGATTCGGCCGCCAGCCGGGCCCGAGGGCGTCGGTCCACACGAGCCGCCGGTTCTCGACGACCTCGAGGAAGCAGCCCACGTTCTCGTGATCCTCGCCCTCGGGCGACCGCATCACGGTGCGGAAGATCCCGCCGGGGCGGAGGTCGATCTCGCAGTCGACCGTCGACCACGGCTTCGGCGTGAACCACTTCACGACGTGCTCGGGCTTGGTCCAGGCGGCCCAGACCTTCTCCGGCGGGACGTCGACGACGCGCTCGAGGACGAGATCGAGGCGGGGATCCGGAGTGAATGTCTTATCCATCGTGGGTCTCCTTCATCTCGTGGTGTCCTTCATGTCGTGGAGTGGTCCTTCATGTCGTGGAGGTAGTCGTCCAGCTGATCCAGCCGCCGCTCCCAGATCGCGCGCTGCTCCGCCATCCAGCTCGCGGCGGCCTCGAGGGGGGCCGGGGTGAGCCGCCAGGTGCGGACGCGCCCGATTTTCCGCGATCGCACGAGACCGGACGCCTCGAGGATCTCCATGTGCTCGAGGAAGGAGGGGAGCGCCACACGAAACGGACGCGCGAGTTCCATAGTGGCCGCAGGTCCGCGGCCCAATCGCTCGACGACGGCGCGCCGGGTAGGATGGGCAAGGGCGCGGAAGATCAGATCCAGCTCCAAATACTTAGGCATTATCCTAACTATAGGGGGCAACCAACCCTCGGTCAACTCCGGGGCTCCAATCTGCCGGAAGGAGTGACCATGCGCGCATTCTTCGCATCGATCCTGGTGGTCGCCGGGTGCGTCCATGGTTCGGCCCCGGGTGGTGAGGAGCGGCGGGAGCCGCGGGAGCCGCCGGTGACCGAGCCGGAGAACCTCCTCTCCCTCATGGACAGCGCCGGCGTTCCAGGGATGGCCATGGCGATGCTGCACGATGGAGAGATCGCCTGGTCGAAGGGCTTCGGTGTACGCGGCGTCGACGATGGCGACCCGGTCGACGAGAACACCGTGTTCGAAGCCGCATCTCTGAGCAAGCCGGTCGTGGCCTACGTCGCGCTCACTCTCGTCGATGCCGGGCTCCTGGACCTCGACCGCCCGCTGGTCGAATACGCCGACATCCCCGAGCTGCCGGACGAGCGCGCAAAACGGATCACGGCCCGCATGGTGCTCTCGCATACGACGGGGTTACAGAACGAGCGGATCGGCGAGGAGAGCCTCGCCCTTGCCTTCGATCCCGGACAGCGCTTCCGATACTCGGGCGAGGGGTTCCTCCTCCTGCAGAGAGTGCTGGAATCGATCGCCGGAGAATCGCTCGATTCGCTCACCCGTCGCACGGTTCTGGATCCCCTGGGAATGACGCGGAGCGGCTTCGTCTGGCGAGACGATTGGGCGGACAACGCCGCAGTAGGCCACGGAGACTTCGAGAGTCCCCGATCCCCCTCCCGCCCCGTCACTGCCCGGGCGCCGTCCAGCTTTCACACGACCGCCCACGACTACGCGACCTTCGTGCGTGCCGTCATGCGCGGGCAGGGTCTCCGGCGCGAAACGTTCGAGCAGATGGTCCACCCCCACGTGCAGGTCGCCGACGGGATCGACTGGGGGTTGGGATGGGCGCTGGAAACCTCCCACGGCGCGCGCGCACTCTGGCACTGGGGTGATAACTCGAACTCCGGATTCACGGCGTTCGTGTACGTGAACCTGGACCGGCAGGATGCGGTGGTGTACTTCGCGAACAGCAGCACGGGGCTGGGTATCGTACGAGAGGTCCTCGCGGTCGTCGGTGGCGGCCGGGCGGCCCCGGCGGTCATGGGCTACGAACCCTACAACAGCCCGACCCGGATCGTGAGACATCGCCTCGAAGAGTCGATTCGATCAGAAGGCGTCGCGGCGGGACTCGAGGTCTACGAGAGGCTCAAGAACGAGTTCGGCGCGAGCGCCTTCCCGGAGTCGTTGTTGAATACCCTGGGATACCGATTCCTGGCGCTGGATCGCCCGGTCGACGCGGTCGCGCTGTTCGAGAGGAACGTGCGTGAGTTTCCCCGGTCGTCGAACGCGTACGACAGTCTGGGCGATGGGCTGGTCGCGCTCGGGGACAAGGAGGCGGCGATTGCGAGCTACCGGAAATCGCACGAGCTGGATCCCCGCAACGAGCACGCGCGCAGGGAAGCGGAGCGCCTCGCTGCCCAACCGTAAGGGAGCCTGTAAGGCCCCCCGGATGGTACGTTCTCCATGGTCGCCGCGAGTCCTCGCGCGACCCACCAACGACAGGAGGCACAATGGCCAGGACCAAGGTCTTAGTCATCGCGGAAGTCGAGGATCCGGAGAAGTGGGAGGAAGGGTTCCGGACGCACGGCAAGCTCTTCAAGAGCATGACGGTCAAGAAGCCCGTCGACTTCGGGATCTCGGGCAACCGTGCCGCGGTCTGCTGCAAGCCCGACGACCTCGAGAAGTTCATGGAGATCCTCGATTCTCCCGTGACGGCGGAGGCCATGGAGTCCGATGGCGTGAAGCGGGAAACGGTTCAGGTGTTCATCCTCGACCAGGAGTTCAAGGTCTAGCCGCAACCGTCGATTCCCTCGAAGTGTCCCACTCTCCGGATTCGGGCCCCATGACCTGAGCCGGAGCGTGCGAATGCGTTTCTTACTGGTACTCCTTGCTGTCTCCGCGGCGAGCTGCACTCGTGCTTCTGCACCACCGTCTTCCGGGCCCGTAGGGACGGCGGACACATCCGCCGTTCGACGCGAGATCGAGCAGTGGTACGACGACAACGAGCGCGCCTTCCTCGCGGAAGACATCGACGCCATCATGGCCCTCCGAACGGAGGATTTCCACGCCGTAGGGCCCGATGGCACGGTGCGGGACCGCGCCGCGATGGAGAACTATACGATCGGCCTCCTCAACGGAATCGAGCGCTGGATCTCGATGGACTTCGAGATCGACAGCCTCGAAGTCACCGGCGACTCGTCACGGGCCGTCGTGCGGCAACACCTCGTTCGGATGGCGCTACGGCCCGACGGTCTCGTGCACCACGTGGAGACCTGGGCAACGCAAAACGAGACCTGGCGGAGAACTCCTGACGGTTGGAAGCTCTACCGCGTCGACAGCGTCCGCGATCAACGCCGGCTCGTCGACGGTCAGCCCGACTAGCGGCTGGCTCCTGCCCGCCCGCGTCGGCTCCTACCCGCCCGCGACGGGCCCGAGTAGGCTCGTCGTATCATGAGGGATCCCCTAGTCCAGATCCGGAACGCCGAGGTAGGGGAGGTCGGTCGTCTGGCCCGGCTCTGGTACGACTCATGGCATGATGCGCACGCCACGATCGTACCGGTCGAATTGCCGAGGCTTCGCACAGTGGAAAGACTCGCGGAGCGCCTCGCGGCAATGCTTCCAGGCGTGCGAGTGGTCGATCTGTCCCGCGAGCCCGCAGGACTCTGCGCGATCAAGGACGACGAACTCTATCTGCTCTACCTGTCAGCCAAAGCGCGCGGCTCGGGTGTCGCGGCCGCTCTGCTCGCTGATGCCGAGACCCGGCTCTCGCAAGGCGGTGTCGAGGTAGCCTGGCTCGCGTGCGCCATCGGAAACGACCGAGCCGCGCGGTTCTATGAGAAGTGGGGGTGGCACCGTGTCGGGACCGAGGTCAAACAGCTGGATACGCCGAATGGAAGCTTTCCGCTCGAAGTCTGGCGCTACGAGAAGCGACTGCACAGACGGTCGCCCGTATGAAGGCAATCCTCTACACCGAATACGGCTCGCCGGACGTCCTGCGCCTGGAGGACGTGCCGACACCGACACCAAAGCAAGACGAGGTGCTGATCCGGGTGCGCGCGGCATCCGCAAATCCCCTCGACTGGCGGGTGGTGCGGGGCTCCCCCTACCCGATTCGCGTCATGGTGGGCCTCCCGAAACCCAGAGACCCGCGGCTCGGCGTCGACGTGGCCGGGCTGGTGGAGGCGGTGGGCGGGAACATCACGCAGTTCCAGCCCGGCGACGAGGTCTTCGGATCGTGCAGCGGGGCGTTCGCCGAGTACGCGTGCGCCTCCGAGAAGTCCCTGGCATCGAAGCCGGCCGGCGTGACGTTCGAGCAGGCGGCGTCCGCCGTCGTCGGAGGTGTGACTGCCCTGCAGGCGCTGCGTGATCGGGGAAAGCTCCAGCGCGGGCAGAGCGTCCTGATCAACGGCGCGGCGGGCGGCGTCGGGACCTTCGCCGTCCAGATCGCGAAGTGGCTGGGTGCGGAGGTGACCGGCGTATGCAGCACGCGGAACGTGGAGATGGTGCGGGCGATCGGCGCGGACCGGGTAGTGGACTACACCCGGGAGGATTTCGTGCGGAGCGGGCCATACGACCTGATTCTCGACATGATCGGGAATCGATCGCTGTCCGAGTGCCGGCGCGCGCTGACGAGGAAGGGAACCCTCGCGGTTGTCGGCGGAAGGCTCCGGACCATGCTCGCGGCCCCGCTCGTGTCGCCGTTCGTGAGCCAGCGCCTGGTTCCGGTCATGGCGAAGGTCAAGAAGGAGGACCTCGTGACCCTGCGCGACCTCCTCGAGGCGGGGACCGTGACGCCGGTGATCGACCGAACGTACCCCCTCTCCGGGGTTTCCGAGGCGATCCGGTATCTGGAAGAGGGCCACGCCAGAGGAAAGGTCGTGATCGCGATGGAGAACACGGAGTGAGATCCACGCCGACAGCCGGTCCGTGGCTCGGCCGCGTGCTGGCCGCGAGCGTATTCGCTGCAGGGGTCGCGGCCGGATCGGCGCGCGCGCAGGAGGCGAACGAGATGACGCAGTTCACCACGAGCCCCGACGGCATTCCGATCGCGTACGAGAAGCGCGGCGAGGGTGCGCCGACGCTCGTCTTCGTCCACGGCTGGTCGTGCGACCGGACCTACTGGGCGGGACAGCTCGAGCCCCTCTCCCGCGACTACCGAGTCGTGGCGATCGGCTCTCGCAGGCCACGGGGAATCCGGAGCCGGTCGGGAGGAATGGACGATGGCGGCCTTCGGCGGCGACGTCGCGGCCGTCGTCGAGGATCTCGGCCTCGATCGCGCTAATCCTCGTCGGGCATTCGATGGGCGGGGACGTCATCGCGGAGGCGGCGCGCCGGTTGCAGGGACGGATCGCCGGCCTGATCTGGGTCGACGCCTACCGGCGGCTCGGAACCTCTCGTACCCCTGAGCAGCTCGAAGCGGTCATAGAGCGTCGCTCTGGACATGTCATCGGCGCCACCCGATGTTGCGCTCGAGGCGCTCGAGAACGCGCTCAGCTTCGACCGCGTGATGCCCGGGCTCCTCGAGGAGCTGTCCCTTCCTCTCGTGGCGATCAATCCCGATGGGACGGGAAACGATGTGGAGTCGCTCGAACGCTACGGCGCGGAGGTCCTGCTCATGCCGGGGGTCGGCCACTTCCTCATGATGGAGGACCCGGACGGGTTCAACGCCCTGCTCCAGACCGGGATCGACCGCATCGTAGAGCGGGCGAACGACGATGGTCGATCCTCCTGACGAAGGGACCCAAGCGAGGGTACGAGGCATCATGAAGACAGCCGACCTACTGTTCGCGTTCGTGCTGATCGCGGCTGGCGCGCTCGGCGCATGCGACCGCGCCGGCGAAAGCGCAGACGAGCCGGAAGCGGTCGCCACCGGGCAGCCGGAGTCCGAAAGCGCCGGCCCGGGAAGCGAAGCCAGCCCCAGCACCGACCCTTCGTGCCCGCCCGAGGCCGAAGTCGTTTCGGCGGTGGGACATCCCGTGCAGAGCAAGCCGTACGGCGGGGGCTGCTACTACGAGACCGCGGACTTCGAGGCCTCCGTCACGATCATGCTGATGTCGCCCGGTCAGGCGGATCAGGTGGAACAGGAGATGCGCGACGCGGCGGTGCCGTACAACGCGGAGGTCATCGCCATCGACGCCGGAGATCGCGGCCACGCGTGGGGCTCGCCGGGATATGGACAGGGCTACGTGGTTGCCGGCGAGCGCGCCTGGATGGCGGACGTCTCGATCACCTCAGGGGATAATGAAGACAAGCGAGCCGCGGTGATCGAGATCCTCGAGATGATGATCGGCTGAGATCCGCCGCCATGCATCGGGACACGCTGATCCTGCACGCCGGGTATCGCGCATCCGAGGAGGCAGGCGTGTTCCTGGCCGGTCCGCAATTCTCGTCGACCTATACGGCTCCCGGCGAGCCCTCGCAACATGCTCTGACGTACGGGCGATTCCACAATCCCACCTGGACCGCGTGGGAAGAAGCGCTCGGAGTGCTGGAGGGCGGAGAGGCGGTCGCCTATGCGTCGGGCATGGCGGCCGTCGCAGCGGTTTTCGGGGTCTGCCTGAAACCCGGTGACGTGGCCGTGCTGCCGGCAGATTCGTATTACACGACTCGCCTGCTTGCGGCCGACTGGCTGCAGGCGATCGGCGTCGATGTCCGACTGGCACCGACGCGGGGCAATGCGCAGGGTGACGTGCTCGAGGGTGCGCGGTTGCTCTGGATCGAGACTCCGACGAACCCGCAGCTCGACGTGTGCGACATCCGGGAGCTGGTCGAGAGCGCGCGGTCGCGTGGCGTGCTCGTCGCGGTGGACAACACCACTGCCACGGCCTACCTGCAGCAGCCGCTGGCCCTGGGTGCGGACTACGTGGTCGCATCGGATACCAAGGCGCTGACCGGCCACAGCGACCTCGTTCTCGGGCACGTTGCCGCGACCGACCCGGAGCGATTAGCTCCCCTGCGCAGCTGGCGTACGCAGCACGGCAGCATCCCCGGCCCGATGGAGGTGTGGTTGGCCCATCGTTCGCTCGCGACGCTGTCGTTGCGCCTCGATCGTCAGTGCCAATCCGCGCAACGGCTGGCCGAGTTCCTGGCGTCCGAAAGCACGGTGGAGGCCGTCTACTATCCGGGCCTCTCCGACCATCCGGGCCATGCGATCGCGAAGCGACAGATGCAGGCCTTCGGGAGCGTTGTCAGCTTCGACCTCGGAAGCCGTGCGCGCGCCGAGCGATTCCTCCGTGCTCTCACACTCGTGCGCGAGGCCACGAGCTTCGGGGGGGTCCACTCCACTGCCGAGCGCCGTGCCCGCTGGGGCGGCGACGCGATCAGCGAAGGGTTCATTCGATTCAGCGTGGGTTGTGAATGGGTCGACGACATCCTGAGCGATGTCGCCGGCGCTCTCGAGCGAGCTGCAGGATAACGAGTCGACGCGCTGCGGCGCTACAGTTCGGGCGGCGACGCGGCGTGCGCCTGGCTTCGTTCGCTGATCGGAAGGATCAGTATCCCGGATCGCCCGTCCCGTCGGAGGGCGAATCGTCGCTCGGGGCCTGAGGATTCTCAGGATTCGCCGGGCCGGTCGGGCCGGAATCCTCGTCGCTCCCGTCGTACGCTCCCCCTCCGTCGCCGTAGCCACCGCAGGCAGCCAGCAAGCCAATGAGCAGTAGTGATTTGGCTGAATGGCGAATGTCCATGCTCGAGGGGACCGTAGCATGGATGGGATCGGGGTGTCAAGAAGCTTTCTGACACCGGCACGGCGTGGCGTTGCGCCCCCGAAACCCGGCCCGGCGCTCTCCCGTAGGACGCTGCTATGGCAACGGCGACCATCACGCCGCCGAGGGCGCTGCATTTTTCGTTCCTCACCCGCCAGCGCCTGCAGGCGAGCGACGTCCATATCATCGATCCCGCGCCGGAGACACGCGTCGCCCTCGCGTTCGCGGTGGCATACATCGGCGCCGCATTCGTCACGGGTCTGGTCGAGCGCGCGTGGCCGGCGCCCCTCTGGGGCGCCAGCGCTCTCACGTCCGACGCGACCTACGTGCTCGGCTTCAAGATCGGTCTGCTGCTCGTCGTGCCGGCGCTCGCCATCCGGCGCGCGGGCTACACGACGGACGACCTGCTCCTGGGGTGGCGGCCCACCGTGGGGTCCGTGTCGAGGATCGTAATCCTGTTCTTCGCGGGACTTCTGCTGAACGCCTCCAGAATCGCACCCATCCGCGCCGCGGCCGATTCGCTGCCGCCGGTCGAGGCCGCGCTGCGGGTGGGGTTCGGCTGCATCCTGGTGCTCTTCTGCGCCGGGATCCCCGAGGAGCTCGTCTACCGGTGGGGATTTCAGACGCGTCTCGAGCGCGCGTGGGGGCGCATCGCGGCGATCCTCGTCACGGCGGTCCTGTTCACTGCCTGGCACTTGCCGACGCGCTACTTCCTCGCCGAGGGAGCCGAGGGAACGGCCGGCGACTTCGAGTCCGTGCTTCTCGGCACCGGGCTACCCGTGTTCGTGGTCGCCCTCATCCTCGGGTGGGCGTGGGATCGGTGGCGGAACCTGCCCGCGCTCGTCATGCTCCACTGGGGTGTCGACACGCTTCCGTCGGTTGCATCGTTCCTGAAGCTCCCGTTCGGAGAGCACTAGGGGCGCGAGGGCGTACCGGGACCGTTCCGACGGGGGAGCAGGAGCGCCACCGGAATCGCGAACGCGAGGCTCCCGACGAGCGACAGCACCACGAACCATCCCCACCCGAGCCGGGTCAGGCCCCATTTCCGGAAGAGCCAGGCGAGCGTCACCACCAGGAGCATGGCCTCGACGCCGAACGCGAGCGCGAGGGGATTCGCGAGCGCATCGCGGAGCGCCTCCGGCCGGGCGTAGAGGCTCCAGAGGAACACCCCGTTGATGCCGAGCAGACCGACCGCACCCAGCAGCATGAGCCAGAACCGCTCTGCGCGTGAGTATTCCATGGTCCTCCTCCCTTTTCGTCATCGCCGACAGGCGCCCGCGAGTATAGCACGGACTTGAATCATTTCGCGTTGTCGCCCCGCCGCCGCCGAACGACGTTCCATTCATGGCGGATGGTGAGCCCCTGATGTACGGACAGCTGGCGAGCTGGTGGCCGCTGCTGTCCGCGCCGGATGACTACGCCGAGGAGGCCGACTACTACCGACGCGTCCTCGAGGGGGCGGGCGTCGATCCGCTGGAGACAGTGCTCGAGCTGGGGAGCGGCGGCGGCAACAACGCGTCCCACATGAAGCGCCGCTTCCGGATGACGCTCGTCGACGCGTCGCCCGACATGCAGGCCGTCAGCCGCGCGCTCAACCCCGAGTGCGAGCACGTCCTCGGGGATATGCGGAGCGTGCGGCTGAGCCGCGAGTTCGACGCCGTCTTCGTCCATGACGCGATCGCCTACATGACGAGCCGCGACGACCTGCTCCGCGCGATGCGCACCGCGCGGGCGCATTGCCGGCCAGGCGGTGCCGCGCTCTTCGTTCCGGACAACGTCAGCGAGACGTTCGCGCCGCGCACCGGCCACGGCGGCCATGACGGCGACGGGCGCGGCTTCCGGTACCTGGAGTGGGTGTGGGACCCCGACCCCTCCGACACGACGGTCATCGCCGACTACGCATTCCTCATGAGGCAGGAGGACGGCACCGTCCGCGTCGCGCACGATCGGCACGAGGTCGGGCTGTTCCCGCGCGCGGTCTGGATCGAGACGCTCGAGGAGGCGGGGTTCACGGACGTCGGGCGGATCCTGTTCGAACACTCGGAGGTCGAGTGGGGATTGGAGCTCTTCCTCGGGCGCGCCCCCGAACATGAGTAATCCGCTCCTCTACTCCATCGTCCTCTGCGCGACTTCCGCGGCTCTCGAGGGCCTTCTCGCGGGACGCGGGGTCCAGGCGCGGTTCGAAGACCTCCGCCTCCCGAGATTCTCTCCTCCACTCGTCGTGTGGTTCGTGATCGGCGGGCTATTCTACGCCCTCTGCTTCACGGTCTCGTATCGCCTGTTCCAATTACCTCCATCCGGGCTCCGCAACGCCGGGATCGCCCTCCTCGTGTGCATGATGCTCATGAACGCGCTGTGGAACTACCTCTTTTTCCGGGCGCGGAACCTGTTCCTCAGCTTCCTTGCCTTCCTGCCCTATGGCCTCGTAGCCATCGCACTCTTCGTCCTGACACTCGAGCTGGACCGCATCGCTGCCCTGACCTTATTGCCGTACATCCTGTATCTGGGCTACGCGATCGCATGGGGGTACAGTTTGTGGAAGCGGAACCGGCCAGGAGAAACGACGGCCTGACCGCGAAAGGTCCGGCTGCCCGGTCCCAGGCGTCCATCGCCTCGATCAGCTCTGCTTTGCATGCGTCGCTCATCCCCCGCGGGCGGGGCGCTTCGCGCGATGCTCGCGCACACGGTAATCGACGATTCGGGTGATCAGATCGTGCGGAACCGGCTCGTTCAGCGGGAATTGAACGGTCCCTTTCCCGCCGCCGTAGGAAGCCAGTTCCTTCGCGAGCTCCTTGCTTCCCCGGGGCGCTGGGTACACCGCCGTGTGCTTCGCATGGCCGGCGAAGTGAATCACGTTCTTTCCGTCCAGCTGGAACGTCGGGATCCCATAGCGGATCGTTTCCGAGAAATCTGGTTCGACTTTCCGGATCGTTCTCCGGATGTCTCGCAGGATCTTTCGCACATTCGGGGGGAAACCCGCGATGTACTGGTCGATCGTCGCGGAATCAGGCGCGTCCGCCTTCATGTCAGCTCTCCTCGTACGGCGCGTACCGGTGGTGGAGCATGAGATCGTTGCCGTCGGGATCGGTGAAGAGCGCCATGTGACAGACCCCCGTATCGAGCGTGTCGCCGTGGAAGACGAGGCCCCGGGCCTCCAGCGCGGCGCGCGTGGCCGCGACGTCGTCGACGCGGAGGGCAGGGGGGGCATTCTTCTGCGGGGCGAACGGCAGGCCGAACTTCTCAGGCTCCCAGATTCCGAAGCAGGTCGGTCCTACCCAGAACTCGAATTTCGCGTGGTCGTCCGGTCGCAATCCCAGCGTCTCCACGTAGAATGCGCGGGAGCGCTCCGCGTCGCGGGAGGGAACCCCGATGAAGTCTAGCCCGCTGATCATCCATGTCCTCCGGGTCGAATGTTCTGACTGATCAAGCCCAGGGCCGCAGGACCGAGTACTCCGGCACGGCGGTGATGCCCTCGCGCCTCACGCTGAGGAGCTTACGGTACTCCAGGTGGTCGATGGCGTCCTGAACTCCCCGCTTCGACAGCCCCGTTCCCTCCGCGATCCGCTGGAGTGGAACGCGAGCCTCGCCGCTCCGCGTCCGTCGCCACAGCCAGAGGTATACCAGGAAGGCCGAAGGGGATCGGTCGTGACCCACCAGGTCGCGCATCAGGACGTCCAGTACATAGCCGTCGACCTCGACCGGGGGATCTGCGGCCCGCTTCATCTCGCCAATATAGCACTCGCTGCCATAGCGGAAGTTGCACGCCTTGAATCGATGCCGGTGACCGATATGCTGGGGCACGGACGGAAATCGAGGAGATCGTTCCACAAATGGCGAAGGAGGAATGATGATCAAGCGCGTCAAGTTCGTCAGCATCCCCGTGACCGACGAGAACAGGGCGCTCGCGTTCTATACGAAGGGTCTCGGCTTCGAGGTGCTGACCGATCAGTCCTATGGCGAGGGCCAGCGCTGGATCGAGCTGGAGATCCCCGGAGCCGAGACGAAGGTGGTCCTCTACCGGCCGGAGAACGGCGAGGGCGTCGGCACGTTCCAGCGCATGTCGTTCCAGGCCGACGACGTCGAGGCAACGTGGAAAGAGCTCAGGAAGCGCGGCGTAGAGTTCACGCAGGAGCCGAAGACCGAATCGTGGGGAACCGCCGCCGGCTTCAAGGACCCCGACGGGAACACGTTCGTGCTGAGCTCCAAGTAGGTACCCGGCCATGGACACGGACCGTAAACTGGATGGGTCTTGCGACCCTCGCCCAGGAGGTCCGCGGTGTCCAGGTCCACGATCTCGATTTTCGTTGTGGCAGTCTGCTGGCTGGCCACAGCTTGCGAAAGCGCGCCACCCGAGGCCGGGGCGCCAGCCGACACGGTCGCGATGGGGCCGGCGATCTCCCTCGCAGACATCGAAGGAACATGGAACATGCGGTACGTCCCCGTGTCGGGAGACACGACCGCGACGACCTCGCAGGTTCAGGTGACGCCCGAGGGATGGACGCTCCTCCTTCCGGAGCGCGATCCCATCACGGCCACCGTGACCGCGGCGGGAGATAGCCTGATCGTCGTGGAAGGCCCGTACGAGAGCATCCGCCGTCCGGGAACCACGGTGACGATGAGCAGTGTGTACCGCCTGGACGGCGATCGCCTGGTAGGCGTGGTGGCCGCCCGCTATGGAACGGGAGGCGCCGACGACATGCTCGTCATGCTGAGCGAGGGCACGCGGGCGCCCTGACGCTAGACTGGTCAGTGGTCTAGTGGTCAGCCGACGAGTCGGGAGAAAGGAGCGGAACCCGATGGGCGACGTCAACCCGATGGTCACGGTCCTGCAGATCGCGGGCGGGTATGTGCTGCCGCGGTGCCTCCACGTTGTCGCCGATCTCGGCGTCGCGGATGTACTGGAGGAATCGCCTCGAACGGCGGAGGAGCTGGCGGCATCGGTGGGCGCCGATCCGGACGCCCTGGGGCGCGTCCTGCGCTTTCTTTCCGCCTACGGACTGTTCGAGTCCCAGGATAATGCGTTTCGCCACTCGCCCGCCTCCCGACTCTTGCGGACCGACCACCCACAGTCCATGCGGGCAGTGGTCCGGATGTTCGGCCTGCCGATCAACTGGGCGATCTGCGGCGCGCTGGAGGAGAGCGTCAGAGCGGGGATTCCGGCGACGACCAAGGTTCTTCCGGAGGGGCACTGGGACTACTTCGCGGAGCATCCCGAGGAGAACCGGATCTTCAACGAGGCCATGAAGGGAAAGGCCCACGGGCAGGTGGCCGGAGTCGTCGCGGCGTACGACTTCTCCGAGTTCGACACCATTGGGGACATCGGAGGCGGGCACGGACACCTGCTGAAGGCGGTACTGGACGCCGCGCCCAATGCGAGCGGGGTACTGTTCGACCTCCCACATGTGATAGAGGAGGTGGCAGGCACGGCCTCGAAGCGCCTTTCGCTGCGGGCCGGTGATTTCTTCAAGGACCCCCTGCCGACGTGCGATGCCTATCTGCTGATGGAAGTGATCCACGACTGGGGAGACGAGCAGGCGATCGCGATTCTGAAAGCGGTTCGATCGGCGGTGCAGCCGCATGCGAAGGTCCTCCTGATCGAGCAGCTGATCCCGCCCACCCCGGGACCGGATTGGGCGAAGACCCTCGACATCCACATGCTATTCCTGCTTGGCGGCCGCCAGCGCACGCGGGCGGAGTACGAAGACCTGTTCGACAAGGCGGGCTTCAAGATGGAACGAGAGATCGATACTGCGGGAGGCATTTCGATCCTGGAGGCGATCCCCGCTTGATGGCCACGCCGACCGGAAACTGAGGAGCGCTCAATGATCCGGGCCGTGCGACTCCCATTGCTGACCCTCCTCACGCTTTTCGGCCTTGCGGCGATCCTCCACGCCCAGGAGCCGACACCGGATCGGCCGACGATCTACCGGGACGGCTACGGCGTGCCGCATGTCTTCGGCCCGACGGACGCGAGCGTGATGTTCGGCGTGGCGTGGGCGCAGGCCGAAGAGGACTGGCCCGCGGTCGAGCGGAACTTCCTCCGCGCGTCCGGGCGCGGAGCCGAGCTTCTGGGCGAAGAGGCGCTGGCCGACGACTATATCGCCCGCGCCCTTGAGATCCCGCGCCTTTCGCGCGAGGAGTACGAGCGTTCAGATCCGCGGATGAAAGCCCTCCTCGACGCCTACGCCGCCGGGTTCAACGCCTACCTCGACGCACATTCCAATGCGCGAGGGCTGCTCGAGCGCGTCGAGCCCTGGCACACGCTGGAGCTCATCCGATTCAAGTACCACCAACTCGAATTCCTGGCGTACGCGGGTTTCGAAGAGGAATACCTCGAGCGGCTGCTGCGGGACGGCTGGCCCGGGGGCGGCGACGCCAGCGCGGCAGTCACTCCGGCCTCGACCACCGAGGACTTCCACGCGCGCTCCATCATGCGCTTCGCCTCGACGCTCCGCGGACCGATGGGCGACATCCCCCTGGGATCGAACGAGTGGGCGCTGGGGCCGTCGCGGACGGCGGACGGAACCACGATGCTCCTCGTCAATCCGCATCAATCGTTCTTCGGCGTCGAGCGGTACGTCGAGATCCATTTCCGCAGCGACGAGGGGCTCGAGTTCAGCGGCCTGACGCGGTTCGGGTTCCTCTTCCCGTACATGGGGAACAACGCCCGGCTGGGTTGGACGTATACGGACAACTTCGCGGACATCAGCGACCTGTACGTCGAGCGGTTCGACGACCCGGCGCAGCCTCTCGCCTACCGCTACGGCGACGGAACCCGGACCACGGAGACGTGGACCGAGACGGTGAAGGTCGCAGGCGGGGGAGAAAGGACGCTCAGGTTCTGGAGGACCCATCACGGGTCGGTCGTCGGACTCGACGAAGCGGGCCGTCCGCTCGCTGCCAGGATCGCGCGCCTCGAGGACGGCGGCTGGTTCGCGCAGCTCGACGCGATGATCCGCGCGCAGTCGCTGGCCGAGTTCCAGGAGGCCGTCGGCCGGCTGGGGATTGCCTACATGAACCTCATGTACGCCGACGCGGATGGGAACATCTGGTACCTGTACGGCTCGGCGGTCCCCCGGCGCGACCCGTCGTTCGCGTGGCGCGAGCCCGTCGACGGCAGCGACCCGCGAACGGAGTGGGGTGAATTCCATCCCCTCGCCGATCTCCCGCAGGTCCTGAATCCGCCGTCCGGCTTCCTCCTCAATACGAACTCCGCCCCCTTCGTCGCGACCGACAGCGTGGGGTTCGCGCGCGAGGACTTCCCGCCCTACATGATCGGTGGCGAGGAGAACAACGCGCGGGCCGTGAGCTCGCGTCGAATTCTCGAATCCATGAGGGGCGTGACGTTCGACGAGTTCGCGCGCGCCGTATGGGACACGCGGCTATCGCTCGCCGACAGCCTGATCCCGGTCCTGGTCGCGGAATGGGAGGCGCTGGCCGCGGCCGCAAGGCCAGATGTGTCGGCGTCGCTGGCCCCCGGCTCGCCGGGCCGGCGCGCGGTCGGCGAGGCGATTGAACGCCTCGAGTCCTGGGACCGCCGGGCGACGATCGAGTCCGTCGAGACGACGTGGTGGGTCATCGCGACCGAGCGCTGGTTCATCGACGAGGCCCTTCAGTCCAGGCCCTTCGCGCACGTCGAGGCGCTCGCCAGCGTGCTCGACGACTTGGAGCGCGACTGGGGGCGGACGGAGGTCGCATGGGGCGAGCTCAACCGCCTCCAGCGGCCCCCTTCCCAGAACGACGACGACTTCTCGGCGGATCTCCCGAGCGTGCCGGTCGCGGGGGCGCCGGCCGCCGCCGGTTCGGTCTTCGTCTTTCATATCGGGGATTGGGGAAGGACCAGTGTCCGCTACGGCGAGCACGGAAACTCGTTCATGAAGGTGATCGAGTTCGGGCCCGTCGCTCGTGGTCGCTCGCTCCTCGTGTTCGGACAGAGCGGCGACCCCGAGTCGCCCCACTTCTTCGACCAGGCGCAGCTCTATTCCGACCGGCGGTTCAAGCCCGCGTGGTTCACACGCGAGGAGGTCGAGGCGAACGCGGTCGAGTCGTACGCGCCCGGCGAAGCGGCTCCGACACCTTGAGGAGGTGACCAGGATGAGCGGTACGTTCCAGTTCGTGGCCCTTCCGTCTGAACAGTTCGTCCCCCTGTTCGGTCGCAACGACTCCGAGCTGGAGGCCATGGGAGCGCGGCGGCTGGTCGTCGACGAGAACCCCGGCTTCCCCTGCCGCGTGAGTCTGGTCGATGCCGAGGTGGGCGAGATCCCGATGATGTTCGGGCACCCCCTCCTGTCCCTGCGCGGCTACGACGAGGAGGCGATGATGGTAGCGGCGGAGGTAGTCGACGGTGCGAGGCTCGCGGCCGCGATTCGAGCCCAGCTCGCGGACGACTCGGTGCGGTATCTGCACATCCACAACGCGCGGCCCGGCTGCTACAACTGCCGCGTCGAGCGCGTTTGATCGCCGAGGGGTCCGGATCCCATCCCGATGGGGCCGGATGACATTCATCGACTGGTCGGATCCCGAGGAGATGCTCGGGCTGCTGTCCGAATACGTCTCCGACGCACGCAACGAGGCCGAAGGGGATCCCACGCGTGCGGCGTCTCTCGGCGCGCTCCTCCACGACCTGACCGAGCTG